>NZ_FOLO01000047.1 GCF_900112265.1 Pseudoalteromonas denitrificans DSM 6059 | reverse complement strand
CGACAGACGACACGAGCAATAGTGTCATGCTTTGGAATTCCAGCGTCGAAAGAGCCATATCTTTTTAACCAATCAAGCTTTAGATGCCCAAAGTCTTCAATATCCTCCCATCCTTGTGCACCAGAGAGTACGGCACTAATTGCTAGCAGAAGAATATCGATAAGTTCATGCTTTTTGCAGCGCTCAATGCGAGGATCTGTAATAGAATTAAAGTGTTTCAAAAAAGTAGCGCTCATATTAAGTTACCAAAGGGGGATTATGCCTTGATCTGATCGCTACTTGTTCTATAAGTTCAATTTATAATGATCTTGCCGTGAACGGTTATACTCTTGGTTTATAATGCTGCTGACTCCAGAATACGGGTTCAATTTCTTAAAGGTTTTTGTTTTATTTTGATTTTTTAGAGTTAAATCTTCTTGCACTTCAGCATTTATATTTTTATCTATAACTAGCTTGTTTGTCTTCTGTTTAATAACTTTTTCAAGTTTTAACTCATTACTTTTAGTAATTTTTTTTATATTTTTTGCTTGTGTTTTCACCTCTAATTTCTCATCCTTTTTTAGTAATCGTTTTTGCTCTACATAAGATACAATATAGGTTTTTAATGCTTGTTCTTTTAATTCAACCACTTTTGTTCTTGAGTTATTTTTTAGTAATAAAAATAGCAGTATTGCGTGTAATACCAAGGAAATAGCAAGCGCACCTCCCCAACGTCTTATTTCCATAATTAAGTTATATTTTTTATATTGAAATTATATAGATAGCTAAGATTATGGAAAGTTCACTTTAGTTGTCTTATGTTTGAAACGACATTAAAAAATAGGGAAATGACAATAGCATTTCCCCAAACTCTGATTTTCATAAATTTATTTTAAAACAAAAAATCAAAACTACCCCGTAATAATTGTTCTTAAACCATACTCTAAGGTTTTTCCGGTAGTCGTTTTCATACTGAGCGTTGTTACTTCAACTGATTCATTCTCTACTAACCCACTTGCAATTTTACGAATCTTTTCTTCGTCTAACCGAGGAGAGTATGTATTAATGATAATAAATCCCCCCTTCTCTTTTAATTCTAATGCTGACGATAATAACTCAGGGAATTTATTTTCAATTTTCCAGCGTGCCTTTTTTGCACTAATACCAAACGCAGGCGGATCCATCACAATCCCCTTATATTTCTTATCACGTTTAATTTCACGTTGTGCAAATTTAAGCGCATCTTCATGAATCCAATGAATATCGGATAAGCCTGACGATTGCATGTTCTCATTGCCCCAAGTAATTACTTGTTTTACTGAATCACAATGAAAGACTTCGGCACCTTGAGCGCGTGCAGCTATTGATGCTGCACCTGTATATGCAAATAAATTTAGAAAACGATCGTCTTTATTTAAGTGCTCCGTAATAAAATCCCAATTAACTCTTTGCTCCGGAAATACCCCTACATGCTTGAATTTGGTCAGTTCAATATTTAGTGTTAATTGCTTAAATTGAATCGCCCATTTAGTTGGCGTGTCCGCTTTAAGTGCTGACCAACTACCTGAACTTTTTGAGCTTTCTACAAATTCAAAGTGAGCCTTATTTTGCCACTCTTTGTCACTTAATATTGATTTAAAATAGGCATTCATATCAGGGCGAATAGTGATAATATCGCCCCAGCGTTCTAACTTTTTTTGATTTCCAGCATCAATAAGTTCGTAATCTGTCCAAGGTTTGGTAAAAGTTCGTTTCATAGGGCAACTGCAGAATAGATTAATAAATAATGAGGCCGACAATTATACAAAAAATACGATTTTTTGCATTACATTAATAGTAGCGGAGCTTGCTTTAACCGTTATCCCCCTCCAGCCGAGCTTAAAAACAATAAAATACGCCGAAGAGTTCACTCTAGTCTAAAATCTAGCTGAGTAAATACTAATAAACTTGCCTTAGCAAAAATAGAAACAAACTAATACCTAGTATTTAATTTTTAAGCACATAGGTTATTTATTTTGGCCATAAAAAAACCCACTCCTAAGAGTGGGTTTTTAGTCTAAAACTTAGATTAGTAAGTACTAATTAAGCTTCAGAAACAACAGCAACTAAAGTCCAAGACTTAGTTTTAGAGATAGGTGCACATTCGCGAATCGTCACGATGTTACCTTCTTTACATGTGTTGCTTTCATCATGTGCATGTAGCTTAGTTGTACGTTTGATGAATTTACCATAGATTGGGTGCTTCACCTGACGCTCAATAGCAACAACAATAGACTTGTCCATTTTGTTACTAACTACACGGCCTTGAAGAGTACGGATATTTTCGCTCATTATGCGTTTGCCTTCTGGTTGATAACCGTTTTAACACGCGCAATATCGCGACGTACTTTTCTTAGCAAATGTGTTTGTGCTAACTGACCAGTACTTGCTTGCATGCGCATATTGAATTGCTCACGAAGTAGTTCTAGAAGCTCAGTATTTAGCTCTTCTACATTTTTGTCTTTAAGTTCGTTAGCGCTCATTACATCACCGTCCGAGTTACAAATGTTGTCTTGAATGGTAGTTTACAAGCAGCAAGTTCGAAAGCTTCACGTGCAAGCTCTTCAGGAACTCCTTCCATCTCGTAAAGTACGCGGCCTGGTTGGATTTCACAAACCCAATATTCCACACTACCTTTACCTTTACCCATTCGAACTTCAAGCGGCTTATTTGTGATAGGCTTATCAGGGAACACACGGATCCAGATTTTACCTTGACGCTTAACGTGACGAGTCATAGCTCGACGAGCGGCTTCAATTTGACGTGCAGTCATACGACCACGGCCAACTGCTTTCAAACCGAAAGTACCGAAGCTTACTTTGTTACCGTTTTGCGCAAGACCGCGGTTGCGACCTTTATGCACTTTACGGAATTTTGTACGTTTTGGCTGTAACATTATTCGCTTCCTCTACTTAGCACTTTTACGTGGCTTTTTCGGGCCGCGTTTAGATGGCTTTTCAACTTCAGTTTTAAGTGGAAGACCACCAATAACTTCGCCTTTAAAGATCCAAACTTTAACACCGATGATACCGTAAGTAGTATTAGCTTCTGCTGTTGCATAGTCGATGTCAGCACGTAAAGTGTGTAGTGGAACACGGCCTTCACGGTACCATTCAGCACGTGCGATTTCTGCACCACCTAAACGACCACCAACTTGTACTTTGATACCCTTGGCACCAATACGCATTGCATTTTGTACTGCGCGCTTCATAGCACGACGGAACATAACACGACGCTCAAGTTGAGATGCAATGCTATCAGCAACTAATTTTGCTTCAAGCTCTGGCTTACGAACTTCAGAGATATTAATCTGAGCAGGTACACCAGCAATCTTTGTTACTGCTTTACGGAGCTTTTCTACGTCTTCGCCTTTCTTACCGATTACAACACCAGGACGAGCCGTGTGAATTGTAACGCGGATAGATTTAGCTGGACGTTCGATTACGATTTTAGCAAGTGACGCGCTTTTTAGTGCCTTTGTAAGGTACTCACGTACTTGATGATCGCCGAAAAGCATATCTGGAAAATCTTTAGAATTCGCGAACCAAGTAGAAACCCAAGGTTTCGATATACCTAGGCGAATACCAGTAGGATGAACTTTTTGTCCCATTACTATTACTCCTAGTTATCTGAAACCACAACAGTGATGTGGCTTGAACGCTTAAGGATGCGGTCTGCGCGTCCTTTAGCACGTGGCATGATACGCTTCATTGTAGGACCATCGTCCACAAAGATCGTAGCTACACGTAGCTCATCAATGTCGGCACCTTCGTTATGCTCTGCGTTAGCAATAGCAGACTCAAGTACTTTTTTAACTAATACAGCAGCTGATTTGTTGCTGTACGCTAGGATTTCTAGAGCTTGATCTACCGCTAAACCACGGATTTGATCTGCTACTAGACGAGCTTTTTGCGCTGAACCAGAGGCAAATTTATGTTTAGCTAATGCTTGCATTTTTTAACCCCTTATCTCTTTTTCGCTTTCTTATCAGCAGCATGACCGCGATAAGTACGAGTTGGCGCAAATTCACCCAGTTTGTGACCGATCATTTCGTCTGTAACGAATACAGGTACGTGCTGGCGACCATTATGGACAGCAATGGTCAATCCGATCATGTTAGGTATGATCATTGAACGACGGCTCCAAGTTTTAATTGGCTTCTTATCACCGCTTTCCAAAGCTTTCTCTACCTTCTTCAGCAAGTGTAGGTCAATAAAAGGACCCTTCTTGAGAGAGCGTGGCATGGCTATTCCTCAATATTACTTAGTACGACGACGTACTATAAATTTATCCGTACGCTTGTTCTTACGCGTTTTAGCACCTTTAGTAGGCTTACCCCATGGAGACACAGGATGACGACCACCAGATGTACGACCTTCACCACCACCGTGTGGGTGATCAACTGGATTCATGGCAACACCACGAACAGTTGGGCGAACGCCACGCCAGCGACTAGCACCAGCTTTACCTAAAGAACGAAGCATATGTTCAGCATTACCTACTTCACCTAATGTCGCACGACAATCAGATTCAACTTTACGAACTTCGCCTGAACGAAGACGTAATGTTACATACTGACCATCACGAGCTAGGATTTGTACGTAAGAACCAGCAGAACGTGCAATTTGTGCACCTTTACCTGGTTTTAACTCAACACAATGTACTGTAGAACCTACAGGCATGTTACGCATTGGTAATGTGTTACCAGCTTTGATCGGTGCATCAACACCAGACTGGATAGCATCACCGGCAGAAACGCCTTTAGGTGCAATGATGTATGAACGCTCACCGTCTGCATATAATACAAGTGCGATGTTTGCGCTACGGTTTGGATCGTATTCTAAACGCTCAACTTTAGCTGGAATGCCATCTTTGTTACGTTTAAAATCAACTACACGGTAATGATGCTTGTGACCACCACCAATGTGACGAACCGTAATACGACCATTGTTATTACGACCACCTGATTTAGATTTTTTCTCTAAAAGTGGTGCGTATGGTTTACCCTTATGTAGCTCAGAGTTAACCACTTTAACTAGGTGACGACGACCCGGAGAAGTTGGTTTACACTTCTGAAGTGCCATAATTCTAACTCCTAAATTACTCGGCGCCGCCGACAAAGTCTAGTTCACTACCTTCTTTAAGAGTAACGTAGGCTTTTTTCCAGTCAGAACGACGACCGAAACGAGCTCCTGTACGCTTTGTTTTACCCTTAACAAGTAATGTACGAACACCCGTTACTTCTACTTCAAAAAGCTTTTCTACAGCTGCTTTAACTTCAGCTTTAGTTGCATCATTAACTACTTTAAAAACAACTGCGTTGTTTGTTTCAGCATTAATTGTACTTTTTTCAGAGATGTGCGGGCCTAAAATAACCTTTAATAAACGCTCTTCACGGATCATGCTAATGACTCCTCAAGTTGCTTAACAGCAGCTGCTGTAATAAGAACCTTATCGAATGCGATTAGACTTACTGGATCAATACCAGCTACGTCACGTACGTCAACCTTATAAAGGTTACGAGAAGATAAGAATAAATTCTCATCAACTTCTTCAGTAACGATAAGTACGTCTTTCAGCTCAAGCTCTTTAAGCTTAGCTACAAGGTGCTTAGTCTTTGGCGCTTCGATGCCAAAGTTTTCAACAACAATTAAACGCTCTTGACGAACTAATTCGCTAAGAATACTACGGATTGCGCCGCGGTACATTTTACGGTTAACTTTTTGGCTGTGATCTTGCGGCTTAGCTGCAAACGTCACACCACCCGAGCGCCAAATTGGGCTACGGATTGTACCAGCACGTGCACGGCCAGTACCTTTTTGATTCCACGGCTTTTTACCACCGCCACTTACTTCAGAACGAGTCTTCTGAGCTTTAGTACCTTGACGAGCACCAGCTGCAAATGCAACTACTACTTGGTGTACTAATGCTTCGTTAAACTCACGTCCAAAAGTAGCATCGGATACTTCAAGAGCGCCTTTAGCGTCTTTCAATACTAATTCCATTACTAAATCTCCAGGACTTATGCTTTAACAGCAGGTTTAACGATAACATCGCCACCGATAGCGCCAGGCACTGCGCCTTTAACTAACAGTAAGTTACGCTCAACGTCAACACGTACAAGTTCAAGGTTTTGAGTCGTTACACGCTCATTACCCATGTGGCCAGACATTTTTTTGCCTTTAAAAACCTTGCCCGGAGACTGATTTTGACCGATTGAACCATGTGCACGGTGAGCAAGAGAGTTACCGTGAGTTGCGTCTTGCATTGCAAAGTTCCAGCGTTTAATTACGCCAGCATTGCCTTTACCTTTAGAATTACCAGTAACGTCAACTTTGTTTACGTCATTGAATAACTCTACAGTGATTTCTTGAGCAAGCGCGAACTCACCCTCATCACCGTTAAGGCGAAATTCCCACAGACCAAGACCAGCTTCTACGCCAGCTTTAGCAAAGTGACCTGCTTCAGCTTTATTTACGCGACTTGCTTTCTTAGTGCCTGCAGTTACTTGAAGCGCACTATAACCATCAACTTCTTCAGAACGAATCTGAGTGATGCGGTTAGGTGTTGCTTCGATAACCGTTACTGGGATTGATGCACCATCTTCAGTGAAGATACGTGTCATGCCCACTTTACGACCGACTAGACCTAATGCCATTTTCCTAAAACCTCTCTAATCTTCCGATTAACCCAGGCTGATTTGAACATCAACACCAGCTGCAAGATCAAGACGCATTAATGCATCAACAGTCTTATCAGTTGGTTCTACGATGTCTATCAGACGTTTATGGGTGCGGATTTCGTACTGGTCACGCGCGTCTTTATTAACGTGCGGTGAAGTTAGTACTGTAAAACGCTCAAAGCGTGTTGGTAGTGGAATAGGACCACGAACCTGTGCGCCAGTGCGCTTCGCTGTTTCCACGATTTCCAAAGTTGATTGATCAATCAATCTATGGTCAAAAGCTTTCAGGCGAATACGAATGCGTTGACTTGACATTCTTAAACCTCAAATATTAAAAAGAGCATTTAAAAAGAACACAATAATACGCACTGATACACCTAGTAAACTAGTGTCAGTTGCGTTTATGTTCTTACCGATGAACTCCAAATCGGAGTTCTTGTTTAGCACGACTTGATATCCAAATCAGTGCCTATTACTTCCAGTAAAACTAATCAAATTAGCAATAATAATTCTGAAAGTTTGCGTATTATAGTGAGATTGATGATAAATGCAACAGTTTTATTAAACTAATTATTCTAACTGCTGCATAAATTGAGTAATAATAATCTACTTTAAATTAAGCTAAATGTTCTCTTGATAAGTATTCTAAAGATTGCATTTCTTGTAAGCGGCTAATACAACGTTTAAATTCAAAATCTAACATGCCTGTTTCATATAGATATATTAATTCAGCTTCAGCAGAAATAATCAAAGTCACATTACGCTCATAAAACTCATCCACCAAAGCGATAAAACGTCTAGCAGCATCATCATTTTGTCTACCCATCATTTTTACATTAGATAATAGTACCGTGTGATAGATACGACTAATTTCCATATAATCGACTTGGCTACGGGCGGTTTCACATAATTCAGTGAAATCAAACATTACAATACTATCGGCTTCCATTCGAGTATTAAGCATGCGACCTTCAATTTCGATTTTTTTCTCTTTGTGCCCAAGCTCTGGTGACAGCTTCGTAAAATACTCATATAAGTTTTTATCTGCCTGCTCATCTAAGGGGCTGTGAAATATCTCAGCTTGCTCAAGGGTGCGTAATCTATAATCAATACCAGAATCTACATTTACCACTATGGTATTTTCATTTACTAATTTAATTGCAGGTACAAAGCGCTCCCTTTGCAAACCATACTTATATAAGTCATCTGGAATAATATTTGAAGTGGCTACAAGAATAATATCTCGTTTAAATAGTTCCTGCATAAGTCCACCTAATAGCATGGCATCAGTGATATCAGAAACAAAAAACTCATCAAAACAAATTATATCTGTTTGCGCCTTAAAACTATCAGCGACCTTTTCAAGAGGGTTAGAAACATCATTTAGTTTTTTTAATTCATCATGTACGCGATGCATAAATCGATGAAAGTGAATTCGCATTTTTCGCTCACCAGGTAAAGCATCATAAAAGGTATCAACTAAGTAAGTTTTACCACGACCTACACCACCCCAAAAATACAAACCTTTTATATTATTTTTTACCGGTTTAGTCTTAAATATACGTGATAACAAGCCAGCCTTAACTTCTGGAACATTTTGCAAATCATCATATAAACGCTGTAAGTTTTTTACTGCATTTTCTTGTGCTGCATCGTAATGAAAATCGTCACTTTGAAGGTCTAATTGATATTTTTGCCAAGGAGTCATATAACTTTACATTAATAAAAAACAGAAATTATGTGTTTTTATATTAACACGATGCTCAAGTAAGCGTATATTTATAGTTAGTATATTATTTTTCATTTAGTTCAATTACAGGGGTATTTTTATGTCAACAATCACTTGGCTTTCTTTTTTGTTAATCACCGCTATTGCAAGTTTTTTTGTAGGTACTGTTTTCACTAAACGTCAATATGAAAATGATGAATTAGAAAAAGAAGTTGAAAAAGCAAAATCAGATCTGGAGCAATATAAACAAGATGTTGCTGATCACTTAGCAAGTACTGATAAACTAGTTTCTAAGATGAAAGATAACTACGAACAATTAGCTAATCACGTACAACAAACCAATAAGTTACTTTTGGTTGATAATACAAAAGAAGCAATGCCTTTCTTTTCTAAAGAAACAACCGAGCAACTTCAAGCATCATTAGATCAGCTTGAAGAACCCAAAGCACATACTAATATTACTGATGCACAGCCTATGGATTATGCACAAGAAAATTCAGGTATTTTTTCTGGCACAAAAAAAGAAGAGATTATCAAGGAACCGACTGTTTAAATATTTACTTACATTTAAGAAAAAACAAAATACATTTTCTGATGAACTTTTTTTTTACCCCATAGTCTTTATAAGTAAGTTCAAGGATATTAAGTAAATAACTTAATATCCTTGATAAATAAACACAGGAGTACATTTAGACTATGAAAACAAAATTAACTTTATTAAGTGCTATTATTCTTTCTTCAAGCCTTTTAGTAAATCCAAGTATTAGCCAAGCGAAACTCCCGATAGCAGTAAATGGACAACAACTTCCCACTTTAGCCCCAATGCTAGAAAAAATTACCCCAGGTGTTGTCAGCATTAGAGTTTCAGGTGCTAAAGAAGTACGCCGTAAAATAGATCCTAGAGAATTCTTTTTTGGAAACCCTCGTCAACAAAGAAGTCAAAAACAACCTTTTAATGGATTAGGTTCAGGTGTCATAATAGATGCTGATGAAGGTTTTGTAGTAACTAACAATCATGTTATTCAAGATGCTGAAAAAATAATTATTAGTCTGCAAGATGGTCGAGAATATGAAGCAGAGTTAGTCGGTACGGATAAAGAATCTGATGTTGCTTTACTTAGAATCGATGCCAAAGAGTTAATTGCTGTTAAAATAGCTAATTCCGATAAACTGCGCGTTGGTGATTTTACCGTAGCAATTGGAAATCCTTTTGGCTTAAGCCATACAGTAACCTCTGGTATTGTCAGCGCTATGGGTCGTAGTGGCTTAAACATTGAGGGTTATGAAGATTTCATTCAAACAGATGCAGCTATAAACCAAGGTAATTCAGGTGGAGCGTTAGTTAATCTACGTGGTGAACTAATTGGTATTAATACTGCTATCTTAGGAGCTTCTGGGGGAAATGTTGGAATTGGTTTTGCGATCCCTTCCAATATGATGAAAAATTTAGTTGATCAAATTATTGAACACGGTGAGGTTAAACGTGGCACTTTAGGTATTTCAGGACGTACATTAAATGCAGGTATTGCAAAAGCACAACAATTAGATGTGAAACAAGGCGCGATTGTTATGAGCGTTAGCGAAGATTCAGCTGCCTCGGATGCTGGGATTGAGACAGGTGATGTGATCGTAGCCGTAAATAGCAATAGCATTCAAGGTTTCCAAGAGTTGCGTAGTAAAATATCAACTTTGGGTGAAGGTAAAAAAGTAAAATTACAGCTTATTCGAAACGGTAAAAAGAAAACTGTAAATGTTACATTACGAGGTGCACAGCTTGCCAAAGTGGAAGCAGATAAACTCCACCCTATGCTTAGAGGTGCCGCACTTGAAGTAGGCACAACGAGAGACGATATGAAAGGCATTATTATATCAGAACTCGAAGAGCGCTCTCCAGCTCAGCGTGTCGGTTTTGAAGAAGGCGATGTTATAGTTCAAGTTAACCGTAAACGCGTTTCTAGCTTAAGAGACCTAACTAATTCATTAAAAGACATCAATGGTAATATTGTATTAGGTGTTAAGCGTGGACGAGATTCAATTTTCTTATTGATTCAATAAGGAGCCGCTTACAGCAAAAAAAGAAACAATGTTTAATCTTGTTTCTTTTTTTTGTGCCATTTATCATCATTTATGCCATCATGTAGACATTAATCATTATTAGTTAACTCTCCTGTGCTAAAACCTTTAAAATTTTTACTTTCCCCTATCTTGATTGGATTAGGCATCGCTTTTTTAGTTTTGCTTATTAAACCATCCCTTCGACCTGATTTTTGGCCTCTTGGATTCCCATCAAATGATCAACCTGAAGCATTAACACAGGCTCACTTAACTTTTGCAACGGGTGTTCAAAAATCAGCTCCTTCTGTTGTAACCATTTATTCAGAAAGTTTTAATAACCAAACGAGTTATCCCCAAAGATCAACGCAAGAGTTAGGTTCTGGTGTGATCATGTCTAAAAATGGCTATATTTTAACTAACTATCATGTCATTAATAATGCCGACCAAGTCATTATAATTCTTGCCGATGGCCGCCAGTTTAATAATGCACAATTAGTCGGTTTTGATACCGTAACTGATTTAGCTTTATTAAAAATTGACGCTTTGCAACTACCTACTGTACCAACCGATGATAGCTTTACACCTCAAGTAGGAGATGTTGTTTTAGCCATAGGTAACCCTCTTAATTTAGGCCAAACAATTACTCAAGGTATAATTAGTGCTACCGGAAAACAAAATATAGTCCAAAGCTCCCATACTAACTTATTACAGATGGATGCAGCTATTAACGTAGGTAACTCTGGCGGTGCGTTAGTAAATTCTAATGGTATTTTAGTGGGGATTAATTCAGCCCAATTTACATCAAAACGAAATATTGAGATTCAGGGAATATTTTTTGCTGTACCATATTCAATAGCCAAAGATGTAATGGATAAACTCATAAAGTATGGACGTGTTGTAAGAGGCTATTTAGGCTTCAGTGCAAACCCCGTAGATAAATCAGGCATTGCCATTAGAGATCAATTAACACCCGTAGCAGGAATGCAAATTTATAACCTGGATCCTTTAGGGCCGGCATGGCAAGCAGGGCTACAAGATAGGGATATCATCTTTAAAATTGATGGTGAAATAGTCACCGATATGCAGCAAAACTTAGAGAAAATAGCGAATACTTTGCCAGGGACAAAAATAGACTTTGAATTAATGCGGGATGGTAAAAAGAAAACAATACCAGTAACTGTAATGGAGTTAGAACCTATATAAATAAAATAACTTTAGCGAGTAAAGTCTTTACTCGCTAAAGTTATTTTTATGCTTTACGTCGCTTAATATTTGCACCTAAAGCGCTGAGTTTATCTTCTATCTTTTGATATCCGCGATCAACATGATAAATACGATCAACAAGTGTTTCACCTTTGGCAATAATACCCGTTAAGATCAAACTCGCAGAGGCACGTAAATCTGTAGCCATAACTTGAGCGCCAGATAAGCTAGTCGTCTCACCACAAATAGCGGTATTACCTTCTAACCGAATATTAGCACCCATACGTTGTAATTCTGGTACATGCATAAAGCGGTTTTCAAATATTGTTTCTGTAATTGTTGCACTACCTTTAGCGACAACATTAAGCGCTGTAAATTGAGCTTGCATATCAGTTGGAAAACCAGGGTGTGGCATCGTTTTTATATTTACAGCCTTCAACTCTCGATTTCTCATATCAAGATAAATACTGTCATTTGTTACTTCAATAAAAGCATTTGCTGCTCGTAATTTTTCAATAACAGGATCTAAGCTTTGATCTGTATTTTTACATAAAACTTCACCACCACTCATTGCAGCCGCGACTAAAAAAGTTCCAGTTTCAATACGATCAGGTAATATTTTATGCTCACACCCTTTTAATTCTTCAATACCTTCAATTTCAATACTATCTGTTCCGGCACCTTTAATCTTAGCGCCCATACCTATTAAATATGTTGCTAAATCGATTATTTCTGGCTCTCGTGCTGCATTTTCAAGTATGGTTATACCATCAGCCAATGCAGCAGCCATCATTAAATTTTCTGTAGCCCCTACACTTACCATATCCATAAAGATATGAGCACCTTTTAAGCGACCAGCTACTTTTGCATTGATATAGCCATTTTCAACTTCAATATCAGCGCCCATTTTAATTAAGCCGTTAATATGTAAATCAACTGGACGCGCACCTATTGCACACCCTCCGGGCAAAGAAACTTGTGCTTCGCCAAAGCGTGCAAGAAGAGGCCCTAAAGCAAGCACTGAAGCGCGCATTTTTTTTACAAGCTCATATGGTGCAACAATTTTATCTACAGTCGCTCCATCAATTAATAACGTATCGCCTTGCCATTTTATAGTTGCACCAAGCTGACTTAATAAAGCTTCTGTTGTTTCTATATCTCTTAATTTAGGGACATTAAAAAATGTACTTGTACTGTTAGCTAATAATGAGGCAAATAAGATAGGTAATGCGGCATTTTTTGCACCTGAAATAGTAACTTCGCCAGCTAAAGTACTACCACCTTGAATAACAAATTGTTCCATAATATTCTCCTTATTGTGGGAGAATAAATTTGCGCTCTCTTTCCCATTCAACAGGGGTGAAAGCACGAATAGACACAGCATGAATCGTACCATCTGCAATTGAGTCTTTTAATGGAGCGTAAACCAGTTGCTGTTTTTTAACACGACTAACTTCTTCAAAACACTCACCTACTGCAATCACTTCAAAATGGTTACCATTTGCTTTCACATGCACTTCTGTAAGTGATAAATTTTCTTTTAATATTGCTTCGACTTGATTCGGTTCCATTAGCTCTTTACTCAAATAGATGACTGACCTGCCCTAACTGCATTAGTTTTTGCAATTGTACAGGTATATTGTTTAACTCAAGGCGAATGCCTTGCTGCCTTAATTCCGATAATATGTGAATTAACCAAGCTAAGCCAGCAGTGTCAACTCTTAATACTCCTGAAAGGTTAAAATTAATACAATCATCACCTTTAGATGCTATTTTTTTGATATTTGAGTAAGCGATAACCGTATCGCGACTTAATTCACCAGATAAATTAAAATTATTTTTGGATTCATGTATTAAATTAAGCTTAGACATTGAGTTTAACCTTTAGCTTGAATTGGCAGTTTACTTTTTTTATCCAGAAGAGTAATTACATACTCAAGCCCTTCTTTTCGTAAAATACCATGCAATTCACTTTGCTTGGCATCAAGTAAACTAATACCTTCAGCTACCATATCATAAGCACGCCATTGTCCTTTTTTGTTTTTCTTCATTTTGAAGCCAATATGAATATCAGGTTTTCCATTTTCAACGATACGCGTCCCGACCATAACTATTTTTTTATCTTCAACTTTTTGAGCAGGATCAAATTCAACTATTTGATCTGTATATTGCGTGAAAACACCCGCATAAGTTGTTACCAAATAACTTTTAAAAACCTCAATGAAACGTTTAACTTTAGCTATCTCAGCCTTTTTTTCATCTTTATCTTTGATGCTTCTAATTTTTTGAATATAACTACCTAAAACTTTATAAGCCGCATATTTGTAATCGATATAAGGTAAAAGTTCATCTTCAACCACTTTTTTTAAATGATTGGGGTTTTTAGTGATTGCTGTTTGATCTTTTGCCAAACGCTCAAAAGTATTTCCAGCGACTTGCTTGATTGCTTTATATGGATTGTCTAATGAAACTTGTGCAGATGCAAAACCTGAACTTAACATCACAACGCTTAATATTAGTAAAACTATAACTTTTTTTAGCATGGTTATTCGCCACCCTGATTAAATAAAAATTGACCTATTAATTCTTCAAGTACTAATGCAGACTTAGTATCGGTAATAAAATCACCATCTGCGAGTAACTTTAACTCTTCTTGCCCAAATAAATCGTTTAGTTCATCATCATCTGTACCAGCATTATTTACTAAAACACCAGGGTTTAATCCTAAGTATTGTTCACCTAAAATACCCGAAGTTAATATATTGACCGCCGTAGTCTCAGAAAAATGACTGTAATCAGTAGATATTTCCATATCAACAACAGGCAAATAATCATTTTTGTCCAGTGCAATTTTGGCAACTCTACCGACAACAACACCACCAACCTTTATCGGTGAGCGTATTTTTAAAGAACCTATATTTTCAAATTTAGCTTTTAGAATATAGGTTTCACCATTTGCACCAATTCCCGCATTGGCAACATTTAGCGCTAACATAATAAGTGCTAAAATACCTAATGAAACAAAAAACCCCACTAATATTTCTATTTTTCGTGAAACCATTATCTTTACCTTGTAAACCTTAATACCTATAAAATTATTAACTGCTAAACATAACTGCAGTTAAAACAAAATCAAACCCTAAAACAGCTAATGAAGATTGTACTACCGTTTTAGTTGTGGCTTCACTGATCCCTTCAGATGTAGGAATACAGTCATAACCTCGATAAAGTGCGATCCAAGTGATCACAAAAGCAAATACTAGCGTTTTAACAATCCCATTAAGGATATCTTTTTCAAACGAGACCTGTGCTTGCATTATTGACCAAAAACTTCCTGTATCAACACCCAGCCAATCAACCCCAACTAAGTGAGCGCCTAAAATACCTACGGCAGAAAAAATTAAAGCCAATAATGGCATGCTGATCATGCCAGCCCAAAATCGAGGAGCTATAATTCTTTTTAATGGATCCACAGCCATCATTTCTAAACTACTAAGTTGTTCTGTTGCCTTCATTAAGCCTATTTCTGCAGTCAATGCACTTCCTGCCCTACCAGCAAAAAGTAAACCAGTCACAACAGGACCTAATTCTCGCAATAAACTTAGGGCTACCAATGGGCCTAAACTGCCTTCAGCGCCATACCCTTGCAAAACAGTATAACCTTGTAGGGCTAAAACCATGCCTATAAACAAACCCGATACTACAATAATAATAAGCGATAAAAATCCAACTGAGTACAATTGCTTAATTAAAAGAGGCGTGCCTTTTTTAATATTTGGTACATTAAATAATGCCCCAATAAGTAATGCCGTTGCTCTTCCAATTGAAGAGAAACGCGCTAGTGTTGCCTTCCCTAGCTTTTGCCAAAAACCAATCATTGAAACTCTCCAGCACTTTGGTTTGTAAATAAATCCTCAATATAATTTTTAGCTTCGAAATGAAATGGCACTGGACCATCCGATAAGCCTTGTAAAAATTGTTGCACTAATGGTGATGAGTGTTCCAGCATCTCTTGTGGGGTACCCTCACCTATAACACCTTTATCGGCCAAAATAATGACATGGTCAGCAATAGTCATAACTTCAGTTACATCATGAGTAACAATTAATGAGCTAATATTTAGAGCATTATTTAAAGACTTAATGAGTTTAACCAGTACCCCCATAGAAATAGGGTCTTGTCCTGCAAAGGGCTCATCATACATAATAAGTTCAGGGTCTAAAGCAATAGACCGCGCCAAAGCCGCACGTCTTGCCATACCACCAGATAATTCGGATGGCATTAAATTTTTAGCGCCCCGTAAACCTACTAGCTCTAATTTAAGTAAAACGATGATACGTATTAGGTCTTCATTTAACTGTGTATGCTCCCTAATAGGAAAAGCAACATTGTCAAATACCGACATATCAGTAAACAACGCACCACTTTGAAATAACATACTCATTTTTTTGCGAGCTTGATATAAAGCTTTACGCGACATTTGAGGTATACTGTTCTTTTCAAATAAAATATCACCAGTATCAGGTTTAAGCTGTCCCCCGATTAATCTCAGCATAGTTGTTTTGCCTATGCCGCTTGGCCCCATAATAGCTGTAATTTTTCCTGCTGGCACATTAAAAGACATGTTTTGATAGATAACACGATCGCCCCTAGTAAAGGTCACATCTTTTATTTCAACTATGTTTTGCGACAAGTCGCTCTCCAATATGTTTTTTGCTAGCCGCTATTTTAATCTTTTTTTGTCATTATGGGATAAATTTAAAGTAAAATTTTGTAAGAAAAAGCAACTAAGCTAGAACAATTCATTATTAACGCTTTAATTACACCTTAAATTCAGAATTCAAAAAGGGTGGATTGTTGTTATACATTCCCCCTAAATCTTGCTAGAATTTAAGGTTAACATCCTAAAAATATTGGCTTAAAATTAACTCATTATGTTAACTTCTATAATCATTTTACTTATCGCTTTCACAGCCTTAGTTTGGAGCGCAGATAGATTTGTTTACGGTGCAGCAGCGCTGGCAAAAAACCTTGGCGTTCCAACTTTAATAGTTGGTTTAACGATTGTTGCGATGGGCTCTTCAGCACCAGAAATGATGGTTTCTGCATCAGCGGCACTTGCAGATAAAACGAATACCGCAGTTGGTAATGCAATAGGATCAAATATAACCAATATTTTATTAGTATTAGGTATCACTGCATTATTCAAACCTCTCAGCGTATCTTCTTCAACCTTAAAACGCGAAATGCCCTTATTATTGTTAATTTCAGTAGGAGCTTGGTATGTCGTGTCAGATAACTACTTTTCAGCAATCGAAGGCTACGCCTTAATGATAGGTTTCATTACCTTTATATTAGGCTTAATAATTATTACTAAAAGAAACGCAAAAGAACAAACGACCACTGAAGCAGATCCATTTGTCACTGAAGCCTGTAGTGATGTGCCAAGCAATGTAAGCAATAGAAGTGCCATTTTCTGGTTAATAACCGGTCTCATACTATTACCATTAAGCTCTCACTTTTTAATTGAATCAGCGGTTGATATTGCCAAGTTTTTTGGTATGAGTGATTTAGTAATTGGACTAACAATAATTGCAATAGGCACAAGTCTACCTGAACTAGCGGCCTGTGTTGCTGGGGTGTTAAAAGGCGAAGATGATTTGGCATTAGGTAATATTATCGGCTCTAACATTTTTAATTTATTAGCCGTATTATCACTTGCTGGAATGATAAACCCAGCAGAAATTGATCCTGCTGCAGCCTCTAGGGATATGCTAGTAATGCTTGGCGCTACGATTATTTTGGTTACAATGTGCTTGAACTTGAAAGGAACACGCCGCATTAATAGAATTGAAGGTGCTACTTTGTTGTGCGGATTTTTAGCTTATCAATACTATATATTCTCTCAAGTAGCATAAATAATTAAATATTGTTCTAAATAGAATTAGAGGAGCTAGGTGTCATTGCAAAATTTTATCACTCACGCAAAACAAGTTTTAACAATTGAGAAACAAGCAATTAGTCAATTAGAGCAATATATAGATCACAATTTTGAAAATGCTTGCCAGCTAATGTTTAATTGCCAAGGGCGCATTATCGTTATAGGCATGGGAAAGTCTGGTCATATTGGCAATAAAATAGCTGCAACATTAGCCAGTACAGGCACTCCCGCTTTTTTTGTTCACCCAGGTGAGGCGAGCCATGGTGACTTAGGCATGGTCACAGCACAAGATGTTGTGATATTAATCTCTAATTCTGGTGAAACCAGTGAAGTGATTAATATTATTCCAGTACTAAAACGTATAGGTGCCAAAATGGTGAGTATGACGGGTAATACTAAGTCATCCTTAGCAAAACTTTCAGATGTACATGTTTGCATTAAAGTAGAACAAGAAGCATGCCCATTAGGGCTTGCTCCTACGGCTAGTACTACAGCCACATTAGTAATGGGTGATGCATTTGCAGTTGCCTTACTCGAAGCAAGAGGGTTTACAGCTAATGATTTTGCTTTATCTCATCCAGGTGGTAGCTTAGGTAAGCGCTTAATACTTACTTTAAAAGATATTATGCATACTGGGACTCAAGTTCCTATCGTCAAGTGCGATGATATTATTAAAGATGCCTTACTAGAAATGTCTGAGAAAGGCCTTGGTATGACAGCCATTGTTAATGCTCAAAACCAGCTTCAAGGAATTTTCACCGATGGCGATTTAAGGCGTATTTTGGAACAAAGAGTAGATATTCATAATACTAAAATCAGTAAAGTTATGACCATGGAGTGTACAACGGTTAATTCAAATATGTTAGCTGCTCAGGCTTTAAATATTATGGAAAATAAACGCATTAATGGCTTATTAGTCGTTAATGAGTCAAATCAGCCAATTGGAGCATTAAACATGCAAGATTTATTAAAAGCAGGTGTACTTTAATGTCCAATCAAAAACAAATATCTCAACTGTCTTTTAATGAGCTATATCAAGACATATCACCTGAAACAACTTTATTAGCGAGTAAAGTTAAGCTACTTATTTGTGACATAGATGGTGTGTTTTCTGATGGTCGTATTTATTTAGGCAATCAGGGTGAAGAGCTCAAAGCATTTAATACCAAAGATGGTTTTGGTATTAAAGCTTTAATAAATTCAGGTATTGAAGTTGCAGTAATCACAGGTCGACAGTCAAATATAGTAAACACCAGAATGCAAAGTCTTACTGTGAAATATATCTATCAAGGCCAAGAAAACAAACTTATTTCATATCAAAAACTCAAAGATGATTTATCATTAAATGATAATGAAATTGCATATATTGGTGATGATGCACCTGATTACCCTGTCATGTTAAAAGTTGGCTTTGCTGTAGCGGTAAATGATGCGCATCCTATCATAGCCCGTATAGCCGATTACAAAACCATGCTACCTGGTGGCTTTGGTGCGGTAAGAGAATTAACAGACTTGTTAATGCTGTCACAAAATAAACCCCTATTATGTGAAGGCACTAGTGCATGAACCTCGCAAGGCTAATTTTAAGCGCGTTATTTATTAGCATTATGCTATGGTTATGGTATCCCTATCTCACAGCAGACAGCAAAAAGTCAGATATTACACCTGAAATTGAAGTATTTCCGGACTATACTGCAAATGCTCTTAAACAAACTGTTTTTGACAAAAAAGGAAACATTAGCCATAAAGTAACAGCAAAAAAAATGGAATTATATCAAGACTTAGGTTTTACACATTTCACAGAGCCCACTTTTACTTTATTCTCTGAAAGTGATATCTGGACCATTAGCGCTGCCGAAGCAACTTTGTATGAAAATAATGACGATAGAAAATTGATTTTAGAGCAAAATGTTATTGCAATTAATCAAAACCCAACGTCTATGGTTCAAAAAATAACCACTGAGCAAATAGAAGTTTATATTCAGAATTCAACCATGCATACTGATCACCTAACTAAAATGATAGGACCTAATTTATCCATTTCAGGTAAAGGTCTAAATGCTAATTTAAAAAATGAAACACTTGAATTAATAAACCATACACAAACCATCTATGATGACCAAGAATATTATGAACAATAAAATGATTTATAAAAAAAGATTTCTGATAGCAGCATTGGCTTTAGTCACCAACTTCACTGTACATGCAAAAGAACTAGTGGGCAAAGTGGCAATTTCTGCAGATACACAACAAGCAGATTTAAAAAGAAATATTGTAATATTCAAAAATAACGTTGATATCTACCATAATGATAAAAATATTAAAGCTGATTTATTAGAAGTTCACAGACGAACTGAATTAGGAAAAGAAAAACAATTGTTGATAGCAACAGGTAACCCTGCAACTTTCAGTGGCAAACTAAAAGATGGTAAGCCAGTAACTGCAAGTGCTAAAAATATTCGTTACGATGTAGCAGCGGGAACTTTAACATTTAATGGAAATGCAAAAATAAACCAAAGCGGTCAGTCTATGAGTGCAAAGACGATTGTTTATGACCATAAACAGGAGTTGATTACAGCAAATAAAGATAAAGGCTCAGATCAAAGAGTTCATACGATACTGACACCGGTGAAAAAAGATAAGCGACCTGTAAAAAAAGAAGAAAAAGATAATACAGGTAATAACTAATGAGCTTATTACAAGCAACACAATTAGCTAAGAGCTACAACAGCAGACAAGTTGTCAAAAACGTTAGCCTAGAAGTAAAAGCCGGTACCATAGTTGGGTTATTGGGCCCCAATGGTGCAGGTAAAACAACTTCTTTTTATATGATAGTCGGTTTAGTCCCAAGCGATAAGGGCACGATCAAAATAGATGAACAAGATATAACTTTACAACCTATGCACAGTCGAGCTCGTATGGGGATAGGTTATCTGCCTCAAGAATCTTCAATTTTCAGAAAACTAACTGTTTCTCAAAATATTATGGCTATTCTAGAAACAAGGAAGCACCTCAATAGGCAACAAAGAGAAGATGCGTTAAATAATTTATTAGATGAATTTAATATTTGCCATATTCGAGATAGCCAAGGTATGGCATTATCAGGAGGTGAACGCCGCAGAGTTGAAATTGCGCGTGCTTTAGCCGCAGAGCCTAAATTTGTCTTATTAGATGAACCTTTTGCTGGTGTTGATCCAATTTCAGTGTTAGATATAAAGAAAATTATTCAACATCTAAAGAATAGAGGCATTGGTGTTTTAATTACAGATCACAATGTTCGCGAAACTTTAGATGTATGTGAAAAAGCCTACATAGTTTCACACGGGGAGCTTATTGCTTCTGGAACTCCAGAAGCTGTTTTAGCAGATCAAACTGTTAGAGATGTTTATCTAGGTGAACAATTTAGGCTATAAAAACTATTAAAAGAAATATGAGCTATACTCGAAGATAAGTTAAATCGGGTGTATTAAATTTAGATTTTATAAGGATTGTTATAATTTAATGAGGCAATCACTACAGCTTCGTCTTGGGCAACAACTAACAATGACACCTCAATTGCAGCAGGCTATTCGCCTATTGCAATTAAGCACGTTAGATCTCCAGCTAGAAATACAAGAGGCTCTTGAAAATAACCCACTTTTAGAATTAGACGAACCAGATTTAAATGCTGAAGAAAAATCTTTAACTGATAAAAATGACAGTTCAGACAAAAACTCAGAGCATGAAGAGCCAACTCCTACAGCTGAAGTTGAAATGGAAAGCTCTGAAGCTTTGTCACAAGATACACTCACAGATGAACTTGCCATGGATGTTAGCTGGGATGAATATGTCAGTGCTGCACCAGTCACTTCAGCAGGCCCTGCACCTGATGATGATTTTGCGTATCAAGGTAGTACAAGTGAGTCCTTACATGACTATTTAATGTGGCAATTACGCCTTACTCCATTTAGCCCAACAGATGAAGCCATTGCAACCGCAATCGTAGAGGCCGTTGATGAATCAGGCTATTTAACTGTTAGTACAGAAGATATTCTGGATAGTTTAGGCAGTGAAGAAGATATTGAATTAGATGAAATAGAAGCTGTTTTAAAACGAATTCAAGTATTTGACCCTATAGGGATCGCAGCAAGAAGCTTGTCAGAATGTTTATTGGTACAACTTAATCAATACGATAAAGCAACACCTAAGCTAGCCGAAACAAAACATATACTTAAAGAACATGTTGAATTGTTAGGGGCTCGCGATTATCGCGCCTTAATGAAAAAAACAAAATTAAAAGAGCCAGAGCTAAAACAAGTTATGGATCTCATTCATAGCTTGAACCCAAAACCTGCTTCAAGTATTGTAAAAGAGCAAACTGAGTATGTGATCCCTGATGTTTCGGTAAAAAAAATAAAAGGTCGCTGGGTGGTTGATTTAAATTCTGACACTATGCCTAAAATAAGGGTAAACAACCAGTATGCTTCGATGACTAAAACATTAAGTTCATCAAGTGCAGATAACCAATTCATCAGGTCACATTTACAAGAAGCAAAGTGGTTTATTAAAAGCATCGAAAGCCGCAATGATACTTTATTAAAAGTGTCTAATTGCATAGTCATGCAGCAACAGGCATTTTTTGAACACGGCGACGAAGCAATGAAACCTATGGTGCTAAATGATGTAGCTGAAATGGTAGAAATGCATGAATCAACCATTTCTCGTGTTACCACACAAAAATATATGCATACTCCTCGGGGTATATACGAATTAAAATACTTTTTCTCAAGCCATGTTAGTACTGAGAATGGAGGGGAGTGCTCTTCGACAGCGATAAGAGCACTCATTAAAAAGCTAATAGCTGCTGAAAATCAGGTAAAACCTTTAAGTGATAGTAAGATAGCGGATATTTTAGCTGAACAAGGAATCAAGGTGGCCAGGAGAACGATAGCAAAATATCGTGAATCACTGTCCATTCCACCGTCAAATCAGAGAAAATGTTTAATCTGAGACGTAAAACAGAAGGAAAATGCTTATGCAATTAAATTTAACAGGTCGTCATGTAAATATAACAGATCCATTAAGAGACTATGTAACAACCAAATTTGCGAAGCTCGAAAGGCATTTTGATCATATTAATAATGTACATGTCATATTAGACATTGAAAAACTTTCTCAAAAAGCAGAGGCAACTTTACACGTAAATGGTGGTGAACTTTTTGCTACCTCTGCACATGAAGATATGTACGCCGCAATAGATAGCTTAATTGATAAGCTAGATAGACAGGTTATTAAACACAAAGAAAAACTAGCCAGACATTAAACATGATTAATTTATTTTTATCAAAGGACTGTACTAAAGCTGCAGTCCTTTTTCATAGTAAAAAAAGAATACTAGAATATATTAGTCAGGTTGCTCATCAAAAGTTACCTGAACTTTCTGAGCATGAAATTCTCAATTCATTATTAAAAAGAGAAAAGTTAGGTAGTACAGGAATAGGCAAAGGAATAGCACTCCCTCATGGAAGATTATCTAATATAGAACAAACTCTCGCTATTTTAGTTGTAAATGAGGAACCTATTGCATTTGATGCAATAGATGATCGCCCTGTAGATATTTTTATTACTTTATTAGTACCTGATGTACAATGTCAAACTCATTTAAAGACCTTGGCAGCAATAGCTGATAAACTTAAAGATAAACAGTTTTGTAAAAAACTACGTAATGCACAATCAGATCAAAATTTATATGACATAATTGCAGACTAAATTTCACAAAGGCATTAATTCCGTTCTAATTTGAAATAGCATTATAATTAACTAAGTATAAGGAAAGTTTCAGTGCAACTTATTATTATTAGTGGTCGCTCAGGGTCAGGAAAATCAGTTGCTCTACGTGTATTGGAGGATTTAGGTTATTATGCTGTTGATAATATACCAGTAAACTTACTCTCTTCATTAGTTAGAAGTGTTTCCGACAACTACGATAAAATAGCCGTCAGTATTGATGTTCGAAACTTACCTAAAGAACAACAAGAATTTAATGAAATTCTTAATTATTTACCTGAATTTGCAAAACCTATCCTATTTTATTTAGACAGTGACGAGCACACATTAATAAAGCGCTTTTCAGAAACTCGCCGTTTACACCCTTTATCAAAAGATGATCTACCTTTAGACCTTGCGATTAAACAAGAAAAAAAATTATTAGAAATATTAGTGACAAATGCTGATTTCATTATTGATACAACAGATTTAAGTGTTCATCAATTAGCTGAATCAATTCGTGAAAAAGTACTAGGGAAAAAAGATAAACAACTCATAATTACATTTGAATCTTTTGGTTTTAAATACGGAATGCCAAAAAATGCCGATTATGTTTTTGACGCCCGCTTTTTACCCAATCCGCATTGGGAGCCTGAATTAAAACCACTTACAGGGTTAGACCAACCCGTAAAAGATTACTTAGCAAGTCATAGCATAGTGCAAAAATTTATTTGGCAAATACAAACTTTTCTACAAACCTGGTTGCCACACTTAGAGCGAAATAACCGAAGCTATCTAACAATAGCAATAGGATGCACAGGTGGAAAACACAGATCTGTTTATTTAGCACAATGTTTATCTGACAGCTTTTCTCGAAGCCATAAAAATGTAAAAGTACGCCACCGAGAACAAGAAAAAAATGGTGATTGATGCATTATCAAGATACTTTTTTAATTGAAAATAGATTAGGGCTTCATGCAAGAGCAGCCTCCGTTCTGGCACAACTTGCACTTTCATTTGATGCGAAAGTAACGCTACAACAAGGGGATAAAGAAGCCGATGGCGATAGCGTACTCGCTTTAATGTTACTAGAAGGCGCTCAAGGTAAAGAAGTTAAAGTAACTTGTAGTGGCCCAGATGCAGAGCTTGCCCTAAAAACCATAGGTGAATTAATTGCTAATAAATTTCACGAACAAGAATAATTAACACTTATATAAAAGAAACCACTATGCCTGAAGCTTTAGAGCAAGATTATACACAAAAGCAACTGCTGGAAGTTAATAAAGCGCTCAGTAGTGGCATGTTTGTGCATGTTCGACGCATGTTAGCACATATGGCAGACTGTGATATAGCGCTCTTAATCGAATCATCGCCCTACAAAGGGCGCGCAGTGCTATGGCAACTAGTAGACCCAGATGTGCAAGGGGAAATTCTAGAAGAACTCTCTGAAGATGTACGTAGCGGTATCATTGCACAAATGGATCCAACACTTATTGCAGCCGCAACAGCAGATATGGATGTTGATGACTTGGCTGAAGTTTTACGCAGCCTACCTGATGCCGTATATCAAGAAGTAATAGGTTCAATGGATAGCCAAGATCAAGAAAGAGCAACCTTAGCACTTTCTTATCCAGAAGAATCAGCTGGTGCTTTAATGAATACGGATACTGTAACTATCCGCCCAGATGTCACCATTGATGTTGTTTTACGATATTTACGCATTAAAGGTGAATTACCTGAAGCGACAGATGAGCTTTATGTCGTAGATAAAAATAACCAATTCCTTGGCGGTGTTTCTTTAGCATCACTATTAACAAGTAACCCAGGTTTAACAGTTCGTTCTATAATGGAAGATGAGTATGAATCTATCCCTGTCACCATGGATGAATCTGAAGTTGCACAGTTATTTGAACGCCACGATTGGATTTCAGCACCTGTATTAGATGAAAATCAACATTTATTAGGCCGTATTACCATAGATGACATTGTTGATGTTATACGTGAGGATGCAGAACATAGCATGATGAGCATGGCGGGTTTGGATGATGAAGCAGATACCTTTGCTCCTGTTGTTAAAAGTACACAACGTCGCTCTCTCTGGCTAGGAATTAATTTGATTACGGCTCTGAGCGCTGCTTTTGTAGCTAGCTTTTTCGAGTCGACTTTAAGTATATTGCCTATTTTAGCGGTATTAAACAGCATAGTTCCTTCAATGGGTGGTGTTGCAGGTAATCAAACTTTAACTTTAGTTATCCGTGGTATGGCCGTCGGTCATATCAACTCAGCGAATCAAAAGTCTTTAGTTTATAAAGAACTCGCTATTGGCGCACTAAACGGTTTAATTTGGGCCATACTAATTGCTTCAGTAGTTGCACTGTGGCAATGGGACTTTAATTTAGGTTTAGTGATTGCGTTCGCCATGTTTATGAACTTATTAGCTGCTGGCATGGCCGGAGCATTTATTCCATTATTATTGAAAAAAATGAATATAGACCCAGCATTAGCCGGGGGAGTAATTTTAACAACAGTGACAGATATTGTCGGTATTTTTGCCTTTTTAGGCACTGCAACTTGGCTCTTAATTTAAACTAAGGCCAATATGCTTATCAAATTATCTTGGCATATTGGCTAAATGGTTATTCGCCTGAAACCTGCATTTGTTCAACCAAAATTGAACCTGTTTGCACACTGCCTCTTAAATCAATATCAGAACCTATGGCAGTGATACCTTTAAATATGTCTTTAAGGTTACCTGCTATCGTAATTTCACTAACAGGATATTGAATCATACCATTTTCAACCCAAAAACCTGCCGCACCACGAGAGTAATCACCTGTGATAATGTTTACACCTTGTCCCATTAACTCAGTAACCAGTAAACCAGTTCCCATGGTTTTTATAAGTTGCGCTAATTCTCCATCAGTACTTTTAACCAACCAATTATGAATGCCACCAGCATGACCCGTTGAAGTCATATTTAGCTTACGTGCAGCATAACTTGCCAGTAAGTAAGTTTGTAACTCCCCATTTTTCAAAATGGTGCAATCTTGAGTTCTAACACCTTCACTATCAAAAGGCGAAGAAGCCATGCCTTGTAATATATGTGGCTTCTCTTCAATATTTACCAGTGAGCTGAAAACCTGTGTGCCTAAGCTATCTAATAAAAAGCTCGATTTACGATACAAAGATCCCCCACCAATAGCAGAAACTAAATGACCAAATAAAGAGCTGGCAATATCAGCTCTAAAAATAACAGGCATTTTACCCGTTTTAAGTTTTCGACTATTTAATTTAGCTAAAGTTTCAGTTGCA
Organism: Pseudoalteromonas denitrificans DSM 6059; assembly: GCF_900112265.1. Taxonomy (GTDB): domain Bacteria; phylum Pseudomonadota; class Gammaproteobacteria; order Enterobacterales; family Alteromonadaceae; genus Pseudoalteromonas; species Pseudoalteromonas denitrificans. The sequence goes on along the minus strand of NZ_FOLO01000047.1, from coordinate 17,180 downwards.
GCTTCTAGACCTACTTCATTCGCTGTTTTTAATTTATTTTGTAAACGAGAGGTGGTATATGCGCTATCTCGCTCCATTTGCTCACCATCCTGACCAATGACCATACAACTTAAACTATGCCGTGTACGTGGAAAACCTGAAATTAAGCCATGACTATTACCATAAACTCTCAATCCTTGATGACTTGAAAAACTGGCACCATCTGAATTAACAATACGAGAGTCTGAGTTTAAAGCTGCCTCTTCAGCTTGTTTACAAAAATCAATTCCTTGTTCTGGTGTCACTAACCAAGGGTGGTATAAATCTAAATCTGCAGGGGTAAATTCTAATAACCCCTTATCCGCCAAGCCATTAAAAGGATCTTCAGATGTATATTTAGCAATTTCGATCGCCTTAGTAACAACTAAATCAAGTGCTTTAGGACTAAGATCAGATGTTGATGCCGAGCCTTTTCTATTGCCCACATAAACACTGATCCCTAAAGCACCATCTTGGTTAAACTCTATCGTTTCAACTTCACCCAAACGGGTAGATACAGATAAACCAGACGTGCTGCTCATAGCAGCTTCGGCCGATGTCGCACCTAATTTTTTTGCTTTTTCTAATACTTGTGCAACAGCAGTTTCAACTTCAGAAATTTGTTTAAATATAGGGTCTAGATTATGTTTCTCACTCATGTAAATAACCAATAATGCGAATAAAAATAATAAACTAAGCATAACATACGCTAAGTTTTATTTTAATGATTAAGCACTTTATATAAGTGCGATTAAACCAAAGTGCTCATCATAACTTAACCAGCCACATTCAAGTGGCTTGGATAAATAACAATGATATACTATACGCTTATAAATCTAATTATTTAAATAGTGTAGAACATCATGGCCAGAAAAAAACGCGACCCTGAATTAGAAGAAGAAATCATTTACGTCTCTAAAAGTGAAATCAAACGTGAGGTACAAGAACTTCATAAGTTAGGCATGGATTTAGCTGCGCTTTCACCTAAGGCTCGTCAGAAGGTACCATTAAATGAAGAACTTGAAGCTGCTATGTTATTGGCCGATAAATTGAGCAAGAAAAAAGAGTCTTATCGACGTCACTTAAATTACATAGCAAAACAATTGCGTTTAGCCAGTGATTTAGAAGCCATAAAAAAAGCAATGGATGTTATAGGTAATAAAAATCAGCAAGCATCTGTTATTTTAAATAAATTAGAGCATACCCGAGACCAAATAATTGAGCTTGGTGATGAAAAAATTAATGAATTACTTGAACAATATGATAATTTAGACAGACAAAAATTACGCCAATTAACTCGACTAGCTAAAAAAGAAGTAGAACAAGAAAAGCCAGCAAAGGGTTATCGCGAATTATTTCAATACTTAAAAGAATCTATTCTAAAGTCTTGAAATAAATAAAAAAGGATTAACAATGAAATCAATAAAACTTTCTTTTGTATTTTTTACAAGTTTGCTTCTATCTGCTTGTAATGGCTCATCTGGTGATAATGAAGTGCCCGTTATTCCAGACCCAAATGCCCCCGTTATTATGGCACTATCAATGTTAGATGAAAATTGTCAGTTACTTGCAACACCCAGTATTACAGCAGGAAAGTCTTTTTGTATTCAAGCAAAACTTATTAAAAATAATACAGCAGTCACAAATACAACAGTAAATTTCGATGCTCCTTTAGGTTCACTTTCAGTCACATCAAAACTCACAGATGCAAATGGTATTGCACAAGTTTTACTTAATAGTTCAGTAACTGATTTAGGTTCTTCAGACTTAACCGCAACGGCATCTGATGTTTCTGCTACGACTAGCTATGAATTTTTGAAAAGCAATGAACCAGATCCTAATGCACCTATTGAAATTACAATTTCAGTATTAGATGAAAATTGCCAATTACTTGCCACACCCAGTATATATGCAGGTAAGTCTTTTTGTATTCAAGCAAAATTATTAAAAAATAACATTGCAGTACCTAATACTTCTGTAAGTTTTGATGCACCTTTAGGTTCACTTTCTTTAGCATCTAAACTCTCAGATACAAACGGTATTGCACAAGTCTTACTTAGCAGCCTTGCAACAGACTTAGGTTCTGCAAATTTAACAGTAACAGCTTCCGATATTTCAGCAACAGCCAGTTATGAATTTTTGAAAAGTAATGAACCGGATCCAAATGCCCCCATTCAAATATCTGTAGCTATATTTAATGAGCAATGTAATCCTGTGAATTTACCTAGCTTTAATGCTGGTGATACAGCTTGTATTAAAGCGAATATAGCCAAAAATAATGAACCAGTGTCAGGTCTCGCAATTACCTTTGACGCTCCTTTAGGTAGTTTACGTCAAACATCAAAGCTAAGTGATAAAGACGGCAATGCAATTGTCTATCTCGATAGTGATACCTCATCCGTTGGTGCTTCTACTTTAACTGCAACTTTAGAACAAACAAGCGCCACGATTCAATATGAGTTTATTAATAACGATACAGGTACGCCCACTTTACCTCAAATAAATGTAAAAATGCTTAAAAATGGCATTGCAAATAATCAATTTAAACAAGGAGAATCTGTACAGGTTGAAGTAGTACTTACAGACTCTGATAGCTTGCCTCTAACCAATCAAATTGTTAAATTTACCGCTGAGTCGGGAAGCCTAGATGCAAGTTCTAAACTAACAAATCAAGAAGGTATCACACAAGCCACATTAACTGCTGCAACTGACAACCTAGTCGGTGCAGCTGTATTCACCGCAAGTTATACCTTGGCAGATCAAAGTCAAACAATTAGCCAGCAATTTAACTATCAAGTTTTAGATGCAGATATTATTGATAGACCAAAAGTAAGAGCCGGACACTTTGATCAAAATGGTGTATTTGTTGAAAGTTTAATAGGTGTCACTTTAACAAATAAAGATACAGATGGTAGTGTTACTTTAAGTGCTGGCGGTACTATAGGTTTAAAGGTTGCACTCATTGATGAAAATGATAATCGCATATTAACACCCACATCAATTACTTTTACGTCGAACTGCGTTTCTAATCAACAAGCTAAAATTGATGAACAGGTATTAACAATCAATGGCGAAGCCAGAGCGACTTACGAAGATTTAAGTTGTGCGGGCTCAACCGGTAATCAAGACCAGATCATAGCGACCGTTTCTGGTAGTGCAGAAAATATTACTTTAACACAAACTGTTAACTTGCAAGCTGAGACTTTAGGCGCAATAGAGTTTGTTTCAGCTGAACCTGATTCAATCGTTTTGAAAGGAACAGGAGGGCAAGGTAAGCAAGAGATTTCAACATTATCATTTTTAGTAAAAGGAAAATTAGGCAATCCTCTTGCACAGCAAGAAATTCTATTTTCTTTAGATACTGTTATTGGTGGATTGAACATCAGCCCTATCAGTGCTTTTACTAATTCACTTGGGCAAGTTAGCACTAAGGTAACTTCTGGTAATGTACCTACGGTTGTCAGAGTAACAGCTCAGGCTAATGCTACTGACTTAGAAGGCAATGCCTATTCTATTTCAACCCAATCAGACTTGTTATCTGTTAATACGGGGTTAGCCGACCAAAATAGTATTACCTTAGCAACCACAAATCACAATCCTGAAGGCCATAACCGAAATGGTGAAGAGGCCACTATTACGGCCTGGTTAGCTGATAGTTTTAATAATCCAGTTCCCGATGGGACCACAGTTAACTTTACCACTGAAGGTGGACAAATTTCACCTTCATGTCAAACCACAAATGGTTCATGTTTTGTAAAATGGAAAAGTGCCGAACCTAAAGTCTTCAATCATAGGATCACTATCTTAGCTACAGCGATTGGACATGAAACCTTTTTTGATACTAATGGTAATAATGTATTTGATAATTCAGATGGTGAACCTGTTGTAGATACTGATGTTTCAAGTGGTTTTGGGCGCTCAGAATACCTCGCTTCTGGTTTTATTGATATGCCAGAGGCTTGGAGAGATGACAATGAAAACAATATCAGAGATCCTGGTGAGTTATTTATTGATTTTGAGCGTGATAGTCAATACGACGTAAATGACGACAACTATACATCACAAGATAGCAAGTTTAATGGTCCTCACTGCATCAGCACGAGTAAGTGTGGTGAAAATATAAGTAAAACGATAAATGTTCGCAAAGCATTAAAAATGATCATGGCCTCGTCAGATAGTAATTGGTCTTTATATGAAAAAGGACAAGCAAAACCTATAATATCTAATTATTCTCCTGAACAGGCTTCAGGCACTATAAATAGTATTCAAAGAAATGCATCAAAAACCTATCAACTGTTTTTCTCAGACACAGCTTTGCAAACAATGCCATCAGGTACAACCGTCAGCATTACCGCGAGTCAAGGGGAAGTTGCAGGCAAAATTAATTATACGGTGCCCAATACTATAGGTGCCGTAATGCCTTTAGCTCAAGCAGATAAAAACACAATCACCATTTCTGAAGCAATATCAAAATCAGTTTATGGAGGTTATTTAATGGAGTTCACAGTTACAAATAACTTAACTTCAGCGGCTTTACCCCCATCAATATTAAACTTTACAATATCTAGCCCATCAGGAATACTTTCGGGTTCTAGTATTACGATCCCTTTTGTAGAGCCTTAGTAAACTAAAAGCCCGCTAAATAGCGGGCTTTTAAACAAGTTAGCAACCTTTATATTATTAATAATAACTTAAGCCGTACCGCCTACAGTTAACATATCAATTTTCAAACTAGGTTGACCAACACCAACAGGTACGCTTTGGCCATCTTTTCCACACACTCCAACACCTTTATCTAAAGATAAATCATTACCAACCATCGATATTTTCTGCATAACTTCTGGTCCATTACCAATAAGGGTTGCCCCTTTGATAGGTCGTGTGATTTTGCCATTTTCAATTAAATAAGCTTCAGAGGCAGAAAATACAAACTTACCAGAGGTGATGTCAACCTGACCACCACCAAAGTTGGGAGCAAATATTCCATTTTTAACACTCGATATAATGTCTTCCTGTGTACTATGACCCGCCAACATATAGGTATTTGTCATTCTAGGCATTGGAAGATGAGCATATGATTCTCTGCGGCCATTACCTGTAGGTTCAACGCCCATCAATCGAGCATTAAGCTTATCTTGCATATAACCTTTTAAAATACCATTTTCAATTAAGACATTATATTGTCCTGGAGTGCCCTCATCGTCTATATTTAGTGAACCTCGCCTGTCATGTAATGTGCCATCATCAACTACAGTGCATAATTCAGATGCCACTTTTTGACCAACTTTACCACTAAAAGCTGAAGCTTCTTTACGATTAAAGTCACCTTCTAGCCCATGACCAACAGCTTCATGTAATAAAACACCTGGCCAACCAGAGCCTAAAACAACTGGCATTGAGCCTGCAGGTGCATCAATAGCTTCAAGATTAACTCTCGCTTGACGCACAGCTTCTTCCGCATACTCCATCCAACGAGGTTTATTATTTATAAGCTCAAAGAAGTAGCCATAATCGAGTCTTGCTCCACCACCAGCACCACCACGTTCACGTTTGCCATTTTTTTCTAATAAAACAGAGCAGTTCAAACGAATCAAAGGTCTAATGTCTGTCGCAAAAGTACCATCACTGGCAGCCACTAATATCTCTTCATATACAGCCGATATTGAACTAATAACCTGCTCTGCTTCTGGTGCAAGCTGACGAATATAACTTTCTATTTGATGTAACAGTTCAATTTTTTTTTCATCTGTCAGACTATTAATGGGGTTGACTGGTGCAAACTGAAGTTGATGTTTTTTATCTGTAAAGATTTGTATTTTTTTACTCTCTCCAGCTTTCGCAATACTTTTTGCTGCATTTGATGCTTGGGTTAAAGCTTCTAAATTAATAGCATCAGAATACGAAAACCCAGTTTTGTCTCCACTTACAGCCCTAACACCCACCCCGCGCTCTATATTATATGAACCTTCTTTAATTAGGCCATCTTCCAACATCCAAGTTTCGTTATAACTCGATTGAAAATAAAGATCGGCAAAATCTACGTTATTCTGATGAATAAGTGTTAATGCCTTTGTTAGATCGTCTCGAGATAAATGACTATCTCGTAATAAGTTATTTTCTACTTCAGTTGTCATGTATTAACTCTTTTATTCAATTAATAAGTATATAAATTGCCAAAAAATAAATGCGATTAGTCAATTGTTATTGTAGTTGCAACTTTGACTCTGGCAATTCTGGTGTCGGTTTTGCTGTTTGCGGTATTTCCACTTCTCGACTTTTACGTCCTAATTCAGTTACAACCGGTTCTACCATAGTGCCACTGATCTTAAATTTAATTTCGGAAATAACCTTTGCTGAATGTAATACTTTATCTATCGCTAAAGCTGCAAGTCCAGTTACAGGGTTAACCATCCATGCGACTATAACAGGAATACTTGAAGTTACCTCAGGTGAAACAGATAAATTATAATTAAGCTCTTGGGTAATTAAATTAGCATAGCCATTAATTGCAACATCTGCAGGTACGCCATCTACTTTTGTATTTTTGGTGCTAGCAATGCCATTATTTAAATGCATATCACCTTTAATGCTGTTATAGAAAAAACCTTTCGCAAACACGTCTCTGAAATCGAGCTTAAGTTTACGCACTAAAGAATCTAAACTGAGTAATGAAAATACCCTAGCTCCCCCGTCACTCACTTCAGTTAAGTGTCCTTCAGCTAAACTCCATTTTATATCTCCAGATAATGTATTAACATCAAATTCATAAGGAAGCCCTTGCCAATTTAACTCAAACTCAGCATTAGCTTTTGAATCTTTAATTGAAGAAGTAAAATTATATTCATCAAATAACTCCCCTATGTCCTTACTCGTAAAGTGCCCTTTAATATCTGTTTTTTTGTTTTTCCATATACCTTTAGCTGTGAACTTATGCTTGTCTTTATCTAAAATAAAATCAGACATTTGAATTCCATTTTCTATAGGATCTAAGTTAATTGTCACTTTATCTAACTGGTAATCATCAACCCTACAATCTGCACATTTAAAACGAATAGCTGGTAATGAAGTAAGCCATTGCGTATTTTTTATTGGTTCTTTTTCTATTTCACTTTTAGTTTTATCAGGTAAATTAAAGCGTAGGTAATCTGTCTCAATATAAATTGGCCTTTGCGCCAAAACTTTAGGAATACTCACCTGTGCTCTAAGCTCTTTAGCCATTATTTTTAATTGTGTACTTTGAGCAAAGTTATCTAATTTAAAATCAAGTTGATTAAATAAAGCACCAAAAAAATCAACCTGAGAAATTTCACCTTTAATTTGCTTTAAAGATGGAAAAAAATTAGAAGATTCACCTTCATTTATATTTTCTAATAGATGGTCTATAAAAGGGATCCAGGCCGACATATCCGCTTTATCTAGATCAATGCTGACATCAAAGTCTGAAGCATTTAAACCCAAATCACTTTTACCTATGATTAAATGGGCATTTGTCATGCTTGCAGTTTTATTTTCGATAATACTATTAAAGTAAAGTTGATTATCTAAATTCAAAGTGATCAGGTTAGAAATTTCATCACCTCTAACGACCCCTTTAAATGGCTTTTTTTTGTCAGCTTCTTTATTAAATGGTACTGGTAATAAACTCGATACGCTTTCAAGTGAAGAGGTTATTTCAGCTTGATAATGAAAACCCGTATTTGGTAGGCCTAATTTAAAATCAACTGATAAAGGTATAGACCCAGCTAAATAACCTTGCATTAAACCTGAACTTTTGGATAAGACATTTTCGACATTCCAATTTGCCATAGCCTTGGCTGTCAATGAGTACTCTTTATCTGTTTGCTCACCTGATATTGATAAATTAATAGGTAAATCTAGCCAAGTTCCCATAATATTTGGTAAACGGATTACATCATCATTAAAGGTTAACTCACCAGCAACATTATCTAACCTAATACCTGGTGTTGTGATATTAACATCCAGATTATTAAATACGACTCGACCTGAAGTGATCACTTCAGGTTCAGATAAATTTACCCTGAGATGTGTTAATCCAACTACGTCCCCTTCGACTTCAACAACTTGGAGAACTTCACCGATAGAAGCTGACAAAGGTGTTTTTGCAAAAAAAGGTTGCAATATTTGTGCGTTCACTTCAGTGTTAATTATAACATCTAGCCATTCGGATATTCTTAAATCATCAATACTAACAGTCACACCGTCATGTAAAGACAAGTTTTCCAACTTCCCTGAACGACTCACAATATCCATGCGTTCACGATTAAAAATTAAATCAACATCTAAATTAGTTATACTTGGCCAGTCTGGTTGAAATTTAAATTGAGCATCAACTATCTTTGCATTTACTGCAAAGTGGCCACTATTGTTTTCATATGGATAATCTTCAAATGAACCATGCCATAGCACTTGTGCTTGTTCAATTTCACCATCGATAATCGCTGAATTCAAATAGTCTATAGTCCCTTGAGGCATATACCCATTCGGATAATATTGTTTTGCCAATATTGCTTTAGGGCCTTTTAATTCAGCATAAAGACTCATAGAAGGTACATCAAACAAATTTATTTTAAACTCTGCCGCTAAGCTCAAATCTTTGTTGTGTAGCCAAAGATCTTCGCTCTTAATTTGCCACTTATTATTTACTTTAAATAAAAAAGCTGTGAAATCGAGTTGTTCATAAGCAACATCTTGCGGAAATAAACTCCCTGTAAACAACTTACTTTTTTCCGAATGTAAACTGACAATACCTAATGATTGATTTAAATTAATTTCTAATTCGAGTTCTTCCATTCCCGGAACATCTTGATATTGCTCCCAACCAAAATGCTTACCCTTAGCCGAAACCTGCCATTGTTCATCACTATTAAAGTTAATAAATAAACTACTAACAAGCCCTTTAGGCGATCGTGAAAGCAAAGGTATTAGACTTTCATTATCAGTTAACTGAAATAGCTGGGAAAGCATTTTAAAATCTAAATTAACCAATTTTCCTTTATATTTATTTCCACTATTAATAAGCTCAAAATTCATTTTTGGCCACAGTATTTGATTACTACTCATCTCTATGTCAGATGAATTTAATCGCCAACCATCTGAGGTAGGTTTAAACTGTAGTGCACCAGAATTTATAGCAAATTTTTGGTTCGAATTTTTAAACCCCCAACTTAGTTCACTTTGATGCCACTCTAGCTGGATTGTTTTAAACATGCCTTTATCAATGCGAGACCAAGCCTCAAAATTAATATTTGAAGCTATCGGCGTAACTTGCTCGGCAATCGTAGAAGATAACCAAGGTGTAATATTAAGGTTATTAGCAACTAAATATAACTCCCCAAAGGCATTTTTAAATTCAGTGCCATATAAATCTAAAATTAAGTTTAATGAACTTTCTGAAATTCCAGGTAAACGAATAGTTCCCTGCCCTTGATGCTTTTCATTTTTATTGTGCCAAGTTAAATTTTGTAGCTCAACTGTACGATGTTTTCTATCACGCATAATAACTTCAATAGCGCTATTTTCTAGGGCAAAATGACCAATTTCACCTAAGAATAAACCTTCAAATAAATCCAATTGATTGTTTGAACTATCACTGTCATTTTGTTGTGATGAATTGATTAACTCAGGTAAATCTATATTTGCTTTTAATCCATCTAAAACAAAGTAGCTAGACCTAAACTGACCATCAAGTAATGTTTGCCATAAATTAACATGCAAGCGTGTCTGTTTTATTTCAAGTTTAATTGGAGATAAACTATTTGATTGAAAAGAAATACCATTTAATTCTAGCGCAGGCCCTTTACCCTCCCATCCAGCAGAGATATTCTCAATAGATAATTCCACATTAAATTTTTCAAAAATAAGCTGTTCAAAATGAGACTTATAGTCATTTGCATGAGGCAAACTATATTTTAAAACTGAAATAAGTACGGCAATTAGGACCAAAGTAATAGCAAAAAACTGCCAGATTTTTCGGGCACAAAAAAAACAAAAGCGCCCAATTGTTAAGCGCTTCTCTTGCTTGTGTTCTTTGTTGCGCACAATTATTTTTTGCACTACATCATCACCACATCAAACTGCTCTTGGTTGTATAATATTTCTGTTTGAATACTGACTGGTTTTCCTATAAATAGTTCAAGTTCAGCTAAATTATGATACTCATCATTTTTTAGAGCCTCACTTACAGCGGGTGAAGTATAAACAACAAATTTAGCCGCATCATAAGCTCGGTTAACACGAACTATTTCTCGTAAAATTTCATAACAAACTGTTTCTGTCGTTTTTAATGCGCCACGTCCTTGGCACGATGGGCAAAAATCACACAAAATATGTTCTAAGCTTTCACGGGTACGCTTGCGTGTCATTTCAACTAAACCTAAAGCAGAAAAGCCATGAATGTTTGTTTTGGTGCGCTCTTTTGATAAACCAAAATCCAGAGAGTGCAAAACGCGCTTCTGATGTTCATCACTTTGCATATCTATAAAATCTATAATGATAATGCCACCTAAGTTACGTAATCTAAGCTGGCGCGAAATAGCATGGGCAGCTTCAATATTTGTATTAAAAATAGTTTCTTCTAAATTTCTATGTCCAACAAATGCGCCAGTATTTACGTCTACTGTAGTCATAGCTTCTGTTTGATCAAAAATCAAATATCCACCTGATTTCAATTCAACTTTACGTTGTAAAGCTTTTTGAATTTCATTCTCAACATCAAACAAATCAAAAATAGGACGTTCACCAGGATAGTATTCAAGTTGCGTTGATAATTGTGGTACAAACTCTTCGGTAAATGCTTTTAACTGTTGATATGTCAACTTAGAATCAACTCGGATCCTTTCCATATCTTCACCAACATAATCCCTTAATGTTCTAAAGGCTAATATTAGGTCTTCATGTAAAATACCTTCTTTACGTGTTTTACTTCTTTTTTGATTGATTTTTTGCCAAAGTTTCTTTAAAAATTTTGCATCGTGAGCAAGTTCAAGTTCGGAGGCACCTTCTGCAGCTGTGCGAATAATAAAGCCCCCCTCATCATCATTGTATTGTTTCACAATGTTTTTCAAACGAAGCCTCTCTTCATCTGTTTCAATTCTTTGACTCACACCAACATGTTTAGCATCAGGCATAAAAACTAAATAACGAGAAGGTATGGTGATGTCAGTGGTTAAACGAGCTCCTTTTGTGCCTAAAGGATCTTTAACTACTTGCACCATAATCAGCTGACCTTGGCGAACTAAGGTACGGATATCTTGAGTTTTTTTCACATTTGATGCTGCAACGCCCTCAACAATAGAGGTACTGTTAACAATATCGGAAGCATGAAGAAAAGCGGCTTTTTCTAATCCTACATCTACAAATGCTGCTTGCATGCCTGGTAAAACTCGACTTACCTTTCCTAAATAAATGTTACCAACAATGCCTAAGTGACTTTGCCTCTCTAACTGAATTTCTTGTAAAACACCATTTTCAATTAACGCAACCCGGCTTTCACTTGGCGTGATATTTATTAATATTTCAGAACTCATGATTTATTCCAAAAATGAGATAATAATTGTTCGGTTTCAAATAAAGGCAAACCGACTACAGAGAAATAACTGCCACTTATATGAGTTACAAATCGTCCTGCGAAGCCTTGAATACCATAACTTCCAGCCTTATCTTTAGGCTCATTTGTGTGAATATAGTCTATTATTTCTTGTTCAGATAATGTTTTAAATGTGACATTTGTTATTACGAGTTTACTTAAAACTTTTTTCTCGCTTGCTAATGCAATTGCTGTCATAACTTGGTGTGAACGCCCAGATAAACTTTTTAACATGCTTTTTGCGTGGATATCATTTTTTGGTTTACCCAAAATTTTGTCATCTAAGACCACGATAGTATCTGAGCCTAAAACAGGGCGGTCTTTATAACCTAATTCAACCGCTGTTTGTGCTTTTAAGCATGCTAGTCGCACAACACACTCTTCTGGAGACTCTTGTTTAATATGTGATTCATCGACATCTAAGCTAAACTGCTCAAACTCAACATTTAATTGTTTTAATAACTCTTTACGTCTTGGTGAAGCCGAAGCTAAATATATTTTATTTTTCATTATCGGATCCTAAAGTGACGTCGATATTTTCTAAGCAATAAAAAGATCCAAACCCAAGATAAAGAACCAGTTAAAACAGGCCATAAATATTGCGGTAAAAAATATATATCAATTAAAAAGTGGCTCACCCAAAATTGAAGCAGGTGATATAAAGCTAAAAATAACGCAATTAATAAAGATTGCTGTGGCACTGAGTAATTTCTAATTTTTTGATAATTACTTGCTGTAATATAAACTAGGATGGAATAAGTTAAAGAGTGCACACCCAAAGGAGAACCTATCGCTAAATCCATGAGTAAGCCAATAAGCCATGCAGTACCAATATTTACTCTATGTGGTAATGCCAAAGACCAATACATCAATATAAGTAAAACCCAATCAGGCTGAAATGGTTGTAATTCTCTTGGTAAAGGAATTAAAGCAACGACAAGAGCGACAAAAATTGATATTAGAATCAACCAAAAATGCCTATTCATCTTTTTTTTCAACCTTAACCTGCTGAGACCACAATAAAACAAGTAGACGAATTCGATCTAACTGCGCGATTGGCTCCGCATATACTTTAGCAAAAGGTTTACTCTCATCTCGTTCAATTTTAGTGATAGTCGCAACAGGAAAACCTTCGGGGAAAAGGTCACCTAAGCCTGAACTTACTAAAATATCGCCCATCCTGATATCCATACTATGCGGTACATGAGGTAATTCAACCTGATTTAATTTCCCGACGCCTTCAACAACCGTTCTAACGTTATTTCTTAATACACGAACAGGAATAGCGTGTGTATTATCCGTCATGAGCAATACCCTACTTGTTGTAGAGCCAACTTGTACAACTTTACCAACAATACCTAAATCATCAACAACAGCCTGACCTTCAATTACATTATCAAGAAAACCTTTGTTAATAACAACCTGTTGACTATAAGTGTTTGAATGAATAGATAATACTTTTGTAACTATTTTTTTTGTTTCTGGTTTTGCTGTCGAATTTAGTAAGGCACGTAACTTTGAATTTTCATTTTGAAGAAATTGGAATTGTTGTAATTTTTCATTTAGTAATAATTGTTTTGTTTTTAATAGGCTATTTTCAGCTAACAGCTGCTTTTTACTCTCTAAATTTTGAGAGCTCCAACTTAAAAATTCAGAAGGTATATTTGCAAAGTAAAATAACGGGCTCACTAAAGTGTTTAAACTTGTACGAATAGTTGAGGCACCTGAAGTATATTTGTCCCCAACCATTAATATCCCACTTAAAACAACTGCGATGACTAATCGCAGCTGTAAAGAAGCATTTCGTCCAAAAAGTAAATTCATTAATCGTAGCTAAAGACGTCACCGCCATGCATATCAATCATTTCTAATGCTTTACCACCACCACGCGCAACACACGTTAGAGGATCATCAGCAACAACAACTGGAATGCCTGTTTCTTCCATCAATAATCTGTCTAAATCTTTTAATAATGCGCCACCACCAGTCAATACCATACCATGGGCTGATATATCAGAAGCGAGTTCCGGTGGTGATTGCTCTAAAGCAACCATAACAGCACTTACAATTCCCTGAAGAGGTTCTTGTAAAGCATCCAAAATTTCATGTGAGTTAAGTGTGAAAGATCTCGGCACACCTTCAGCCAAATTACGACCACGAACTTCAATTTCCTTTGCTTCATCAGTTTTAAATGCAGAACCAATTTCATGCTTAATACGCTCCGCAGTTGCTTCACCGATCAAGCTACCAAAATTGCGACGAACATAATTTATAATTGCTTCATCAAATTTATCTCCACCTATACGAACAGATGACGAATAAACAATACCATTAAGTGAAATAATTGCGACTTCAGTTGTACCACCACCGATATCAACAACCATAGAACCCGTTGCTTCAGAAACAGGTAAGCCGGCACCTATTGCAGCAGCCATCGGCTCTTCAATTAAATAAACTTCCCTTGCACCCGCTCCCATAGCCGATTCACGAATTGCGCGTTTTTCAACTTGGGTTGCACCACAAGGAACACATATTAAAACTCTAGGGCTTGGTCTTAAAAAGTTATTATCATGAACTTGTTTGATAAAATGTTGTAACATTTTTTCTGTAACATAAAAATCTGCAATTACACCATCTTTCATTGGGCGAATTGCTTTTATGTTACCAGGGGTTCTACCCAACATTTGCTTAGCTTCTGTACCCACAGAAGCAATACTTTTTGGACCACCGGGTTTATCATGACGAATTGCGACAACAGAAGGTTCATTTAATACAATTCCCTGCTCTTTTACATAAATCAGAGTATTCGCAGTCCCAAGATCTATAGATAAATCATTAGAGAAAATTCCTCGAAGCTTTTTAAACATAAAGCAGGTTGATCCTTGTATATTATTATTTTATTTACTGGGTTAACTTTACCAATGCCCTTATAATAGGGCAAGAATAACTAATCATTGTTATTAATTAATTGAACTTTTATGAGTAAAGTTTCGCGTTATATTTTATAAAAAAAATGCAACAATTGAAATTAGCTTTTAAACTAAAAAGGAAACTACTTTTCCCCTTTAGTTACCTTTCGCTTACTAATCTAAAACCAATATAATTAGCTCTAAAATCTCTTGCCAAAATTAAACGGGTTGAAGCTCTTGCGAGGCTGGGAGCAAAGTTCCATGAACCTCCTCTTACAGCAACATCTGATTGACCTGATGTTTTTTGTGTCCATTCCCATACATTGCCAACCATGTCGTATAAACCAAATTGGTTTACAGCAAAAGAACCAACAGGTGCTGAACTTACATTTGACCAACTACTACCACACCAACCACAATTTGCCAAATTAGAACCAATATCATTACTCCATGAATAATCTGTTTCTGTTCCGCCCCTGGCTGCATACTCCCACTCAACTTCATTTGGTAAGCGATATTCATTTCCCGTTTTTTCAGAAAGCCATTGTGCGTACTCTTTAGCGTCATTATAAGTTAAGCAAACAACCGGAAAATCATCCTGCTGTGCATAACCTGGATTTTTCCAATTTAAAGATGATTCCCATACAGGCTCACCATTTAAGTAATGCGCACAGCCTTTGCCAATTTCAGCTTCTGTAGTGTAATTTGTTTCACTAACAAAAAAATCAAACTGGGAAACAGAGACTTCCTTTTCATCCATAGAAAATGAACTATTTAGTGTTTTTTTTAAAACAGGCTTTTCATTGGCCAAACCGTTGCCTGTAATATCACCCATATTAAAACTTCCAGCCGGGATCACCACCATATTAGAGGAGGGTAAACCATCAAAAGTATTATTAATTATGGTCTCGGATTCTAAAACTTCATTTTTTTTTAGCAACTTTACTCTTAATGTTTGAGCTTTATTTAAATTTACAGTCCCTTTATATGGTTTATAACCTAATTTTCTAACTTCAATGTCATGTATACCCAAAGGTAATTTTGTTACTAAACGAGTTGAACCAAAGCTGACACCATCAATAAAAACTTCATCATCATGTACATTTGATCTTAAAGTTAACTCAAAGTATCGATTTATTTCTTTTTTTTTAGAAGCATCTTCTTCAAAAGAACCTGATTCAACATAAGGTTCAGATATTACGACAACTTCAGAAGCTTTAACTTTATTATTAGGCTGGCTTACCTCTGGCTCATATACACTTTGATAAGTAGTCAAATAATCACTACAAAAACGATTATCAAGATTCAATAAGTGACATAATCTACTATTATTTACATCACCACGCATAGTCACACTTAGGTTTACGTCATAATTACCTTGACCGCTAAATCCACTTTTAACAATATGGCTATTTAAAACTTTAACTTTAGCTCCAGACGAACTGCGCTTTGATTCAACTAAACGAATTTCAGTTAAATTAGAAAAAACTTGATCGAGAAAGCGTTTTGTTGCTTTTTTCATACCTAAGTTTTGACCTCTTTTTTCACAAGCAGCTAAAGTTTCTGTGCGTTTACAATTAATCGTGTGATTAATTTCTAAAACACCATCACGAGTAAATTCATTTCTTAATCGTTCAACTCGCGCTGAATTTTTTTGTTCTTTAAGCCCTTCAATTGTATTTAGTAAAGCATGTCGGCTTATTCTTATCTGTTCAATATCTCTGCGATGTGCTGAAATTGCGGCCAATTGTATCGCTATGTCTTCTTTATTCTTTTTATGCGAGTTAACTGCTTTTTGATACCGAAGTCTAACATCGGTAATTTCTAAGGAGGGATCTTCTATCATTCTTCGATAGACGTCATTCATTGCATCCAAAGCTTGTTTTTTTTCTTTTTCTAGTTTATTTGAACGTGCTCGTAGTAAATCTAATTGATGTTGTTGCTGACTTTCTTCTTTTAAATGTTTATTTAGAACATTAGAAAAGCTATCAAACTCAGTTTGTTTAACCGCAATTTCATTTTTTATTCCTGCAACTGAATTTACATTCTGTGCATTAGAATTAAATGTCAGCAAACTTAATGATATTAAAAGAGACAAAGGTGTTAATCGCATATATTTCATTCCTAAACGGCCTGTTCTTGCTCATTTTTATCTTATTATTTTATGAACTTCTAATGCTATTTATTTGCAGGGCAAAATACAAGCATTGTTCCACTATTAGTTGAAGTTTCTATAATTATTGACGAATAAAGATCTTAATTTTTCATTTTTTTATAAAAACTCTAAAAATAAAAGTTTTTATATCAGCTCTATGATGAAATGAATTAATTTGATTCTCATATATTTTCTAAAATACAAAAACAAAAAACCCGACACATTGCTGTATCGGGTTTCTCTTATTAGGAGCCTGGCGATGTCCTACTTTCACATGGGAAACCCCACACTATCATCGGCGCTGTTTCGTTTCACTACTGAGTTCGGCATGGAGTCAGGTGGGTCCAAAACGCTATTGTCACCAAGCAAATTCTTTTCATCTTGCTTTGTTCTTGTTTTTGTCTTTAATAATTCGGTCTGCTGATACAGATATCGTAAAAATTCTCTACTTTAGTTAACACTAACTTCTTGCTTGTCACTATCACACAAACCA
>NZ_FOLO01000060.1 GCF_900112265.1 Pseudoalteromonas denitrificans DSM 6059 | reverse complement strand
GCTAAAGTTTTGAACAGTCTCATTAATATGCCTTTTCTTGACCAAAGAAGAAAACGACGATAAATGGTATTCCACAACCCAAAACATTCAGGCAAATCACGCCACGGACAGCCAACACGTAAGCGATAAAGTATTCCTTCTAGCGTTTGTCGATGTTCAAGCTTGTTATAAACTCTATCTTCAAGCAATATAGCTTTTAGTTTCGACCACAGCTCATCAGTGAGCATTAATCGGGGCATGACAATCTCGTTTAGTTTGGTTTTGGCGAAGTGAATTATACGAGATTGTCACTTACGCACAAAATTCAAACAAAGATCAACAGCCCCTAGGAAAACATTTATAAAACTGGACTTTAATTAGCGTATTAAGATGCTGATAAGATAATGAAGGTAAGTTATGAGTGTTAAATGTATTGTGCAGTTTATAAAAAACCCTTCATCACTATAAAGGGTTTTAATATTCTAAATGCTTTTGAAGTTATTTAACATCTAAAGTGAGATCTGAAAAGTTACTATAAGCGTATAAACCGATATAAATTTCTTCTCCTTGACTCACTGTAATAGAACAGGTTTCGGTATTACCAGATTTGAATGGGCGACAGTCATAGACTGTTTTAGTTGGCGCAGCCCCTTTTTGAACATATAAATCAGCATCACCTGTACCACCTGAACTTGTGATCTCTAACTTAGTGACACCTTGTGGCACTGTATAACTATAATGATCCCAGTTTCCCTTAGCGACAGATAGACCTGTTTTTGGAAATCCACTTCCTGTGCTGGCTGTAATATTAGCAACTAAACTTACTTCGCTAAAATCACTATAGCCAATCAATTTTACATGAACCTTTCCTGGTGTACCAAGCAATACGCGACATGTTTCATTATTACCGCTGATGAATGGGCGACAATCATAAGCCTGTTTAGTTGGCATTTCACCTTTTCTAACATATAAGTCAACATCACCTCTACCACCGCTGGTTGTAATTGTAACTTGGCTGTCATTTTCTGTTGTATTAATGAAATAGTCTAATTCAGCATCTTTAGCAGCTAATAAATTATTAATTGGTACGCCTGATTGAAGCTCATTATTACTTGGATTATCTGAAACAGATATATCCTGTGATAATTTACCCAATGCGTCTTTATCATCTTTGACAGTTAAAGTGACAGAGTATGTTTGTGAAGCAGCAAAAGCATGTTGCACGTTTGCGCCTGTTAGCACTGTGCCATCACTTAAATTCCAGTCATAGCTGACTATTGTGCCATCTGAATCTGAAGAAGCTGTCCCATCAAAAGTACAACTTAGATTGTCGCAACTTGCTGTAAATTGTGCTACAGGCGCTTTGTTTCCTGGGCCTGTATCACCCGGAGGAGGTGTTTCATTAAAAAAACTAGAAACTTCAGGCCATATTTTTTCTATCTTGACACCTTGATTTTCACAACCACCAAAATGGTGTAATGCAATCACCTTATTGCTACTGGCAGCTAATACAGGAGAACCCGATGAACCGCCAGTTGTATCACAAAAATAACCTGTATCTGTATCCGCTGCTCTACCAGCAACAGAAGCAAGATCTATTTCACAACGCCCGCTGGCATTTTTATCACTTTCTATCGATAGTTCTTTTGGATTTCCTGCGCCATGTTGTGCGATATAAATAAATTCACCTAAAGTGGGTGTTCTCACATCTAAGCCAAAATTACCAAAGCCATCAATCGTATTAAAATTATTAACCGTAAATAGAGAATAATCTAAGTCGTAGTTGGTTTTTAATAAATCTTTACCTGTTACTTTTATCGTTGTTGCATTGCTTGAACCACCACAACTGGTTCTTTGATAGTTAAACCATACTTCAGTATCTTCAAGTTTCCCTTGAGTTGATAAACAATGGTTATTGGTAAACATGCGGTTATCATTACCAACACGCCAGCCAGTACACAAACCACTACCAGCCATTAATAACCTTGCGACTGGACGAGTTCTATCAAATTCAACTGGGTGACTTGACTCCCAACAAGCAACGTCTTTACGTTCGTTAATACCACAAGTTGACTCAGGAGTGAGATCTTCAGTATTGTTATTAAAAACCTCATTATCTGGGTGTCCAGCATTGTATGAATCAATATTAATGCCATGTTTTGACTCCCAAACAATGCCTGCTGGGATCACCAATTTTATAATGGCAGTATCGCCAAATACAGACATCGCAGAGAATTGTGTTTGACCATTCTCGCCAGACTCATTGTTAAAAGTAGCATTGCTATGGTCAATGCCATTGTATTGATAGCTTTCTTGGCCATCTTTACTTGACACTGTAATGTAAGCACCAGCTGGTAAGTTAAAGTAGTCAAAATGCACTTTAATAAATGAAGAACCTGCTTTTGTTATTTTTATTTCATTTATATTATCAGCATCTTGTTGAAGAGATTCCGTTGGTTTTAAAGATAAAGTATGAGAAATCGTATCGGCTATTATTATTGGATTTGGGTTTTGTGTTTTATTAGCATAAACACTTGTTGTCATGCCTATTGATAGTGCGAGTAAACTTGGTAAACATTTAATCATTAGGTTTTCCTTTAATTATATCTTTATTAGTTTTATTGGCTTTCATCTCAGATACATGTGCTTCGATATGTGTATCTCAAATCATATTAGTATAGATTTAGTACCTGTAAAGGGTATTGCAATAAAAAGTTTAATTAAATGTAAATGGAAGGTATAAATTTAGCGGTGTTTTAAAATTTCATGTGTTATTCCTATTTACATTGACAGGTAAATCTCAGATTTAATGAGATTTATCTGGCGATGAAATAAATATGTCATATACTCCATGTATAGTCTGTATCCGTTTTGGGTAATTAATTCCTGTTACGGAAATCGTTTATTAATAAATGATGAAATAAAAAACATTAAACTTTGGAGATATGATGAAAAACAAGAAGCTAGCATTTTTATACCTGACCAGTGCGTTATTTACAGGTTTAAGTAGTGCCGATATTTATAAAAACCCAGGAACAGTTGAATTTGCGACAAAAATGGTCACTAAACATAATGTGATTGCTTATTCAAAACAACATAGAGAGCAAGCAGGTTGGATGAATGTAACTAAAACAAACAATGGTGCGACTTCAGGTTCTTATGAGGCGGGCAATTGGTTTAAGTTGCATAAAAGCGCTATTAAAATTGGCAGTGGATTAGTTTCATTTGAATTTAATCCAGCAAAATTAGATTGTACACAAGGGTTTAGTTTTAATCTTGAAGTCGGTGAAGATACAGTAACAGTGATAAAACCTAACTGTGAAGACCTGCTTAATGCCGAAGTGAGTTATCCAATCAGCCATACTTTTGATCTTATTCCTGAATGGATAAAACCTAAAGTTGTTGTGCCATTAGACCCACTTGGTTTAGTTCAAGTAGGGGTGAAATTTGGTATGGGTGTTGATGTTGGCGCTGACTTTACTGTGGGTGGTGTTATTGGAGGCTATGAAAATGATGAACCATTCGAAGTTAATAATGTGCGCAGACCTGACTATATTTATGCATCGGTAGAGCCCTATGTATCAGGTCATGTGACTTCTGCCGCTTATACAACAATAGGCCATGGTATTGCTGAAGCAGGTGTAAAAGGAAAATTAAATATGCTGACGGTTAAAACAAAAGGTTATATGGAAGCTGGTATACGTCGCGTCGAAGTTGAAAATGAAATTGTAGAGCAGGGGTTCCTTGAACTAAAAATCTCAGGGAAACTATCCGGCGGAGATGGAAAGATTGATGCATATTGTCATAAATTATGGGGATTAATTAAATTTAATACCAACCTGATGAAGTGGGATCCTCTTTATCAATACGAACATACTTTTTATGAGTACGCAAGCCCACAGTGGGAATCACTTTAGTTGATTTTATGCTGTAAACCAACCAATTAAAGTGGGGGTTCCCCCACTACTTTTAAGTGATTATTTTATGAAAAAACACATTTTTATAACTGTTTTAGTGAGCATTTTGATACTAAGCATTTTTGTCTACTCTCGTATTGTCGAAGGTGAAAATCTAAAGCCTAAAATTGAAAATACCAGTTCACACACAATAAATAAAAACGATGAAAATAAAGTTGTATCTGGCATTAAGTCTTTGGGTTTCAAATTTAAAGTTTCAACTCAGGTTTTAAGTGATTCCAATGAAGAAATGGCCAGTTCTATATTTGAAGGAAAAATTGCATTAAAAAAAGAAAAAGCCTTAAACGTATGGCTTGGGCAAGTTATTGATAGTAAGTTAAAACAGCAAACAGAAAAAACACAACTTGCATCGTCAGTATTATTTAAAACGCAATATGAAAACTTTGTATTCAAAAATA
Source organism: Pseudoalteromonas denitrificans DSM 6059 (assembly GCF_900112265.1). Lineage (GTDB taxonomy): Bacteria > Pseudomonadota > Gammaproteobacteria > Enterobacterales > Alteromonadaceae > Pseudoalteromonas > Pseudoalteromonas denitrificans. The sequence continues at coordinate 28,171 of NZ_FOLO01000060.1, read as the reverse complement.
CAGATTTTTTAGGCTTAAATAAAAGCCACCCAATAAATGCAGTAACACATTTGTTATCTGAATTGTCATATCAATTAGATGAACCTTTAAGTATTTCTAAAGCTTCGGGTTCAGCAGTTTATAAGTATGAGTTATTAAATAATAAACTCACCAGAAAAATATTTAAGCGGAAAAATGCAGACTTAGAAAATATGTCAATTGATAAAATTGATGAGAACTGGTCATTAGTCATATCAAAAAATAATTTACCCATTAAGTTGAATTCGGTGTTAGACACCCATTATATCAATCAAGACGCACACTTTGTTGTTAAGCAAATTATTTATATCTCAGCGATAAATATGAATGTGAATTGGCCTAATAGTAATGATTTAAAAATGGTCAACTCAAACCTTAAATTTAAAACAACAGAAGTTAATCAAAGTTTTAAAATTACTTCAGAACATTTACTTAAGCAAGCTTTGACTAAATTGGCGAGCATGCCTGATGAAGCATTGGCAAAAGAGATAGGCCAATATTTACTAGAAAATTACACATTAGATGAACTGGTAAACTTAATAGAGAATAAAAATTTAAACCCTAAGCTTGCTTCTTTAATTATCTATGCAATTCAAAAAAATCCAACTTTTTCAGCAGAAGTGACTTTAGTTAATTTGTTAGCGCACCCAGACCTGCAAGGTATCAATAAACAACGAGTTGTAATGTCGTTAGGGCGTTTTGAAGCGGTATCAGATTTAAGTCTAAATAGTTTGAAAGCATTAGTTGAGACGCCTGATAACGCGCTTGCAAATACAGCGAAACTGAGTATTGGTACAGTAGCAAGGTATAATGAAATACAAAAATCTGAGGTTAAACAATATTTATCAGAGCAATTATCGATGGGGACTAATCTAGATGTGACATTATTAGCCATAAATAATAGTGGAATTACAAACCTTAACGCGCAAGCAGCAGATCTATTAGGAAGTACAGAACAAAACGTCAATGTCTCTTTGATCAAGCTGTTGGCAAAAGACTCTAAATATCATGACAAAATCATAAATTTTGCAGTGAACTCAAACCAACCTAAAAGCATTGACGCACTATCCCGTTCGGTGGCAAGTCAAAACCTGACATTAACTGCATTACAAAAATCGCACATAATTGAAAAAATTCGAAGCAGTAAAAATCAAATCGTGAAAGATCAACTGAAAAAATTATTAAATAAAGATAAACATCAATGGTAATCATTTTTTAACTTAAATTTTTAACAGTGTTCAAGGAATATTATGACGATCAATAAAATACACAGTGCTGTTTTATTTGCTGTATGCTCAACATCGGTTTTTGCAAATCAAGCTAAAAAATCATTTAATGAATTAACTCCGCTGTATATTAATAATACAGCACACGGAGAGGCTTTTTCAGTCAAACTGAAAGATGGCTCTACGCTTAACTTAATTGATATTGATGGTCTTGGTTATTTAGGAGATATGATTTTAGGTCATACCGATGAGTTAAAACGTTATGGTTTGGATATTGCGGCTGTTGACGGCATAAGTAGTGTAAACAACGCAAATGATATGTCTACTCCTAGCTCCGCTATTCGATATCCCACTTCAGGTTATAAGTGGCCTCAAGGTGAAATACCATATCAAATAGATGGCTCACTGAGTTCGAGCGCAAGACAAGACTTTTTGTATGCCGTTGATCATTGGAATAGTAAAACAAATATTAATCTAGTACCAAGAAGTTCACAAAATGACTACATCAATATTGTTAATGGTGGCGGATGTAGCTCTTGGATAGGTCGCTCTGGTGGTCGTCAAACACTGACATTGGCAAGTAACTGTGGTCGTGGGGCTGCGGTACATGAGATTGGTCATGCTGTTGGTTTATTTCATGAACAAACCCGCAGTGATCGTGATAGTTATATTAATATTCTATGGCAAAATATTCAGTCAAGTATGAGTTATAACTTTCAAAAAATAACACGTGCACAAGGGCAAAACTATGGCCCTTATGATTATTATTCTATTATGCATTATCGTACAAATGCATTTGGTATTGGTAATCGAACAACAATATCAATTTTAGACGGTAGCGTTAACGCTAATCTAGTTGGTAACTCACACGTATTAAGTGCAGGAGATATGAATGCTGTGGCATATGTGTATGGTACGACGCAAGAACCAAAACCCTGTGAAGTTAAAGCATTAGAAAATGGGCAATCAACCATTTTAAATGCACAAATAAATACGGAACAATGTTTTAAACTTGCTTTACCTGATAATAGTAAATCTTATACAGTGACAACTGAAGGGCTAAATGGCGATGCTGATTTATTTGTGCGTCACAATGATATTGCGACAGCGCAAAACTATGATTGTAAATCAGCTGGTGAGAATTCAAATGAGCAGTGTACTGCAAATGTGCAAGGTGGTTATATGCACATAAATGTACAAGCATATAAAGCATTTGATAATTTAAAGCTTACAGCAAGCTATGAGGTTGAGACTGATCCTGTTCCTTGTGGTGTTTCCCAACTAACACCTGGTACAGATATTAATATCAGCATTGATGCAAAAAATAGTCAGTGTTTTAAACTGATGGTGCCTGATTCAGCTGAACGTGTCGAGTTTAAAACTCAAAGTGGGAGTGGTGATGCTGATTTATATATTCAAAAAGAGAAACTGCCGACATTACAGGAGTTTGACTGTAAAAGTGCAGGGGAAACAAGCTTAGAATCTTGTAATATGAATGCACAAGCTGGAGCGTATTTTGTTCGTGTATTCGCTTGGAATAAAATTGAGAATGTTAAATTAAGTGCAAAAATCATTTCAAAATCAGATCAGTTTGAGACCTATTTGGGTGAACTTAAAACAAATACACAAACTGATATTCAACCAAATAATGATTGGTTTGAATATGAGGGCGGTCAAATAAGCGCGTCATTATCAGGCCCTGATAATGCAGATCTGGAATTGGTATTGCAGCGTTGGAATGGCAATCAAAAAATATGGTATGACTTAGACAGTGCAACAGAGCCAGGTTCGCAAGAAACGATTAACTTAGATGTAAATGCTGGATATTATCGTTTTAAAATTTATAGCTGGGACGGACAAAGTAAGGGGCAGTATACTTTTAAACTTCAGAAGTAACTTTTGATTAAAAATTTAAATTAAAAAAGCCGGATAAATATCCGGCTTTTGTTTATTTAAGACTAAAATAAATTTAGTAAGTAGCGCTGCCTTTAGTACGTGGGAAGGCAATAACATCACGTACATTACCCATACCAGTTACATATGCAACTAAACGCTCAAAGCCTAAACCAAAACCTGAATGCGGCACTGTACCGTACTTACGTAAATCACGGTACCAGCTGTAATCTTCTTTATCTAAACCCATCTCATCAAGGCGGGCATCAAGTACATCTAAACGCTCTTCACGTTGTGCACCACCGATAATTTCCCCAATACCTGGTGCTACAACATCCATTGCAGCAACCGTTTTACCATCTTCATTAGCACGCATGTAGAAAGCTTTAATATCTTTAGGGTAGTTTTTAATTACAACAGGTGCATTAAAGTGTACTTCGGCTAAGTAACGCTCATGCTCTGATTGTAAATCGACACCCCATTCAACATCGTACTCAAACTTTTTACCACAGGCTTTAAGTATTTCTACTGCTTCTGTGTAGTCAACTTGTGCGAAGTCTTTATCTACAAAGTTCTCTAAGCGCTCAATCGCTGTTTTTTCAACGCGTTGTGCAAAAAATTCCATGTCATCACGTCGTTCGTCAAGTACTGCTTTAAATACATATTTAAGCATGTCTTCAGCAAGTTTTGCGATATCTTCTAAATCAGCAAAAGCGACTTCAGGTTCTACCATCCAAAATTCGGCTAAATGACGAGATGTATTTGAATTTTCGGCTCTGAAAGTTGGGCCAAAAGTATAAATGTTAGACATGGCTGAACAGTAAGTTTCACCGTTTAATTGGCCAGATACTGTTAAGAAGGCTTCTTTACCAAAAAAATCTTCAGAGTAATCTACATTGCCTTTATCTGTACGTGGCAGGTTCTCATTGTCTAATGTTGAAACGCGGAACATTTCACCTGCGCCTTCACAATCACTTGCTGTAATGATAGGCGTGCTGATCCAAACAAAACCACGCTCGTTATAAAAACGATGGATAGCTTGAGCTAAACAATTACGTACACGTGTAACAGCACCTATCATATTTGTACGAGGGCGTAAATGTGCGTGCTCACGTAAATACTCAATGCTATGACGTTTAGCCGACATAGGGTAAGTATCTGGGTTATCTATCCAACCTACAACATTAACTGTTTCAGCTTGAATTTCAAAAGATTGTCCTTTACCTTGAGACTGTACTAAAACACCTGTTACTTCAACAGAACAACCCGCCGTTAAACGTGTAATTTCATCATAATTATTAAGTGAATTAGGTACCACAGCTTGGATAGGATCAAAACAAGAACCGTCATGTACGGCTAAGAAAGAAATTCCGGCTTTAGAATCACGACGTGTACGGATCCAGCCTTTTACTGTTACCGTAGTGTGTGCTTCTACTTTGCCTGCTAATAGTGCTGTGATAGCTGTGTGGCTCATTTTCACTCCAATGATGTTGCAAAGCGCATTTTATGATGCAATGCAAATTGTAAATATAGTTTTAATTTTTCAGACGGCTATATTACCTGTGTAAGGAAAATAAAAAAAGTGCCATTCACTATTTATATGAGTATATTTATTAGTAATACTTTCAATGAGATTCTTAAGTTGCAAATAAAGCGTAGAAACAAGCCTGATTTAGTCATTAAGTTCGTTTATTGTCTGAACATTTTATCTTGGATATCATTTATTGCAGCTTTAGTAATGTTTCATTATGCCAGACCCGAATTGGAGTATGGTATCGTAAAATATTTTGATCTATCTGTAAGAACAAACTGGTTAGGACAAGCTAAAAATATATTATTATTATTGCTCTATTGTTGTAGTGGGCTGTCTGCTCTGGGTATTATTTTAGGAAAAATTAGAAGCAGGCGTAAATATGATAGCCAAAGGTATAATTTGATTAGCTTACTCTTAGTCTGTATTAGCTTTATTTTAGTGTTACTTTTTTAAAAATTGGATTTATAAACATCCTCCTAAAAATTAATTTAGGAGGAGTGCGGTTTATTTTTTCAATATTGTATAAATAGCATCGGCTAACGTTTTGATATCTTGTTTTGGGGTAATATAGGGAGGCATTAAATAAATTAACTTACCAAATGGTCTGATCCATACACCCAGTTCAATACATTGTTTTTGAAATTGTGCGACATCAACTGTATCTGTCACTTCAACGACTCCAATTGCACCTAATACTCTGACATCTACAACTTGTTCTAGGTGTGAACATGGTGATAAATATTCGTTTAAAGCATTGTTCAAATCATTAATTGTGCTTTTCCACTCAGAAGCTAATAAAAGATCTATACTGCTACAGGCAACAGCGCAAGCTAACGGGTTGCCCATAAATGTAGGGCCATGCATCATGACTCCAGCTTCACCGTCACTAATACCTTTTGCTATTTTATCTGTTGTTAATGTGGCTGATAGTGTCATATAACCGCCCGTGATCGCTTTACCTATGCATAAAATATCGGGTGTAATATTGGCATGTTCTACGGCAAACATTTTTCCTGTTCGGCCAAAACCTGTCGCAATTTCATCACATATAAGTAATACATCATATTCATCACATAATTGCCTTAAAACTTTAAGGTAGTTAGGATGATAAAAATTCATGCCACCGGCATTTTGTACAATAGGTTCAATAATAAAAGCGGCAACGTCTTGATGATGTGCCTCAAAAGTTTGTTTTAATTGAATAAGTTCATCTTCGTCAAATGTGTCGTTAAATTGACTTGTTGGTGCAGGCACAAAAATATGCTCAGGTAAAAAACCTTGATACAAACTATGCATTGAATTTATAGGGTCACATACACTCATAGCTGCAAAGGTATCACCATGATAGCCTTTTTCTACCGTCATTAGTTTTGTTTTATGTTTATAGCCTAAACTTTGCCAATATTGTAATGACATTTTTAATGCGACTTCTACCGATACAGAGCCACTATCGGCTAAAAAGACTTTATTTAATTTTTTGGGTGTTATATCAACCAACTTTTTACATAAATTAACGGCGGGTTCGTGGGTTAGGCCACCAAACATCACATGACTCATTTTAGCGAGCTGTTCTGTCACGGCAGTATTTAAAATTTCATTATTATAACCATGAATTGCGCTCCACCATGAGGCCATACCATCAATTAAGGTTTCGCCTGTTTCAAATGTGATTGTATTTTTGTTTGCACTGACAACAGGGTAGACAGGTAAGGGTTGTGTCATAGAAGTATATGGATGCCAAATGTGCTTTTTATCGAATTCTAGATCGATAGTTTTATTGGCTGGTTGTTTGTTGTTCATTTGTAAACTTAATTCCAATTTGTTTTGTTGACAATCAGTGTATGCTCCGTAGACTAACCCATCAGTATGTAGTGAACAAATATAAAAAGCGTTTTAATTAGGAATAAACTATGCAAGTACGTCACGACTGGACGCATCAACAAGTAAAAGAATTGTTTGAAATGCCATTTAACGATTTATTATTTCAAGCAGCTACGGTTCACCGTGCTAATTTCAAACAAAATGAAGTACAAATATCAACTTTGTTATCTATTAAAACCGGCTCATGTCCTGAAGATTGTGCATATTGTCCGCAATCAGCGCGTCATAAAACAGGCTTAGAAAAAGAAAAACTACTAGAAGTCGAAAAAGTAATAGAACAAGCAAAAGTTGCAAGAGAAAAAGGCGCCACTCGTTTTTGTATGGGCGCTGCTTGGTCAGATCCAAAAGACAGAGATATGCCTTATATCGAAAAAATGGTTTCTGAAGTAAAGCAGTTAGGGTTAGAAACGTGCATGACTTTGGGCATGTTAACAAATGAAAAAGCACATACATTACGCGAAGCTGGATTAGATTATTACAATCATAACTTAGATACTTCACCTGAGTTTTATGATCAAATTATTACTACCAGAACTTATCAAGATAGGCTCAATACAATAGATCATGTTCGTGATGCAGGTATGAAAGTTTGCTCAGGTGGCATAGTGGGCATGGGAGAAAAAGCTCAAGATAGGTATGGTCTTTTAATGCAGCTGGCAAATCTTGAAAAGCAACCTGAAAGTGTACCTATTAACATGTTGGTTAAAGTAAAGGGTACACCACTTGAAAATGTAGATGACTTAGATGATTTTGAGTTTATCAGAACGATTGCAGCAGCGCGTATTATGATGCCAAAAAGTTATGTACGTTTGTCTGCTGGGCGTGCAGAAATGAACCCACAAATGCAGTCAATGTGTTTCTTTGCTGGCGCAAACTCAATATTTTATGGTGCTAAGCTATTGACCACAGAAAACCCTGCTGCCGATACAGATATGGAATTATTGAAAAAATTAGGTATTAAACCTGAACAAAGGCATGGTTGTTCTGATGAAGCTTATGAAGCCTCAATTAATAAAGCAATTGATGATAAAGCAACAGAACATTTGTTCTACCAAGCTTAAGCAGACAACTATTCGTTAGTGAGGTAAGTCATCTTACTAACGACTTTTAAGGTTTTTCATGGCTTTTGAATATATATCGGATGAAATATCCCAACGAAAATCACAATCGTTATTCCGAGTACGTTATGTAATTGAACAAAGTGACAGCCGCTTTATTCGTGTTAATGGAAAGTCTTATTTAAATTTTGCCAGTAATGATTATTTATCATTAAATGCGCCACTTAAATATGCGCTGAATTCTAAAATAGGTAGCACGAGTTCAGCTTTAGTAACTGGCTATCATCAGTCACATCAAGATTTAGAACGCTACCTTACTAATTTAATGGGATATCAGGCCTGCTTACTTTTTAGCAGTGGTTTTAGCGCTAATGCCAGTGTACTTAAAACCTTAATGAGCGATGCTGATAGCGAAATATTTCAAGATAAATTAAATCATGCCAGTTTAATTGATGGTGGCTTAGCAAGTAATGCCGCTATGGTGCGTTTTAAACATAATGATTTAACGCACTTATCACTACGACTTAATAAATCTTCGGCAAAGAATAAGCTTATTGTTAGCGAAGGTGTCTTTTCTATGGATGGCGATAGTGCGCCAATAGAATCGCTTATGGCATTGGCAAAAAAACATGATGCTTGGTTGATGATAGATGATGCGCATGGTTTTGGTATTAGGGGCAAGCAAGGGCTTGGCAGTTGTGAAATTGATAAACCTGAGCTGTTGGTTCTTACATTTGGTAAAGCAATTGCAAGCTCGGGTGCATGCATATTGTGCTCTGAGCAAGTAAAAGAGTATTTGTTGCAATTTAACCGAGAATATATTTTTTCAACAGCAATGGCACCATTAATGGCAAAAGTCACCCATGACGCCATCAAAAATTTGATGGCGTCAGATGAAAAGCGATTGCAATTGACTCATAATATCAATTATTTTAGAAAACAGTTTGAACAACTTTGTTCATCATCCACTTTAATGTGTTCAACAAGCGCCATTCAGCCGATATTAATTGGTGATGCACAAAAAGCATTGGATATTTCTGAAAAAATTAAAAAAGAGAACATTTGGCTGACTGCTATTCGTCCACCCACAGTACCAAAAAATACTGCCAGATTACGTATTACAATTACTGCGGCACATCAAAAAAATGATATTGATAAGTTAGTCAATATATTGTCAAAAGTACTATAAGGTAAGCATTTTTCTTTATGAGCTTAGTTTCAAAAAAATGTGATAAAAATTTGATAGATATAAATCATAAAAATATCACAGCACGTAAATTCTCTCAATCCGCTAAGCAATATGCTGAACATGCTCAAGTTCAGCATATAAGCAGTGAATATTTATTATCATTAATACCACAAAAACAACACGGTATATGCTTAGATTTAGGAGCTGGTCCTGGGGTTAATATTAATGTTTTAAAAAGCAAGTTTGATCAAGTTATCGCATTAGACTTAAGTTTAGACATGCTCAAGCAAATAAAAACGCATAATGTGTCAAGTGTATGTGCTGATATGGATGCACTGCCTTTTAAAAGTGGTAGTTTAGAGTGTGTGTTTAGTAATTTTGCAACCCAGTGGTCACAAAATTTGCCGCGATTATTACATCATATATATCAGTTATTAAAAGCCGAAGGGGTGTTTTATTTAAGCATAGTATGCGATGGTACATTAAAAGAGATTGAACAAGCTTGGCGAGGCATTGATAATAATAGTCATATTAATCAATTTATTAATAAAAATGACTTAATGACTTTAGTGGAACAGTCAGGGTTTAATCTTGTGCATAATAGTCATACATGTTTACAGCAAAAGTTCGACTCGCCATTAAAAGCCTTAAAATCAATTAAAGTAATTGGGGCATCTCATCATGGTCAAAAAAATAAAGGGTTATTGGGAAAAAGCACACTTAAGAATGTGTTAGCTGCTTATCCAAAAGTAAAGAATGAGTATTGTGTCAGTTATCAGGTTGCATACTTAACTTTAAAAAAATAAAAACATATTAAGAGCATATTATGAATGAAATATTTATAACAGGTACAGATACCGAGGTTGGTAAAACTTTTATTAGTAGCTTATTAATTAAATATATTAAACAACATAAAAAAAAGGTATTAGGTTTTAAACCGATAGCGGCGGGAGCTGAATATGCCTTTGGTGAGTTAGTTAATGATGATGCGCTCACTTTACTTGAAAGCGGTAACGTGTCTGTACCTTATAATATTATCAATCCATATATATTTGAACAGGCAATCGCACCTCATATTGCAGCTCAAGAATCAAAAAAATGCATTACCTTAGGTGGTTTGAATGCTTCATATAAGAGTATAAAAACGCGATTAGATCCTGAGGGCTATTTAATCACTGAAGGTGCAGGAGGGTGGGCTTTACCTATTAATGAAGAAGATTATTTATATGACTGGGTTAAAGCGCAAAATTTAAATGTCATTTTAGTTGTGGGTTTAAAGTTAGGTTGTTTAAATCATGCATTGCTAACACACGCTCATATGAAATCGATAGGCGTGAATTGCATTGGCTGGATAGCAAATCATATTGACCCGAGTATGCATGCTCAACAACAAAATATTGATTCATTAATAGCGCGTTTGCCTATGCCTTTACTCGCAGTTGCGCCTTTTTATAATGATTCAGAATCAGAAAAACCAAAACTTCAAGTTTATAAAGTTTTATCTGACGTTTTAAATTTAAAGTAAAAGTGAGAAATAAATGAGTGGTACAATAAGAGCGAATATCAAAATTGGTGCACAAGTTAATATTGTTTTAAAGCAAGATCAAAGAAACGGAAAATTAACGCAAGGCATAGTGCAAACACTTTTAACGAAATCTCCAAATCATCCCCATGGTATTAAAGTAAGGTTAGAAAGTGGTGAGGTAGGGCGTGTGAAAGAAATTTTAGATTGAATTTTAGCTTGTTTATTGGACAAATTGAGATTTTGAACCATAGTTAAGGTTCATTTTATTATAAGGATATTCTAATGACAGATCTTGAATTCAATGATATCAATAATATTGCTAAAAAATTAATTGACAATAAATCACCTTCAACACACTTTGAACAATACAATAATATGTTTAAAGATATGTTTGCCAAAGCACAACATGATACTGATTATGCAATGAGTGAAATAGCCAGATTAAATAAACTTAGAACGTAAATTTACGGATAGATGAAAATAAAAAGCTTATTAATAATTAATAAGCTTTTTTTGTGTTTGATAAATTTAAAACTTATGCATTTAAAGCATCAATTGGTGCAACATATTCCATGTTGAAACCTTCAGCTACTTCTTTAAATGTTACCTTACCTTTATAAACGTTTAATCCTTCACGGAAGTTAGCATCATCTAATAATGCTTTTTTGTAACCTTTATTTGCTAGGTTAATAATATAAGGTAAAGTTGCATTATTTAGTGCAAATGTAGATGTAAGTGGTACCGCACCTGGCATGTTAGCTACACAGTAATGAACAACGTCATCAACGATATAAGTTGGATCTGCGTGAGTTGTTGCTTTAGACGTTGCGATACAACCACCTTGGTCAATAGCAACATCTACAATTGCAGAGCCTGGTTTCATACGTTTAATATGATCAGCTGTTACTAATTTTGGTGCTGCTGCTCCTGGGATTAAAACACCACCAATCACTAAGTCAGCTGCTAAAACATGTTTTTCTAGTGCGTCGGCTGTAGAGTAAATCGCTTTCACTTTATTGCCAAATTGCGCATCTAAACGACGTAATACATCAATGTTACGATCTAAGATAACAACTTCAGCACCCATGCCTATTGCCATTTGAGCTGCGTTGTTACCAACCATACCACCACCAATAACAACAACTTTTGCAGGCTCAACACCTGGTACGCCACCTAATAACATGCCACGGCCTGCATTTGATTTTTCAAGTGCCTGTGCGCCTGCTTGAATTGACATACGACCAGCAACCTCTGACATAGGTGCAAGAAGCGGTAAACCACCGCGACCATCAATTACTGTTTCGTAAGCGATACATATGGCTTTACTTTTTACTAAATCTTCTGTTTGAGGAAGATCTGGTGCAAGGTGAAGATAAGTGAATAAGATTTGATCTTCACGTAACATGGCACGCTCTACAGCTTGAGGTTCTTTTACTTTAACTATCATCTCAGCTTTAGCAAAAACTTCAGCTGCAGTATTTAAAATTTCTGCGCCTGAAGCGATATAATCAGCATCAGTAAAACCAATACCAGTACCTGCATTAGTTTCTACAAATACTTGATGACCGTGATTGATTAGCTCACGAACACTCGCTGGAACCATACCTACACGATACTCATGGTTTTTAATTTCTTTAGGAACACCGATAATCATAATAATTGCCTTTTTGAACGAGGTTATGTTTTATTCTATTGTATGTATAAAAATGTAGTTTTACTCACTTAACTTAGTGTAGTATTTAGTGATATAAACTTTAAAATTTAAAAATAGAGTGTTTTATATGGTTTCATCTAAAGCAAGTTATACATTAGATAGAATCGATCATAAGATTCTAGTCGAATTACAAAAAGATGGTCGAGTTTCAAATGTTGAATTATCAAGACGCATAGGTTTAAGCGCGACCCCGTGTCTTGAACGGGTAAAAAAATTAGAGCGAGATGGTTTTATCATGGGTTATAGGGCTGTGATAGATCCTGCAAAAGTGGGTGCAGCTTTATTGGTATATGTTGAAATTACTTTAACAAAAACGTCTCCAGATGTTTTTGAAGACTTTAGTAAAGCAGTAAAATTACATGACGAAATATTAGAATGTCATTTAGTATCTGGTAATTTTGATTTTTTACTTAAAACGCGTGTCGCAGATATGTCGGCATATAGATTAGTATTAGGTGATGTTTTGCTACGTTTACCATCGGTGAGTGAAAGTCGTACATATGTTGTGATGGAAGAGGTCAAAAGTGATGAAATGTTACCACTGAAAGTAAATTCCTGATAAAGTTCAGTTGTGTTGTATATATAAATAATAAAAATCAAAGGATATCTTTAATATGCGCCTAAACGGTGTGCAACGTTTATTAGAAACAGGCTTAATAGTAAGCACCTTTGCTGCAATTTTTATATTGTGTGCTCTGGTAAGTTTTGACCCCGCAGATCCTTCTTGGTCACAAACCGGTGAATTTCTAAGAGTTAAAAATATAACCGGTTCAACAGGTGCTTGGGTAGCCGATATATTATTGTTTAGCTTTGGTTGGCTCGCTTTTTTTATCCCTGTTGCTATTCAAGCATTTGGTTATCTCTTTTTTAAAAAACCACATAAAATTTTGCAACTTGATTATTTAACTTTAGGTTTACGTGTTGTAGGTTTAGTTTTTTTTGTTACAACTTCAGCAGCTATTAGCAGTATCAATTTTGATGATATATTTTATTTTTCATCCGGTGGGGTAGTAGGGGATGTTATTGCAAATGCCATGATGCCGGCATTTAATTTTACAGGCACATCAATTTTTTTATTATGCTTCTTTTTTGCAGGGCTTACTTTATTAACAGGTGTATCTTGGGTGCAGTTTGTAGATGTATTAGGTGAGTATGCAATTAAGTTTGGTCTATATTTGCAACAGTTACCACAAAAGTGGGTCGATAATAGAAGCAAAAAGAATCAAGAAACTAAAACAATAACACCTGAAAATTTAGAACCTCCAGTTAATACAGATCCTGATATTTTATTGGAACAACATAATACATTTTCTGAACCTGAACCTGAACCTGGTTTAGATTCAGATTTTGAAAATGAAGTGGATGAAATAAACAATTGTGAGAAACAGGAACTGTCTGAAAATAGACCTGAGTTTAATGATGTTTCGCTTGAACCTATTGATCCTGAGTTTGATGAAATCAATAACATATTAGAACAAGATATCAGGTTTAGTGCGATAGAAGATGAGCCTATAGATACTGTCAGTGCACTGAATTCACTGGATCAAAATATGCCTCTGGAAATGCCTGTTGAAAATGAGCTGTCAAGTGAACTTGAAACGGTTAAACCCGAAGTACCTTCTCAGCCCGTAGTTTCACACATGGTCCCACAAACGGCAAAAGAGAAGTTTGAAGCACTATTAGCTGAAAAATCAATAGACAGATCTAATATGCCCCCTTTACCTACTTTAGATTTATTAGACAGGCCTGATAAAGCTAAAAACCCGATTTCCAAAGATGAATTAGAAGCCGTTTCACGTTTAGTTGAAGTAAAGCTGCTCGATTTTGGTATTCAGGCTTCGGTTGTTGGCGTTTACCCAGGTCCTGTTGTTACACGATTTGAACTCGACTTAGCGCCAGGTATTAAAGTAGCAAAAATAACAGGCTTGGCAAAAGATTTGGCACGAGCTTTATCGGCAGTCAGTGTACGTGTTGTTGAAGTGATCCCTGGTAAAACATATATCGGATTAGAATTACCAAATAAACATCGCGAAATAGTGCGTTTATCTGAAGTGATAGGTGCAGACAAATTTAATCAAAACTCATCACCACTTGCTATGGTATTAGGTAAAGATATTGCGGGCGAGCCAGTAGTTGTAGATTTGGGTAAAATGCCTCATTTATTAGTAGCGGGTACAACCGGTTCTGGTAAGTCCGTGGGTGTGAACGTTATGATCATCAGTTTATTATATAAATCTGGTCCAGATGATGTTCGTTTGATCATGATAGATCCAAAAATGCTTGAATTATCTGTTTATGAAGGCATACCACATTTATTATGTGAAGTTGTAACCGACATGAAAGAAGCATCAAATGCGCTTCGTTGGTGTGTAGGCGAGATGGAAAGACGATATAAACTTATGTCGGCATTAGGAGTGCGTAATCTAAAAGGTTACAACCAAAAAGTATTAGCGGCAATTGATGCGGGTATGCCAATTAAAGATCCATTATTTAAAGATACAAATGGTATGGCCGAAGAAGCTTCAGACCTTGAAAAGTTACCTAATATAGTCGTAGTGATTGATGAATTTGCCGATATGATGATGATAGTCGGCAAAAAAGTTGAAGAGCTTATTGCTCGTATTGCTCAAAAAGCCCGTGCTGCTGGAATTCATTTAGTACTGGCGACACAAAGACCATCAGTGGATGTGATCACTGGTTTGATCAAAGCAAATATTCCAACGCGAATGGCGTTTCAGGTTTCATCTAAAATAGACTCTCGTACCATTTTAGATCAACAAGGTGCCGAGAACTTATTAGGTATGGGGGACATGTTATATTTACCGCCAGGAACCAGCGTACCTGTACGTGTTCATGGTGCATTTATTGACGATCATGAAGTACATGCTGTTGTTGATGATTGGAAAAAACGTGGTCAACCAAATTATATAGATGAAATTCTTAATGGTGATGCTGTCGAAGATATTTTATTACCCGGTGAGGCACCTGAAGGGGAAGATACAGAACAGGATCCACTTTATGATGAAGCTGTAAGTTTTGTGATTGAAGGTGGCAGGGTATCAATCTCAAGTGTGCAGCGTAAACTCAGGGTTGGGTATAATCGTGCTGCGCGTTTGGTTGAGCAAATGGAAGCATCCGGTATTGTAAGTGCTCCAGGTCATAACGGTGCACGTGAACTATTAGTACCAAACGCAAATGCTAATTAGTTTTAAATATCGAACAGTTTTTTACAACACTTAACGCTTTGTTAAAGTAAGGTTCAGTTTTACTAAGGTATAAAAAGATAAACAATGAATTTAGGTATTACACGAATGATTAAAAAAAGTATTTTAGGATTAATGTTTAGCATGAGTTTTTCAACTTTAGCGGGTGATTTAGAACAATTACGTAGTCAGCTAAATTTATTAACAAGTTTTACAGCAAGTTTTGAACAAGTCGTTAAAGATGAACAAGGTGAAATATTACAAAAAGGTAAGGGTAATATCGCACTACAACAGCCGAATAAAATCAACTGGCAGCAAACTGAACCGGACGAAACATTATTAGTCTCTAATGGTGTAAAAACATATTATTTTGATAGTTTTGCTGAACAAGTTTCAATTTTTAATTCAAATAAACTCATTCAAAGTACGCCCTTTATTTTATTAACCAGTAACGATGAAAAGTTATGGCAAAAATATACTGTGACTCTTGCAAATAATGCATACACAGTAACGCCAAAATCATTAGATAATGCACAAGTCAGTGCTTTAGTGATTTATTTTAAAAATGATAAAGGGTTAGAGAAATTAGAAATCAAAGATGTATCTGGCCAAACATCTTATTTCGATTTTTCAAATAGCAAAGTGAACCAGAAAATTGATGATGATACTTTTAAATTTGTCATTCCAGCGGGTGTTGAAATTGACGACCAAACGAGTAATTGATAAAAAGTGACAAATTTTAATTTTGACTTTGCCCCAGATGTACGACCATTAGCTGCGAGAATGCGACCTGAAACGCTAGATGAATATTATGGACAAGGTCATTTACTGGCATCTGATAAACCGCTTTATCGCGCCATAGTCGAGGGCCGATGCCATTCTTTAATTTTATGGGGCCCACCAGGTGTCGGTAAAACAACATTAGCTGAAATCATTGCCCACCATGCTAATGCACATTTAATTCGTATTTCAGCTGTATCTGCTGGTATTAAAGAAATCAGACAAGCAGTACAAGATGCAAAAGATCATTTAGCATCAAATGGCCAGCGTACATTATTATTTGTTGATGAAGTTCACAGGTTTAATAAATCGCAGCAAGATGCCTTTTTACCTCATATAGAAGATGGTACTTTTATATTTGTGGGGGCAACAACTGAAAATCCTTCCTTTGCTTTAAACAATGCGATTTTGTCTCGGGCTAGAGTTTATGTACTTAAAGCGTTAACAGAGCAAGATTTAGAGCAAGTATTAACTCAAGCACTATCCAGTGATAAAGGCTTTGGGAGTCAATCATTAAATATACCCGAAAATGCAAAAAAAGCCTTATGTACTGCGGCTGATGGTGATGCTCGAAAATTACTTAATTTATTGGAACAAGCTGCAGATCTTGCAACTGAAAAGAATGGCGTTTTATTAATCGATAAAACAGTTTTAGAGCAAGTTTTACCAAGCCATTTAGCTAAATATGATAATGGGGGAGACGAATATTATGATTTAATTTCTGCCTTTCATAAATCTGTGCGTGGTTCATCCCCTGATGCAGCATTGTATTGGTACTGTAGAATTCTAGCAGGTGGTGGTGATGCACTTTATGTTGCGCGCAGATTACTGGCAATTGCAACTGAAGACATTGGCAATGCCGACCCTCGCGCGATGCAAGTTGCTCTTAATGCATGGGATATCTATCAAAGGGTGGGGCCTGGTGAAGGAGAGCGAGCGATAGCACAAGCAACTTTATATTTGGCAAGTGCTGCAAAAAGCAATGCTGTTTACACTGCTTTTAATCAGGCAAAACGTCAAGCAAATGAATTACCCAGTTACCCTGTGCCTGAGCATTTAAGGAATGCACCAACTAGCTTAATGAAAGATTTAGGCTATGGCAGTGAATATCGATATGCGCACGATGAAGTTGGGGCATTCGCTGCAGGTGAAAATTATTTTCCTGAAGCTCTAAAAGAAACACAATACTATCAGCCTAGCGAGCGTGGTTTAGAGAAAAAAATTAAAGAAAAATTGGACTATTTAGCTGCACTTGACCAACAAAGCACACTCAAAAGGTATGAGTAGGTTTATATGAATGCATTAAAGTTATATATGTTTGTGGCACTTGGTGGTGCCAGCGGTGCATGTTTACGATATTTTATTAGTGAAACCATGGTAAAACTACTGGGTAGGGGATTCCCTTTTGGTACTTTGGCAGTTAATATTCTTGGTTCATTATTAATGGGGGTTTTATTTGCCCTCTTAGAAAAAGAATTTTTAGTTGGGAGTCCAGCAAAAACCATTCTTGGCATTGGTTTTTTAGGTGCACTCACAACATTTTCTACCTTTTCTTTAGATACACTATTGCTGATGCAGCAAGGTGATTGGTTAAAGGTAGCATTAAATATCACATTAAATTTAGTCTGTTGTATCTTTGTTACTTGGTTAGGTATGCAATTGGTAATACAACTTGTACAAAAATAGCACGGGTAGTGCTCAAAAGGTTAAAAGAATAATATGTTAGATTCAAAATATTTACGTCAAGATATCAACCAAACAGCTGAGCGTTTAGCGCAAAGAGGTTTCACCCTTGATGTTGAAACAATTAATGCATTAGAAGAAAGCCGTAAAGCGCTACAAGTTAAAACACAAGAGTTACAAAATGAGCGAAATACCCGTTCCAAGTCTATTGGTCAAGCAAAAGCCCGTGGCGAAGATATTCAGCCATTACTTGAGTCGGTAGGCCAATTAGGCGCTGAACTTGATGCTGCAAAAGCAGAGCAAGATGCGGTTTTAGCTAAATTAAAAGATATCGCTTTAACGCTACCTAACTTACAAGATGAGTCTGTACCACTGGGTAAAGATGAAGATGAAAATGTTGAAATTTTAAAATGGGGTGAGCCAAAACAGTATGACTTTGAAGTGAAAGATCATGTTGATTT
This sequence comes from Pseudoalteromonas denitrificans DSM 6059, assembly GCF_900112265.1. Lineage (GTDB taxonomy): Bacteria > Pseudomonadota > Gammaproteobacteria > Enterobacterales > Alteromonadaceae > Pseudoalteromonas > Pseudoalteromonas denitrificans. The sequence continues at coordinate 10,006 of NZ_FOLO01000060.1, read as the reverse complement.
AGGTGAAGGTCTGGATAAAGGTTTAGACTTTGAAGCTGGCGTGAAATTAAGTGGTGCGCGTTTTACTGTAATGCGCGGTCAAATGGCTCGCTTACATCGTGCGCTTGCTCAGTTCATGCTTGATACGCATACATTAAAAAATGGTTATACAGAAATGTATGTACCATATTTAGTAAATAAAGATAGCTTATATGGCACAGGTCAACTTCCTAAGTTTTCAGAAGATTTATTCCATACACAAGCACTTGTTGAAGACCAACATACATTTAGCTTAATTCCGACAGCTGAAGTCCCTTTAACAAATTTAGCACGAGATGAAATTTTTGAAGAAGCTGAGCTTCCAGTAAAATTAACTGCGCATACGCCTTGTTTTAGAAGTGAAGCAGGCAGCTATGGCCGTGATACACGCGGTCTTATTCGCCAGCATCAGTTTGATAAAGTTGAATTAGTGCAATTAGTAAAACCTGAAGACTCTTTAGAAGCTTTAGAGGAACTAACAGGCCATGCTGAGCAAATATTACAAGCTTTAGAATTACCTTACCGTAAAGTTATTTTATGTACAGGTGACATGGGTTTTGGTTCAAGTAAAACATATGACTTAGAAGTGTGGTTACCTGCACAAGATACTTACCGTGAAATTTCATCTTGTTCTACGATGAATGATTTTCAAGCGCGTCGTATGCAAGCACGTTTTAAACGTAAAGGCAGCAAAAAGCCAGAATTATTACATACATTAAATGGGTCTGGTTTAGCCGTAGGACGTACACTCGTTGCTGTATTAGAGAATTACCAACAGGCAGATGGCTCCGTTGTTGTACCAGAAGTACTTAAACCTTACATGGCAGGTATTGAAGTACTTGGCAATAAATAAGATTTAAGGTAACACATATTTTTAAAAGGTCTATTTACTTTAATAGACCTTTTTTTGTATCTGTTTGAAAATATATCGCTTTATTTTGTTAGTTTATCGATTACACATTAAATTTATATAAAATAAATCTATAATTATGGTGTCTACCATATTAAGTCAGATAGGTTTTGTAAAGAATGACAAAGAAAAAAGGAAGCGCAAAAATAATTAACATTGCACTACGTTGGTTTTACCGATTGCTCGTGGCAGCCATGATACTGATTGCTGCATATATAGGGTTTGAAGCTTTTATTACGGTATACAGCAATACACATCAAGTAGAACAAAGTTAAGTTTTAACTTTAAATGCACCTTGCGGGTTTTGGCAAACCTGCAATTTTTGTCGCTTGCTTTGCTGGGCCTTTAGGAAATAAAGTATATAAATAAATACTATTACCTTTATCAGCTCCTAATTTTTTTGCCATCGCTTTTACTAACATTCGAATTGCGGGGCTGGTATTAAACTCAATATAAAAATCACGTACAAAATGCACAACTTCCCAGTGCGCTTCACTTAACTCAATATTTTCTTCATTTGCTATAATAAGTGCGAGCTCTTTACTCCAATCTTTCGGGTTAAGTAAATAGCCTTGTTTATCAGTTTCAATTTCTGTTTGATTAAATTCAATCATCTTACCAACTTAATATATTTTTATGAAACAACGTTAATTCAACCCATTGTGAGTAGCTTATAGTTGCAAGCTTATCATTTATAATGCCTCTGGCTTCACAATCAATGTCTAATGCGCTCACATTTGTTATATCTATATAAGGGGCTAATAACGAATAACAAGCGTCCCTAGTAAATAATACACAATCGTGGGTGTTTAATGACTCTATAAGAGATTGATATTCTGCCTTGTTAATAGGCTTAGATAAAATGTGTAATGTGCTATTACTGTCATTAAGATTTGTCATTACATATTCACCAAATGATCTTGTTCAAGCATAATGCTTTTCATGCGTTCTTTTTCTAAAATGATACAATCAAGATATAAGCCAGTGTCAGCTAACCCTCGTTCAACAAGAGAGTGTTTACAGGCATAAATGTTTTCTACATCATAAAGTTCAAGCATTTTTAAGGTTTTAAAATAATCTTTTAAATTAGCGATGTCGGGTATTTGCTTCGGATGCAAACAAAAAACAGCATCCCCTTTAAATAAGATACTCACATTTTGATCTACCGCTGCAAAAATGAGTGCTGTATCCAATGCTTCTCTACATTTTACACCATCAAAAGGGCTGTGGTTTTGTATCACTAATATATTTTTCATTTTGTTTTAATCACTTAAATTGTAACCATTTATCAGCTTTAGCAACCGACATCGCAAACTCCGCTAAGCCTGCAACTGTAAAGGGGCCTGTACTTTTAATATTTAAACCGCGTTTCTCAGCAGCTGTAATGCACAGTAAAAGAGGGGTATTAAATTCATCAACAAAGTCTTGCCATTGCTCACTTAGCTGAACTTCATCTTTTGCAATGACAAAATGCTCACTGGCATGCCAAATTGCTTCCTGATATAAAAAAATAGCATCTATTTTGTGTCCAGAAGTAAGAGTTGATTTTGCAAAGTTTAATAAAGATAAACAGGCATCACTATCGCTAGGCGATGCATGTAATGATAAAACAAAATTAGCCACTATGATCTCAATTTGAATTTATTACAAAAAAGCCCCGCATATTGCGGGGCTAATATTATACGTGAAATATATCACTTAAAGCATATTATTAATCGTCAGACATGCCTAATAAATGCAAAATAGAAGTGAAAAGGTTATATACATTTAAGTATAAACTTACAGTTGCACGTATGTAGTTAGTTTCACCGCCATTAATAATACGGCTTGTATCAAACAAAATAAAACCAGACATAATAAGTACAACAGCAGCATTAATTGCCATGAATGTAATTGAACTACCAATAAAAATATTGACTAAACTTGCTACGATCACAACCAATAAACCAACAGTTAAAAAGCCACCCATAAATGAGAAATCTTTTTTAGTTGTTAAAGCGTAAGCAGATAAACCAAAAAATACTAAAGCAGTTGAACCAAGTGCTTGCATAATAAGCATTGGGCCACCAGGCATACCAGCATAATGGTTAAGCATAGGACCCAGGCCTAAACCCATACAGCCAGTAAAGGCAAATATCCAAAAAATGCCAGAAGAAGTGTCAGCCTTTTTATTTACTACAAATATTAAGCCTAAAGATATTAAAGTGAATACAAGACCCATAAAGTATGGAAGTTGTAACGCCATAGAAATGCCAGCAGTAACAGCACTTGCTAATAATGTCATGCCTAACAGCATGTAAGTATTTCTCAATACTTTGTTTGTTTCTAGTACCGAACCAACAGGTTTGTCGGTGGTATAAGTATGGTTAAAAGCCATAATAAATCTCCTTAGTTGAAACCCGTTCCTGTTCTTTACGTGTTTTGCAGTTTCAATATTATATAAATTAAGTGTAAAGATTAACAAGCTTGAACATTTAGGGCAATAATTTGTTGCTTACCTTTTGATTCAAAATGTTTTGAAGGGTTCAATTATTTTTAAATGTATCAATTTAAAACTAAATTGTTTTATATTTATCCGAATGTGCTGATTTTTAATCACTTAAACAAAAAAGTAAAAAAAAGACTTCACAAACATCAATTAGTTTAATAATATTCGCGCCGCTGCGGAGAGATGGCAGAGTGGTCGAATGCACCGGTCTTGAAAACCGGCATGGGTTTATAGCCCATCTAGGGTTCAAATCCCTATCTCTCCGCCACTTTTTTATTTTAAATAAAAAAGTGGATTTAGAACTTTAACTAAAACAGAAATAAAACAAAGAACAATGCGGAGAGATGGCAGAGTGGTCGAATGCACCGGTCTTGAAAACCGGCATGGGTTTATAGCCCATCTAGGGTTCAAATCCCTATCTCTCCGCCACTTAATTCTTAAAAAAAGCTTAGTTTTTACTAAGCTTTTTTTATGCCTGAAATTCAATGGTTAACAACGAGTTTATAGCCTAGTTCAAATGCACAGGTTCAACTCCTTATCTCTGCGCCACTTAACCTAAAGACCAACCTACTGAATGACGAAGCTTGTAGGTGAGGTTTTGCCTACATGGATGTAGGTACTAGAGCAATGCAAGGAGCTATTGCCGGTAGCCTTACTCTTTTAAAATACTAAACAAGTTAACCTAAAGGCCAACCTACTGAATGACGGATCTTGTAGGTGAGGCACAAGAGCATGCCATATTTTTATAAAGGTATATTAATATTCATGTCTACATGAACACTTTGCCAGTAGCATTATAAGGTTAAGAACATAATAAAATTCATTAGCCTAAAGGCCAATCTACAAGAATAATAATATTTTTTAGGTGAGATTTTTATTTACATGGATATGGGCACAAAAGCATGCCCATATTTTTATAAAGGTATTTTAATATTCATGCATACATGAACATTTTGCCAGTAGCTTTATAAGGTTAAGAACATAATCAAAATTTATTAGCTTGAAGGCCAATCTACAAAATCTGAATCTACAATTAATTTTAATAAAAGTTTATTACGAATAAACGGTATATTTCAAAAAACAACTGGTTATTTTTAAATCAAACCTATCATTAAGTTCTATACTAAAAGTTAACTAACTTAGTAGTTGTAGTAGTGGAAGTTAACATGAATAAATTAACATTTACCAAGTCATTTATCGCTATGGCGGTTCTGGGTACAATATCAAGTTCAAGCTTTGCGGAACGTTTTGTTATTCAAGTAGATAATGTTAATAAAGGAATTATTACAGCGCTTTCTCAACAATTAGGTGGAGAAGTTGTGCTCGATGCTGATGGATTTATAGCTGTAGAGTTTGATGGTCAATCTCTTGATGGTTTAAAAGGCATATTAAAAAATCCGCATATTAAATTAATAGAAATAGATCAAAAACGAAAACTCTTGTCATTATTTAATGATGATGCAGGAAACCCAGCTGTAACGCAGCTCACACCTTATGCAGTTTATCAATCACAAGCAAATCAGGTCACTTTTAACCATAGTGCTGGAATAAAGGTATGTATTATCGATTCGGGGTTAGATCAAAGTAATACCGACTTTAACAGAACCAATTCAAATATAACCGGAACAAACGATTCTGGTACAGGAAATTGGTTTGAGCATGGTGGTCCACACGGAACACACGTTGCCGGTACCATAGGTGCGGCTGATAATACATTTGGTGTGATTGGTATGGCACCAGGTGTTGCGATGCATATTATTAAGGTATTTGAAGAAACTGGCTGGGCATATTCATCGACACTTGCTAATGCTGCAGATATTTGTGCATCTAAAGGTGCTCACATTATTAGTATGAGTTTAGGGGGGGGGAGTCCAAGTAATGCCGAAGAAAACGCCTTTAATAACTTTGTGTCTGGTGGGGGATTAGTTGTAGCCGCAGCGGGTAATGATGCTAACGCAGCAAGGTCATATCCAGCCGGTTACTCATCGGTTGTTATGGTCGGTGCAAATGATGCTGATAATAATATTGCCGATTTTTCTCAATACCCAAGTTGCTTAATTACAGTCGGTCGAGGTCGAAATAGACAAACAGTACATGATGAAACGGTTTGTGTTGAGTTAACTGCGGGTGGGGTTGATACCTTATCTACTTACCCTGCTCAATTAGGTAACACCACAAATTTAATTGCAGGAGGTAGTTCTTATGATTCGGCAGCTATGGAAAATATGGGCTCTGCATCTGGAAGTACGTATTTTATGGGCACGGCTGAAGCAACAGACTCAGGCGCAAGTGGTAAAATTTGCATGATAGACAGAGGGGCTGTTTCGTTTCACGATAAAGTGCTTAATTGTGAAAATTCAGGAGGGCTAGGCGCCGTAATTATAAATAATGAACCTGGCATGTTATATGGTACTTTAGGCACAGCAAATGCGACAAGTATTCCTACTGTTGGAGCTGCACTTGCAGATAGAACGCTTTTGTTAGCTGCTACTTCCGTTTCAATAGATGTTTTAGTAAGTGATTATGGTTATATGAGCGGAACTTCTATGGCAACGCCTGCAGTATCTGGTGTTGCAGCACTTGTATGGTCAAACTTTCCTTCTTGTACAGGTGAAGATGTGAGAGCCGCTTTAAAAGAAACGGCATTAGATGGTGGCGAGCCAGGTAATGATGATAAATTTGGTTATGGTATTGTTCAAGCAAAAGATGCACATGCATACTTAATGGCTAATGGTTGTGCTGATGTAGTTGACCCCGATGTTGAATTTACTTTATCGGCAAATGGAGTTACTAAAGGCAAGCAAAGAGTTAATTTATCTTGGCTAGGTACATCCAGCAATGTTGATATTTATCGAGATGGTAGTTTAATCGCTTCTCAAGTTGAGGGTTTAAGTTATTCTGATAAATCAATATCTAAAGGTAGTGCTACTTATGTTTATCAAGTATGTGAAACAGGCACTGATACTTGTACTAATGAAAGCACAGTAATTTTTCAATAGCGAGTTTATAAAATGAATAAAGGGAGCTTAATGCTCCCTTTATATTGAGCGTTAAAACAAAGTCGCATGAAACGGGCATATGCTTATCATCTAAATTCTCCCAAAATCACCGGTATTGACCATTAATCACAAAACCAATAATAAAAAATAAAACGTCATCTATTATTCATTTCAACAGCTGATAAACATCATAACAATCAGCAAATTAATTCAACCTCTGAACGAAATAGAATATAGAAAAGGACAACAAAATGAATACTTCAAGCACAGGCGAAATTTTAACAACATCTGTTTTAGGCGGCTTAGTTATGGGTGTCTTATCTTTCAATGGAATGGGTTCAGCAGTTGCTATAGGCTCAATGATTGCCGTATCGGTGATCAGCGCAACATATGCATTAGCAAGAAATTAATAACAAATTTTTAGTAAATATAATTAATGACCCAACCAGTCAGCTAAATAAAAAACACAGACAACCAGCTGTGTTTTTTGTTATCTGGGTATAAAATAGTCAAAAATTAGAATTTAAAGTTTTTTGACTGCTGAAGCTGATTTAAAAGAGGGTTTACCTCATCAATTTTTTCAAACTTTAAAGCTTCTTGTTTATCTGATTCTTCAGGCTCTACCCCTTTCATTAAGTCAGCAATTTGCTGCTCAAGCTGTAGTTTAAGGTCTTTTATGCGATCATAAAATACTTGTTTGTCTGGTTGTGTGAGTTTATCTGCCTTATCAATAGCATCTTTGGCCAAAGTTAACATATCCATTCTGACATTAGCTTCTTTTACCTTTAAAAAATCAACGCCTAAACGAGAAAATAAAATAGCTTCTCTCATTTCGTGGGGCTCAATTTCAACTTCAATAGGTGCCGTCATGATTTCATTTATGGTTTTATCAAAAAAGGCTAACAGACGCTCACGGGGAGTTAAATTGGTATCAATACTTTCTTTTACTCCGCTTGTTATTTCATTGTATAAATCTTTCGTTTTTTGAGGAATATCATCAATTGAACGAGCATTATTGAGTGATTTATCAGTGATCTCTTCCCTATATGGAGTAAATAATACGCCATCAGGTGATAAAGGGGCTCTATCGTTATTGAGTTTATATGCGTTATCAATTTTGGAGTCAAAGTTTGTGGATTGTGGTATAAAAATAGACATGTTAATCCTTAACGTAATAAAAAACTGTATATTTCTAAAGCAAAAAGCAAGCCAAAAACCTTAAACCGAAACAAATATTTGTAGATGAGGCTTTGCCTACAGAAATGTAGGTACTAGGGCAATGCAGGAGCATACTACCGACTGCATTATAATATTTTACACAAAATCAAAAAAAATTAGCCTAAAGGTCAACCTACAAAATAACGAAATTTGTGGGGATCCTTAAGGCTTTAGCCTTACAAAGTAAATAAAGGCAATGCAGAAGCATACTACCGACTGCATTATAATGTTTTAAACAAAACCCTAAACATTTAGCCTAAAGGCCAACCTACAAAATGACGAACTTTGTAGGTGAGGCTTTAGCCTTACAAAGTAAATAAAGGCAATGTAGGAGCATACCATTGGCTGCATTAAATGGTTTTACACAAAATCAAAAAAAATTAGCCTAAAGGCCAACCTACAAAATAACGAAATTTGTGGGGATCCTTAAGGCTTTAGCCATACAAAGTAAATAAAGGCAATGCAGAAGCATACTACCGACTGCATTATAATGTTTTACACAAAATCAAAAAAATTAGCCTAAAGGCCAATCTACAATAATTTAGCCTAAACCCCAACCTGCAAAAATTAAAATCTAGATTTACCAAATCTTTACTTTCTGATTATATGATGATTATTTTGCTCATCTCTAAGTACGTCGTTATTCAAATAATGAATAAATTTAGGTTCATTATATTTGTTTGGTAAACCATCATTAATAATTGTATTGCCATGTACTAAATTGTTATTGCTGGTTAATCTAACATAAGAGCGTATGCCTTCTTGAGCTGAGTCAATGATTGTATTATTCAAATATTGATGTGCCAAACCAGCTTGACCCACAATGGTGCCATTTTCAGGGCGATTATCAGCAAAAATACCATAACTTCCAGCATTAATAATGGTATTACTGTTAATTGTAATATTTTTACCTATGGCAATAACGCCATTACCTGAACCTGTATCAATCACATTATTTTGTAAAACAACATTATCGCCACCTATTTGAACACCATTATTTTGATAAATTGCAAAAGGAGCTTGGCCATAAAGCGATACTCGATTATCACTAATCAATATATCTTCGGTTAACGAATTCGCCTGAATACCTTCGGCGGCCGTATTATGTACTAAGTTATTATGTACTCTTAGCCCTTGTAAATCATGAGGGTATACTTTTTGTTGTGTGCCATCACAAGTGAGCGTTCTATATTTTCCCGTATAACCTAAATACATTCCTTCACCATTTTGTGTATTGTGGATCCAGTTATGGTGAATATTCAAATTAGCTAAAGTAAAGTGACCTGCCTGAGTATTTAGCTCACAGGTAGGGTCGGTTTTTGCCATAATACCGGCAAAATTTGCCCTGTATATTTCAATATTGTTCACTTCAATATCAGAAGAACGCTTTTCAATGCCGAGTGTACCGCCAAGGCGTATACCATAATAGTTACTTTCATCACCTGTACCAGATAAATTCATATGAGTTGAGTTTTGAATAGAAATTGCGTAGTGATAGGGGGTTGTTTCTACTACGCCACCGCAGTTTTTAACAGTAATGGGTGAATCTTTAGCGCCATGAATATTGCTCAGTTTTATTGGCCCTCTTTTACCTGGCGCTAAACACAGTGTTTGCCCAACAGAGATACCTTGCGTTGCGCCATCAAATGCATAATGAGAAGAGGGTAAAGTATAGTCACAACCACAATCTTCACTTTCAGATGCGGTTGTTGTAGTTGCTATAAGCAAACTTGATATTGCTAAAAAATGCACAGGAGAAAGCTTAATTTTCATAACATAAGTCCTTTATTGTTTATTTTGATAATTCAAAATTTTATCGATAATCCATTAACTTAAGTATTATGCATTTTATGTCAGTTGTAGCAAAGCAAAGAGGTAAATAAAATTAGCTAAAGAGTAATCTACAAGCATTCAAACATCATACACAGTAGGTGAGTTTTGCCTACATAGATGTAGGTACTAGAGCAATGCAATACAAGCATTACTAAGGATCGATACTGATGCTTTTATCCTTGATAAAAGCAATTATTATATTACATTTAACAGAGCGTAGCGAAAATCTCGGGGGCTTGCCCCCGTGCTGGATAGTGTAGACTGAGCTTGCCTCAGTCTGTAGTATCCACTACATGGAACTTCAAAGAAATTCTCATCATGTTTTTAGATTAATGTATCACTTTGTGTGGATACCTAAGTATCGACACAAAGTTTTTTCTGATCCTTATCGTGAAGCGATGAAAGTTATAATTCAAAAAATTGGTTACGATTACGACATAGATATAGTCGAATTAGAAATACCAGAAGATCATATTCATATGGTCGTAAGAAGTGAACCAAAAATGTCACCTAGTCAAATCATGCAGGTGATAAAAAGTA
>NZ_FOLO01000016.1 GCF_900112265.1 Pseudoalteromonas denitrificans DSM 6059 | reverse complement strand
CGATTCATACGCCACCAACAACCGCAGTCGGCAAGCCAATCCATTATGCCTTGAATCAATGGGAAAAACTGATCCGCTATGTTGAAAACGGTCACCTGGATATTGATAACAATCGTGCCGAACGTGCGGTTAAACCATTTGTTATCGGGAGAAAGAATTGGATGTTCAGTAATACACGCAATGGTGCACAAGCCAGTGCGGTACTTTACAGCATAGTCCAAACAGCCAAAGCAAACGGATTGGTGCCATATGACTACATCAGTCATTGCCTTGAGCATCTTATCCATGCTCCTGAAAACTTGGATGCCATTCTGCCCTGGAATGTAAAACTGGGCTAGGTGTATTTGCCCAGTCGTTTACTTTATTTATAGGTTCATCAATACGTATTCGACTTGGCAACAAACAAGCATCACCAACAATTAATGCCTCACCAGTATCTAACGTTGGTAGAATATCGCTAAATCCGCCTAAGCTATCAGGTAACAATTTCTTTATAACGGACTGATCGTCGGAATTAGTTAATCGCATAGATATAAAATTACTACACTGACTTAGCATTGTTTTATTTACTTCCGAAGGGCGTTGACTAATAACAACAAGACTAACACCATACTTTCGCCCTTCTTTAGCTATACGTTCGAATATATCCAAAGAAATATCATCTGATGCTCCTGCTGTATTTCGTTGAGGCATATACAAATGAGCTTCATCACACATAAGTGCCACAGGATGCCTTAAATCAGATGGCGTCCACTGCTGTAGGGAAAAAGCAATCCGAGCAACTAAAGACACTATAAGGGGTAAAATATCAGAGGGTACTTCAGAGAAGTTGATTATTTTTATTCCTCCAGTCCCATTTTCAGAGCTACTCCCCATCAATGCAGTTGTCAAACTTTCAAGCCAACCAAACTGCATAGTGTCTGCTCCACCTTGAAATAAAAAACCTAACCGTCTATCTGTCATTTTATTTTCTAAACGTGCGATCATGCGGCTCAACTTTCCGTTAAACTCACCTGCTTTTGTTGTTCCAGCTCTAGCTCCAGGTACTTGTTCAGTATTAATATCATTGAGTTCAGTGATTAAATCCTGAATATCGAATGGAACGGGGCTATCTACGGTGAAATTATCAAGCACATCTGTATGTCCACCATTGGTTAGATACTTCTGTTTTGCAGCGTTAACTTCTCTAGACATTATCATTGACTGATTAGGAGCGTTTTGGTCGCTTCGTTCTACAAACATAGATACAAGCGCTTCATATGACAATAACCAATAAGGTAAGAAGATAACACCATCCATCAGTGTGCGGCCAGCCTCTATATCTGCGGGGCCAGCTACTTTAAAATGTTTAATTCCATTTTGATTTAATGGTTCATATTCACCATGCAAATCAAAAACTATTGCATTAGATGCCTCTAGGTTTGCCATCTGTTCAATAATTTTTGCTGTAGTCCACGACTTACCTGACCCCGTACTACCACCGATAAAAGCATGTCGCTGAAAAAACTTGTTTCCATTTAAGTATGCTGTAGCTTGATCATCTAGAGTATAGTGCCCTAATGTTAAAGAAGTAGCTTCGTTACCTACTTTCGATAGAATACGCATAAAGCTCGTCAGGTTTTCGCCTTCTAAAGCAAAACAGTTTGCATCGATTTCAGGAACGCTTTCTAAAGTTCTCCTAAATACATTTGCCTCTGCACCATCACGGTTTAAGAATGTGCCAATTAATGCAACCTTGCATAAATTTAATTCATTTAGCGCTTCAGAATCGTTATCATCTAATATTTCACCAATTTTTTTTCTAGTAACTTGGCTTATTAACCCAATTAAATGCTGTCCTTGTTTACTACTTTGTAAAACTGCCAAACGATTTACTTGTAATCGTTTTAAAAGCTCAGCATTATCAACTTCTACAATAACTGTTGTCGTATCAACCGATATCACTTTACCTAAAGCGTCATCGTCTGAATAATTAAATAGAGGCATACTTTCTCCTTAAAGAATTAAATTTAAATAACCATGTAATGTCCAATGGTCTTCGCCTACTGTAATGGGTGAGTCAATCATGGATGAATATATGATTGACTCATCATCATTGGAGCCTCGCTCTATTGCGATAAAGTTTTCGATGCCACTTTCAAATAAAAATGCTTTAGTAGCATCACTTAATTGATAAGTTATTACTGTAATACTAGCTTTATCTCTCAAACATTTTTGAATGAGCTTTTCTTGTATGTGTTGATCGTTAAACCCAAAGCCAATTGCTAAATAACTTTTAGCATTCTCTATTGCATGATCAGCCTTTGCTATAATGGTTCGAAATGGCTCTAAGTGAGTAATACGATATTTTTCAGTTCCTGGTGTAACTATTTGAGGAGTAAAATCATTAGGTATTTCTGTAACATTACCAAACCCAACAACTTCACTCGTATTTGACTTAAACCAATCAAGTGACCCATGCACTTTCCAAATATTAACTACTCGTTCGCACCGTAAGTATTCAGGCTCTTTTAACAGCCTCCTAAAACCATGAGAAAAACCTGTGTAATGGTGAAATCCTTCTTGCTCACACGAATACTCACCTAAACGATCATAGTTTGTCGTGATAATATCAATAGATGTGGCGGTACTTTTAAAGTAATCATTCAACAAACGACCTAAAGGAAAAAAATTACGTATACTCAATGAATTATTGAAAATTTTCAAATCTTCAGGGGTTATCAATGACCATGTGTTTCTCACAACCTCCGCCGTCAATCTACCTGACAAGTTGACTTGGTGCAGTGCAGTTTCTAAATCAACATTTTTATCAAGTAGCGTGACAAATTTATCCCACTCAATACATTCATCCGCCTCTAAACTTGAGTTATCCACGCTAGATTTAAGATGGTCAGCTAATGCCCCCATACCTGACATGCCGAAGGCTGCTGAAGCCCCACTCCCTAGAATTATTGCGGGCGATTGAGCATAGTAACTTTGAGCTTGCTTAAAATAATCAAAAGTTGGCATGAATGTCCTATAACTATATTTTTTTTAAAACTGCTTATCATATTTTCTTAAAGCTATTATTGAGAAAAATAATACTGAACAGACCCAAATTAATCTTAAATTTAGTGTATCAAATAAATATATGTTATATATAAAAATAAGTCTTAATCATATGATCTATCTAAATAAAATTTACTAATTTGTATTCTTTAAGGTGATTTTACGTTTGTAGTGAATCAGAGAAAATTATGGTTAAAAACCTATTGAAATCCTTCATAGCCACTTACCACAAAATAAGTGGCTTAGAACCTAAAGGCAGCTTTGAAGCTAAAATCATTATAAGCCTACTTTTACTTCAGCTTTTATTTTTAGAATAATTAAACTGCCAAAGACACCTTGACCTAATTAGGCTATAAAGTTTATGCCTATTGAGCAATCTCGTATAAATTCATTTCAATAATAGTAAAAAAGTGATGTAATTATCAGAATTTAAAGATGTTAATGGACTAACAGTGTCATATTTAGATCAAATTTTAGAAAATGCCAATCAAGGTAATATTAAAAATTTTTTACTTCATGAAAAACATTTGGATCATGAAGAAACAATCAACATTGCAAATGAAATTGTAAAACTTCATAACGATAATACATTCAATTTAAATTTTATGCTCTCTGAAATTGATATATCAAAGAACGAGGAAGCCAACTCTCATACTATTCGAAAAATTTACAATAAAGCTCTATCTCATTTACAATCGCCTATATCTGAAGTAATTAATTGTATTAATCATTTATCAAAAAGTAACTCTTATATATCTAATTGCTATTGGGCTAGGGATGGGTTGATAAATTACTTCAAAGAAAATTGTAAGGATTTAGTAAGCACTTTAGAAATTATTAAAAGTGGAATAGACCCTAATTTAGACTCTGATTTATTAGTTTTTTTCCTAACTGCTTACTACGAGATTAGCTATGAAGAATATATAGGTATAACTAATAAACTATTATGTTCCAAAGTAGATTTTCATCGTAAAAGCGCCATAGAATCAATGTTTTTATATAGTTTAAAAACTCAAAAAGAAATAGATAACTTCAAAATCCCTGAGCTTATAAAACAGTTTAATACAGAGAGCTCCGAAAATATCAAGTCAGAACTAATTAATGTTATATTTTGGATATCACAATTCAAAAAGGATACATCGTACGATGAAGTTTTATCAATCATTCCTGTGAAAGATAACGTAGAACTTTTTGAAGTTTTTTTTAATAACATTTCTCATCACCAAACCTACCTAAATAAGTCTCTGATTTTTAAGGTTGTGAAATTAATTCATGGTAATTTTAGCGATAATACACGATTTGTAGCTAACTTAGATCTATTTTTATATGGCCTATTAAATGGTAGTGACGATTTTTACCCGTCAAAAATTTTTTTTGAATTTATTAAAAATAATCAGTCAATTAATATTGATTTATTTTCAAGTTTTTCACATAAAATAGCAGAAAATCCAAAATCTTATTCTTACTTACTTACAAAACTATTTTTATCTAAAGAGTACCTATTATCAAAAATTGCGTATCAATTGATAAGTCAAAAAAATAACAAAAATTTAGAGATAGAATATATTTCAGAATTGAATCAACAAAATCCAATTAAAGCTGCTAAAAAAGCCTTTGGCTGGCTTTTCACACATCCGATAACTATAGCTAGTTACTTAGTTTCAATTCTAAAAATAGTAGATGAAAAAAGCCAAATAGAAGTAGAAAAGCTTTTATTCGATCCTCTACTGATCAGCTACCCTGGTGAGTTGGGTAAATATTTAGATCTTATAATTGAAAAAAAAGATCCTGAAATAAGTCATAAACTAGAAATATTGAAATCTAAAATGGAACAACATTTCTTACAGCTAAGGCAGATCCACATTCCTGAACTATTTGCTCCCCTTAGCCATTATGAGCAACACAATAACTATATGAACCAACAGTTTGAAAAAGGTTATGAAGAAGCCCCTAAAGGAGCTCTAACTGAACTATTTTTTTCGAATAAAGTACATCTACTTTATTCTAATAAAATTATAACACAATATACCCGCTCTTCTGGAAAAGCAGTTAGATCAGAACATGAACTTCACTCTCATAGCTTTTCAATGGAATTTCCTCAGCTAGAGACCTTAGATCCTATTAATTTAAACTATATGCTTTATGCTTTTAGAAATGGAGAGGTTAAATGAAACTTATCATAAAGGAATATTTGGGACTATTGCTGGAAAGAGAGGAGCTAGATGCGATTTTACCTGACCTATTAAGTCAAATGGGGTTAAATGTATATACAAAGCCAATGCGTGGCACCCCTGAGTTTGGCGTAGATATAGCAGCTGTTGGTTCTATAAATAATGGTGTTGAGAGTGTTTACTTATTCTCAGTAAAAGAAGGGAATTTAACTCGCAGTACCTGGTTGTCTAGCTCTCCTCAATCCCTTAAACCCTCGCTAGAACAAATTTTAGATGCATACATACCTTCCAGAATCCCACCTGAACATATAGATAAGCCTATAGTGATCTGTCCATGTTTTGGAGGAGATGTAAATACGAACGTTAAACAAGATCTTGCTGGTTATGAAAAGAGAAATACTCAAGGAAATATTAGTTTTGAGAACTGGAACGGGGATAAGCTTGCTGGTTATATAGAGGATTACCTATTAAACGAAGAGTTACTAACATCTCCCCTTCAATCGCTTTTTAGGAAGTCACTTGCACTAATAGATAATCCAGAAGCTTCAATAAAGCACTTTATTATATTGCTGAATATGATATTAGAATATAAAAGTATTGATGAACCTAAACGGTTGAGCCAAATAAATGTCTGTTTATGGATATTATATTCTTGGGGTCGTGATCTTGGAAATATAGAAACGGCATACCTTGCTGCCGAAAAAAGTATCTTATTCGCTTGGGAAATAGCAAAAAAAGATCAAGGTAAAAACAATAAAAATATGAAAGCATATTATTCTATCTTAAATACATATAATAAGATTTCATCTGACTATATTGAAAATAAAATACTGCCTTATACGAATATCAAACATGGGATATCTGTAGCTATTGGTTTACAAAGCGACGTAAGTGTCAATTTAAAGTTATTCGATTTGTTAAGCCGACTTGCTATTTATGGTCTTCATTTACAAAATAAACTTTTTACCCTAAAACCTGAAGAAAACAAAAACATTATTGATAAAATCAAAAAGTGTACTAGCTCGATTAAAGAAATGATAATTAACAACCCCTTATTATTATCGCCTTATAAAGACGACCAAGCTATAGACATATTCTTAGCTCTTTATTTGTTAAGCTATGATAACGAACATGATTCTTTTGTTGCAGAATGGATTTCACACCTAATTAACTTGTCATTTATTAGCTATACAGGTAATGCTAAATACCCATCAAATATTAATAAGTTTTATGAGCTTTTGGAACATCCAGCATCAACGGATATAAAATATAAACATAAAGTTACTAAAGCAAGCATTCTTTATCCTACATTAGCTATCTTTTCGGCATTATATAAACTTGATAATTTAAATGATGAAATTTTGAAGTTTGTAAATCAACATTTTCAACACTGTACTATGTTATATTGGTATCCTAAAGATGACTCAGAGCATCACTTTTATATTAAAAATAAATTGCATGGGGCAGAACTCACCTCGATTCAACTAGATAAAGACAAGCTTCTAGATCAAGTATTCAACGAATGTCAAAGCTCTAATGATTTTTTTAATTTATCCATTATAAAACAGAAGCTTGAACCTATTTTACTAACTGCTTGTCGTTCAAACAGAACACCAGTTCCATTGCATGTGCTATGTGATTTCTATGAAAGTAGCTTCATTAATAATAAAGAAACTACAAAACAAATAAACGCAGATGTACAACCTTCGAATTCTAATACAGTGTAATAAGGGGAATAAGAGGAATAAGAGGAATAAGAGGAATAAGAGGAATAAGAGGAATAACATTAAACTCTATAAAATTAAAATACGGTTTTAGCCAGTAACAAAATATATTCTAAAAGTGATAAGTTGAACGGCAACCAGTTTAAATAACAATTAAAGTTAGCTCTGATTTTCTGTTCTAACTTTATTAGTACAAGATACAACCAACAACTATTAATCTGAGCTTTATGATTTTAAACTTATTAAGTTTGCTCTATTACTCAAAAGCACTTTCTACTGATTGATTACAAAATCCGTCTAATACCACACTCAATTCTCAAAAACCCTAAAGAACAAGAATCTAGTTTTGAAAGAATATTCCCAAACATTCAAAAAAAGCTTGATCTAAATCATGATAGGTTTAAACTTTCAGAAAATACTGAAACTTCAGAACTTACTTTATGTTGATGACAGCTAAAATTGAATCTTTTGTTATGCACTGTGGCGAAATGGGTAGTCGTTGGGGCTTTAACCGTACTGTTGGTCAAATGTATGGTTTGTTAATCATTCATGAGCAAGCACTTAGTGCAATGCAAATATCTGAAGCACTTAATATTTCTCGAGGCAATGTTAGCATGGGCATTAAAGAGCTACAGTCTTGGCGTTTAGTACAAGTACACCATAAACCCAAAGACAGAAAAGAATATTATTCTCCTGCTGGCACAATATGGGAAATGGCAACCCGTGTATTTGAAGAGCGCCGTAAACGCGAAGTTGACCCTACTTTGTCATTATTGCGTGATAATTTATTAGATGAACCAGCGAATGAACAAGAGCTGTTTGCTCAAGAAAAAATGCATGAAATTCATGATTTGCTTGAAACAATTACGCATTGGGCTGGTGAATTACAAAGCATGAGCCCAGACAAACTCAATACTTTAATGAAACTTGGTGCTGGTGTGAGCAAAGTCATCGATATGAAAGATAAATTTATTAAAAAAGGTTAAGTATTTTGCTTGACCTTTTTTTATACTAAATATTTACTATTTTTACCAAAACAATCGTCACTTTAAAACTTAGAACCGTTAACACATGCGTCGTGTTTAATATGGTTTATGGAGTAAGTTATGTTAGAAACCTTAATGCTGTCACGCATTCAGTTTGCCGCTAATATTAGTTTTCACATTCTATTCCCAACAATTACCATTGCTTTGAGTTGGTTTTTGTTCTACTTCAAATTGCGTTTTGATCAAACCGCAGAGCCCGTTTGGATGCGAGCTTATCGCTTTTGGGTCAAAATATTTGCCCTAACCTTTGCCATTGGTGTTGTTACTGGTATTACCATGTCATTTCAATTTGGTACTAACTGGCCCAAATTTATGGAAACAGTAGGCAATATTGCAGGACCATTATTAGGTTACGAAGTATTGACTGCATTTTTTTTAGAAGCCGGGTTTTTAGGGATTATGTTATTTGGAATCAATCGTGTTTCAGCCCGAGTGCATACCTTATCAACCTTAATTGTCGCCATTGGTACTAGCTTATCCGCATTTTGGATCCTCGCACTTAACTCTTGGATGCAAACTCCGCAAGGTTTCGAAATGCGCGATGGAGTGGCATTTCCAGTAGATTGGTTTGCCATTATATTTAACCCTTCATTTCCGTATAGATTAATGCACATGGTCGTTGCATCAGGGTTAACCGCAGCATTTTTAGTAGCAGGTATTAGTGCTTATCGTTTACTAAAAGGTGATGATAAAAAAGCACCAAAGTTAACACTCAAAATAGCACTGAGCGTCGCAACTCTGCTCACACCATTACAAATATTTATTGGTGATATGCACGGCTTAAATACCCTAGAACATCAGCCACAAAAAATTGCAGCAATGGAAGGCGTTTGGCATACAGAAAAAGGGGCACCTTTGTTGCTATTTGCCATTCCAGATGAGAAACAAAAAACCAATCATTTTGAAGTTGCGATCCCTAATATGGCAAGTCTCATTTTAACCCATGATGTGAACGGAGAAATAAAAGGCTTAAACGAATTTGAAGGTAATCATCCTCCTGTTGCACCTGTATTTTTTGCTTTTAGAATTATGGTAGGCCTTGGCATGTTAATGCTGGCCATTGCCTGGTTTAGTCGTTTTGAATTGTGGCGTAAAAATCAATTACCACCTTGGGTTTTAAAAGCTTTAGTTGCAATGAGCTTTTCAGGCTGGATTGCGACCTTAGCGGGTTGGTACGTAACTGAAATTGGCCGTCAACCTTGGTTAGTCACAGGTGTATTAACCATCAAAGATGCAGCAACTGATATTGCACCTGAAAATGTAGGTTTAACTTTGATTATGTATCTTATTTTATATGCAGTGCTTATGACCGCTTATTTACATACTGTTTTTACGATGGCAGGTCGCGCGATTGAAATAGAAGAGATCAGTGATGATGAAAAAGTAAAGCCTGTTATTAGCACCCACAATAAAGCAGTTGAGGAGTAATACTATGTTTGAAGCAAATACTTTAGCCGTAATTTTTGTCTCCTTAATGGGTTTATCAATTTTACTTTATGCCATTTTAGATGGCTATGACTTAGGTGTAGGCATACTGCTACCACTAGATCAAAAAGACGATAGCGATACCATGATAGCGTCAATAGGGCCTTTTTGGGATGCAAACGAAACTTGGCTTGTACTCGCTGTTGGTTTATTACTGATTGCTTTTCCAGCAGCACATAGTTTTATATTTAAAGAGCTTTATTTACCAACTGCAGTGCTACTCATTAGCTTGGTATTGCGTGGTGTTGCATTTGATTTTCGTGCTAAAGCAGCTTTTAGCCATAAACCCACTTGGAACAAAGTTTTTAAAGCAGGTTCTTTATTAGCAGCCCTAAGTCAAGGTTATATGTTGGGCATGTATGTAATGGGTTTTGAAGGTACATTAGCAGCCTATAGTTTCAGTATACTAAGTGCATTTGGTGTTGCTGCTGCTTATAGTTACATTGGCGCGTGTTGGTTAATAATGAAAACAGAGGGGGAATTACAAAAACAAGCCGTTCTATGGGCACAAAAATCAGGCTTGATCTGTTTTATCGGTGTTGTTGCCGTATCGTTAGTTAACCCGCTCATAAACCCCGAGGTTTATGCAAAATGGTTCACTTGGCCTAATACCCTGTTTATCTTACCGCTACCACTCATGTGTTTTACTTTATTTATATTTAGCCACATACAACTAAAACAATTACCTAAAGAAAATGACAAAGGATGCTGGCGTCCATTTGTTGCGGCCGTAGTGATCTTTACCTTATGTTTTTTTGGTTTAGCCTTCAGCTTTTTTCCTTACATAGTGCCTAATACGCTCACAATTTGGGAAACCGCTGCTGCCCCTGAATCTTTAAGCTTTTTATTATGGGGCACCATAATCGTTGTGCCTGTGATCTTCAGCTATACCGCATTTTCTTATCGTGTTTTTTGGGGGAAAGTACAAGAGTTGAGATACCACTAAAATACAGTTTTACATAATCATAGTTACAACCCAACCAAAAAAAGCCAGCTGACTACTGGCTTTTTTCTTATTAAAAATTTCAATCAGCAATCACCAGCAGGTCAGGAGAATATAATGAAAGCCCCTAGAATAGACAAAAATTAAACTCCTCACAATTGCATATCCTAACCACCCAGCAATTTGTAGCGTCCAAAATTGATTGCTTTGATTTTAAAATGCTTGCGGTTCTAATTTTAGCCTACTTTATTTTCTAGATTCTGACATACAGTTTACAAGTTGCCAAAGATACCGTCCTAAATATGACATTGATTACATCATATATGAAAGCAGGAGTGTAAAATAACGCATAATGTAAAAATCAGATTTGCGACAAGTGCGCATAATTTGAGATAACATTTACTCACTTATAATCAGTTCATACAATTTAAGAGTATTTTTCTATTTAATATCATAAAATAACTCGAAATTCATACCTTTTTATTTGGGGCCACATAGATGGAAATGACAAGCGGTTTTGGCTGTAATAATTTTAACTTTGCTGTTTATATTGCCAATAAACCAAACATGCGCGAATACCAAGATATCACTCAGGTTTCACCACTGAATAAAGGTGAAATTCATGCAATTGGACAAGCCTGTGGCAATGGTTGGCGTAAGGTCTTTAATGTATATGCAAAACTACTATATGCACTCAATACTAAAGACTTTGCTTATTCATCATTAGCCCCCAGTTGGCAAATGTATCGCGATAACTATTTATTTCAAACTAATAGTAAGACCGCATTATTATTTAGCCCACCACAATTAAATGAAAATACAGATACACTACATATTATTTGCGGTAAAACATATGCAAAACAATTAATTGCATCAGATAAGTTAAAAACACATTTAGTTTGGTTAGATGATGAATTTGCAATAGATACAAGTCAAAAACTGATTATTTGCCCATATTTTGATTATCGTCAATTATCTAATGTAAAAATAGACAAGTTAGCCTTCATGTTAAGTGAGTTAAAAAATGCTTGAAAATCTGATCGAACAGGTCAAGTTTTGTACTTTATGCCAAGAAAACCTACCTTTAGGTCCGCGCCCTGTTATTCAACTATCCCATAAATCTAAAATTTTAATTGCCGGCCAAGCTCCAGGTCTCAAAGTACACAAAACTGGATTACCTTTTAACGATGCCAGCGGTGATAGATTACGAGAGTGGTTAGGTGTTACTCAAGAAGTATTTTATGATGATACACAATTTGCAATTTTGCCTATGGGGTTTTGCTATCCAGGCAAAGGTAAATCAGGTGATTTACCACCAAGAGCAGAATGTGCATCTACTTGGCGAGAAAAGCTCTTAAATGAATTAAAAAATATAGAACTGACAATTGTTATCGGCCAATATGCACAAGCTTACCATTTGCCAAAATCATCAAATAATGTATTAAAAAAAATGTCTAAGAAAGTCACTGATAATGTTAAAAACTGGCAAGATTTTTGGCCTCAAATAATACCTTTACCGCACCCAAGCCCGAGAAATAATATTTGGTTAAAACGTAATCCTTGGTTTAAAGCTGAATTATTACCACCATTAAAGGATAGAGTACACAGCATACTTGAGAGATCTAGTATTGAATGAATACAGTTATAGCAAAATAGAAACTTATTATTTGAAATACTCATTTTTGTCGTTTTAGCACACTCTCAGTTATGAAAATCTCATATAAATTGCATACATCAATAAAACAACAACGCTAAAATGACCATTTGATCCCTAACGTAATTTCTCTACCTCTATTTGCAACTCCCTCTTCAAGTACTGCATTAGCTGGTGGCGTAAAATAAGCCTCATTAAATATATTTTTTGCCTGAAAATAAACATCAAGATGAGTAGTAAGTTTATACTGTATTTTACTTGATACTAGCCAATAACCATCTAATTTTATTCGTTTTTTATTAGAACTTTCAACCGCCATTTCACGGGAACTTTGATACCAAGAAATGAAATTCACATTTAAATTATGGTACTGATAATTAACCATTAATGATGCCAATTCCGTTGCTTCTCTAAAAGATAAATCTTGTTTAGAATTAAACTTAGAATATGTCCCTTTTATCAGCCAGTTCTCATTCACCTCATGAGATAGCTCAAATTCAAGCCCTTTGGCATCCTCTTGTTCGGCATTATCATATATCAATCCATTGCCAGTACTATTTTGAATAATTGAATCTTTAAAATGGTTTTCAAAATAGCCAATAGATAAACCCGTTTTAGACCATTGTCCTAACCAAATAATTTCACTATTGCTTAAAGTTTCAGATCTCAGGTTCAAATTTCCTTCTATTACCGGGTTATTCACTAAATTTAATTCATTTTCTGTGGGAGCTCTATATGCTTGGCCATAAAGAAACTTGATACTTTGATTGTTATTTAGCTGTGTCACAAGAGACAATCTAGGACTCAGTTGCGACCCTATATGTGAGAAGTCATCATAACGCGCACCTAAAGTTAAGTTAGATGACTCAAAAACGCTTTGTTGATATTGTACATATGCACCTAAAATATCCCTTTTTGATGCTAACTGAACCACAACAGAGTGTGATAACTCACCAAAATAAGGTATAGGGTATTTTTGATTTGATAAATCTTCAAGATTAAAGTTTCCCAATGAATAACCTTCAGGGGCTTTTATATGTCTAAATTCAAAACCAAATTTTAAGTTTGCGTTTTCTTTTATTGCCCAGTCATTATGCCACTGCACTTTATTTTGTTTATAGTCATTTAAAATAGCCTTAATAAGAAAAACATCATCTGTTGATGGCACACTAAAATCGACAAGCTGGCCCGGAGCCGTTAACTGAGAAGCAATTTCTGCATTAGATTTACTAAAGCTAGACCAAAAATGTGATTTAACAGACAACCAATTAAATGCATGTTTAAAAGAAATAGTACTGAGTTGACCTTTTCTATAATTAATACCATTTGAAATACGATCTAATTCATAAAAGTTTTTTGATGAGAATTGATTATGAGATACGCTTAATCGTGTTTTATCTGAATAAACTTTGAAATTAATATCAAATTGTTTCCTTGGATCGTCTGTATATATTCTATTGCCTGAAAATGTATCTTTAACGAAAAAATCATCCCCCTTGTCATCACTGATCTGGGAAAACAAATCTAATGTCACATCACCCATTGTATTTGTGATCAAGGCATAGGCTTTTTTTCGATTAAAGCTGCCAAAGCTGAATGAAAATTCATTTTCTTTTTTTCGAGTTTGCATGTTTATGATACCCATCATGGCATTAGAACCATAAATTGCCGCACCTGGCCCTCTGATAAATTCTACTTTTTGAATATTATTCAATGATATTTTTGGCATAATAACAGCGCTGCCACTGACTCTGGGCTCTTCTATTCTTTGACCATCGATTAAAATGAGTATTTCTGAAGCTGGACTACCAATTCGCCTACCTCTTGAAGAGAATGGATAATGTACTGAAGAACTTGCTGTGCGATAAGATTGAAAGCCAGGTACTAAGGGCATTAATTCATCTAATGTGCCTACCGCCAAACGATTAATTTCTTTATATTCAAAAACAGTAACAGCTGAAGGCACTGTTTTTAAACTTTCAGTTGTTAATGTAGACCCCTCAACTTTAACATCAAAAAGATCTTCTATTGATAAATCAAACAAATCTTTTTGTAGTTCTGCTCCATTGACAAAAACACATGGCGTTAAAACTAAAATTGAGAAATAACAAATCGATAATTTCAAAATAAAGTTGCTTTTTCTAATATCAATTACATTTTAGTATAGATATAAAATATAAATTAATACCACAAACCATATAGACAGATAATGATTAATTCACTAAACGATATCCTGCACCATAAACTGATTGTATTAATTCCTGCTCAGGACTAATTTCATTGAGTTTTTTACGTAATTTTTTTATATGACTATCAATTGTACGGTCGCTTACAATACGATTATCTGAATACATACTATTCATAAGTTGTTCACGTGAAAAAATACGTCCAGGCTCCGAAAATAAGGGTTTAAACAATTGAAATTCAACTACTGTAAGTGCTAATTTTTTTCCGTTTAAATTAACTTCAAAACGATTTTCATCTAACGATAGTCCATTTTGAATTACAAGTTCTCCTTGGGTACGTCTTAAAATCGCTTTGACTCGGGCAACCACCTCTTTGGGACTAAAAGGTTTGCAAATATAATCATCTGCGCCAATATCAAGACCTAAAAGTCTGTCTATTTCTTCTACTTTTGCTGTTACCATTAATATAGGCACATCTGAAAATTGACGTATTTCACGACAAATTTGCATACCATCTTTACCAGGTAACATCACATCTAATAAAATAATTTCAGGCTTATTTACTTTAACCCAATCAATTACTTGTAATCCATCGTGAATACAATGGTGTTTGAATTGTGCTTGAGTAAAATAATCTCCCAATAAATTAGCTAATTTAATTTCATCTTCAACAATTAATATCTGACTTTCAGTTTTTGTATTCACGAATATTTAACTACTTTGAAATAAGACTTTTTAATCATAACGATAAGAATTGTTATCGTCGACTATTATGTGCATCTCTTTTAAGGGAAGAAGCATTAATACAAATGCGCATCTAGACCACGATGAGTTTAATTACCCTTACACATATCTTGAATTAGTAAAATATTTTTTAACTCAGTGGTAAATGAATAATAACTTTTAGCCCTCCTAAATCAGACTTTTTCGCTTCAATGCTGCCCTGGTGGGCTTCAACAATATGAGCACAAATAGACAATCCGAGACCTGTGCCACCCGTTTCTCTATTACGTGAATTATCAACGCGATATAAGTGTTCAAATAAATGCGGTAAATGAGTATCTTCTACACCAGGGCCATCATCTTCGACAATAATTTGTACCATTTTATTTGTTCTTAATAGACATAACTTAATTTGCGTTCCTGTAATTGCATATTTGATGGCATTATTAATTAAGTTATCAAGTAACTGGCAAATTCGAGTGTGATCAATATACACATTAATTGAGCTTTTTGCGTTTTGACATTTAAATTTCAAACCAGCATCAGCAATATACCCTTGATATCGAGCAGACTCTTTATCAACCAAGTCGGTTAAATCAGACTCTTGTTTACGGTATTTCATTGCGCCAATATCGGCACTCGTCAGCTGGTGTAAATCTTCAATTAAATTTTGCAGATGTGTCACTTCCTCCTGAGTTGATTTTATATTCCCTAAAGATAAGGGCCTGACACCATCTAACATCGCTTCTATTTCTCCTTTCAAAATAGCCACTGGCGTGCGTAATTCATGAGAAATATTAGCTAACCAGCGTTTTCTAGCGGTTTCATTTTGTTCTAATGTTTTTGATAGCTCATTAAAGTCACGGCTAAGTTGACCAAATTCATCTTGGCGTTTTACATCTAAGTTTTGTTTATAATTACCCTGTGTTAATTTATGCATACCTAAGGTTAGTTGCCTAATAGGCTGTACTAAATGCCTTGCCAGAGGTAAAGTAATGATGATTACAAATAGCATCATGCCTAAAGCAATGAACCAGATATAAGACTGTTGCTCTTTAATAAAATCAAGTTCATAACCTTGGGTTAATTTATTTCTTTTTGAGACAACTAAGTAGCCGACTGTAATTGCATCTAACACAATTGGTGTATAAGCATATTCTCTATCTTTTATATAATGCCCAACGACATAATTTTTATTAGCATCTAACACAGCATAACTGACTCTATGTTCTGGAGGCTTTGGCGGGTGACTGTTATTTTGTGCTCTAAAACCACCTTTTGGAGGAGGCCTTCTTTGCTCAAAAAAACCGTCATTATTTCTTTTAATTTGTTTACCTTCCCCTCTCATAAGAGGCGGTCTTTTTTGATCATGTCTCCTGTGGGGTCTGTTCTTTTTTGGAGATTCAAATTCACTATCGTTTAACTGTAAATTAATCATGTACTGGAATTGCCTTTGCCTATTTTCAAGTTCAGACCAAGAATTACTTTTTTTATAAATATCTGTTAACTCTGAAGTAAGTGGCTTTAATAATTCAACCTCCTTGGTATTAACATAGTCAATCATGCCTTTACCTAAGCTCCATTGCATTAAAAGCACTAAGCTGGCGACCATAAATAAACTAAAGGTAAAAATAATTAAAAACAGTTTGATATGAATTTTCATTTATTAAAAATCAGCCAAGAAAGAAAAAAACAATACTATGCTCTTAATTTAAATCACCTACTGCTTTTTTTATAGCTTTGTTTTGCGCTTCCTATAAATTTGCACATTTGATGCACATTGTTTACACATTTGCAGTTTAAAGTCTTTATTGCCCCCCTAAAATATCGTTTGAGGTAAAATGATGAAGAAAAATATTTTAATTCGTAGTTTCATTTTAAGTGGTCTCATCTCATTTTCGACGCTAGCAGCAAATCAAATAAGCACACATGACACTATATCAGCTAATGCACCGCCAAGTGATGGTGATAATCGTCCCCCAGGCGGTGGTGATAATCGACCCCCAGGCGGTGGTGATAATCGCCCCCCAGGCGGTGGTGACAATCGCCCCCCAGGCGGTGGTGATAATCGCCCCCCAGGCGGTGGTGATAATCGCCCCCCAGGCGGTGGTGATAATCGCCCCCCAGGCGGTGGTGATAATCGTCCCCCAGGCGGTGGTGGCGCTCCAATTCCACTTGAAGAGGCAGAGCAAAGATTACAAAATCTTGTTTTACAATTAGGTTTAGCAGGCACATCAAATGAACAGCTTAATTTACCTCAAATTACAGACCCCAAACCACAGTTAGGTAAACAGTTGTTTTTTGCTAAAAATCTTGGTGGGGAGCAAAGTGCAGCTTGTGTAAGTTGTCACCATCCGGCTTTAGGCGGCGGTGATAATTTGTCTTTATCTGTTGGCGTAGAAGCGGTTGATGAAATAAATCAATCTAAGCATGACTTATTAGGACATGGTCGCTTTAATGGCGCCCAAGACAAAAATCTACCAGCAGTGCCAAGAAACGCACCAACGGTTTTTAATATTGGTTTATTAAACAGAGGCCTTTTTTGGGATAGTCGTGTTGAAACAAGACGCAACGGTCGTATCACCACACCTGATTCTGCATTAAATCAAGATGGTAGACGCTTACCTGATGAAAATTTACCTGAAAACACCACTCTAGCAGCAGCTCAAGCTAGGTTCCCAGTCACATCAATAGAAGAAATGCGTGGGCAGTTTATTCCCGATATCGACAATGAATCATTAAGAACAGCATTAACTGAACGCTTTAATAACTCAAGCAATGAATTTGTAAGTAGCTGGCCTATTGCTTTTGAACAAGCCTTTGGTGATAGTAATGTCAATTTTAACCGTATTGCAGAGGCAATTGGTGAATATGAGCGCTCTATGGTATTTGTAAATAACCCATGGAATGCTTATTTAAATGGTGATAATGCCGCTTTGACCGATGAACAAAAAGCCGGCGCCGTTTTGTTTTTCTCAGGACGCAGAGATGGCGGTGCTAACTGTGCAGCTTGTCATAACGGGCCTACTTTTTCTAATTCTCGTCATCATTTAGTTGCATTCCCTCAAATTGGACCAGGTACAGGTAATGCAAGCAATACAGGAACCAGTCATGATTTTGGTCGCGAAAATGTCACAAATAATCAAGCGGAACGTTTTCATTTTCGCACTCCAAGTTTGTTGAATATCGCAAAAACAGCCCCCTACGGGCATACTGGCGCCTTTCAAAATCTAACACAAGTAGTGTCTCATTATGCAAACCCTAGAAGTTCAATCGACAACCTATTTGCAGCACAAAACGGTGTGCCATTTAGTAATGGGCAAATAGCAGGGTTTTGTCAGTTACCTCAAGTGCTAGATTTAATGCAAAAAAACAATCAAGATTGTGAAACCCTATACCCTGACGCTTATGCAAACTCCATTGCAACGGTCAGTCATTTAGAGCAAGCACAAAGAGAACCTAATTTGGCAAGAGCGCCTCTTCGTAGAAATATTAGAATATCACCTGAACAAGTCACTCAAATTGTCGCTTTTTTACATGCACTAACAGATCCATGTACTGAAAGCTCTGAATGTTTATCACCTTGGGTTGTAAGTGAGCAAAATATTGCTAGCTTCCCCGATGACAAACCTTTAATCGCGACTGATAAAGAGGGCAGTAATTTATAATAATCAAGGGCCAAATGGCCCTTTCAAAAAAGATAAAATGATACGCTGTAATTATCAAGAGTATCTCAAAGTTTATTTTAAGATTACTTATGAAATTTTACTTTATATAATTAAGTATAAGTTCAGATAATTTATTTTGGTTTTTACTAACAATTGTTGGCAAGTCGACCAAATTTAAGATCTTCGCATCTAAAAAGGAACCAAAAGCACCCTCAATATTAACAGCAATTGCCATAAAACCAAGCCTCTTGAATTTATTAAGGTTATAGGTAGTGCTTCAACGGCTTCAGGTGTAAGCCCACCACTGGCATGAGTATGAACAATATGGTTCTATAGTTTTAAAGTAAAGTGCCATGAGGATACATTAATGTGACCTTGCTTGTTGAGATTTTAAATACTTAATACGCAAGATAACTTTAGCAGAAATAAAGAAACACACTGAATTAACTTTTTAGAGTAAATATATTGGCTGTATAAACAGCCAATATATTAGGAAGGCATTATTTGTGTTTAAAAGATTTAATAGCAAAAAATATACCCGCACTTAATACAACAAGGGAAATAATCTGAGATTGCGATAATTCAAAACCTAGTACATCATACCTTGGGTTGATACGAATAAACTCTACTACAAAGCGATTCACAGCAGATAAAATTAAATAAACGGCAAAAGTAAAACCTATCGCCGAGGCTTTATATTTAAAGCACGCACGTAATATGAAGAAACTTACAAAAGCGAGTAAAGTTTCATATAACGGAGTTGGATATACGCCAGGTTCCGCAATAATTTGACCTGCAACATTATTCTCATAGGTTTGCGTCCAAAACCAATCTGGTAACCAACCCGGTTTTGCAGCCATATTGACCTTTTGTCCCCAATCACCATCACCTGAAATTTGGCAACCAATGCGGCCAATACCATAAGCTAACATTAAATAAGGTGCAGCTATATCTGTTGTAGGCAATATGGCTATTTTTTTACGTTTGAGCATAAAAATTGCTGTTATAAACCCTAAAATCAAACCACCATAAATTGAAAATCCACCTCGAGAAAATAACTGCTCTGCAATGCCGTATTGACGAAATTCAAAAACATGCAATAACTTAGCACCAAGTAACCCTCCTACAAAAGCATAAAAAATGGTTGTTTCAAAATATTCGCCATCTAGGCCTTTCATATTAACTTCTGCAAGCTTCTTTTTACCAAAGTGCAATGAAATCAGTAATGCAGAAATGACTAATAAACCAAACATAGGAATAAACTGAGTACCAGTATCAATACCAGTTAAATCCAATAAAACACTTTCTAAATAAGGGTAAGACATTATATTTCCCGTTAATCGCAGCTGAAGTTCAGCTATTTTTAAAGTAGCCTACTTGGCGTAAATAAAAAGTCAATATAATCAGTATGCTTTTCTCTATCAGCGACATCGAAATATGTAACAATATGCAAAATATGATTTTAAGATTAAATAACGACTCATAAAACGTGAATAATTATGACTTCATTGAACAAAATTATTTTGACAATTTTTAAAATACATTTCGTAATTTTTCAATATGATATTGCGAAACTGTTTTTTTACTAAAACCGAAATAAATCAATCCATTATCAATTTTTAACGGATGCATTTTCATATTTTGATATTGGGGCGAATTTTTTAGCATGTATTGATTAAATTTAATATCATCAAAAAAACCAACGACTCTGCCCTTTAATACTAAATTAATTCTGGGTGTTTCAGTATTGGTTTCAATAAATTTACTTGAAAAATGAATATTTGATTGCATTAATTTATTAAATTCATGACCAATGAATGTCCCCTCTCTTTTAGCAAAAATATAAGGGTGGTTTGCAATATCTGAAAAATGATTAATTGTTTCTGGTACCTTTTTTGACACAATTAAGGTTAATGTTTCACTGCGAGTAGGACCAACAAAGTGTACTGTGTTAAGCCTTTGTTCAATCTTAGACATTTGTGCTAAAGCATCTATTTTGCCATCTTTTAATAGCTTTAATGCTTGTCCAAAATTAATACGGATATACTTTTTATCGCAACCAATCTCATCAACTAAATAGTTAAACATATCAATGTCGATGCCAGCCCATGACTTATCTGCGTTTTGATAGGTATAAGGCGGGTATTCTCTCACACCGATTTTAAACTCACACGAGAGTCCAATTTCAGGTATCAATATCAGCATCAAAAAAATCATTTTCAATACACATTTATCCTATAACAATAGAGCAATATTTTAGTATAGTTTGCATATAAGAATTGAAGCCAAAAATCTCTTTGGTAATATTAGATATTTACATACATAATAATGAAAACTAACAACAAGTTTCAAAAAGGCCCTCCCAAATGAAACGGAACATTTTAACAGTTGCACTATTTGCCGCTTTTGTATCAATTATGGCATGTACAACACCGGAAAAAACAGTCACAACACCAATAGCCACTAATTTAGTTAATATAGAATATGACAAGTTTGTACTTGATAATGGGCTTGAAGTCATTTTTCATATTGATCGTTCAGATCCCGTGGTTGCAGTTGCACTCACTTCACATGTAGGGTCTGCACGAGAGCTACCGGGAAGAACTGGATTTGCTCATTTATTTGAACATTTATTATTTTTAGAGTCTGAAAATTTAGGCAAAGGTGGTTTAGATAAAATGAGTGCCCGTATTGGGGGCTCAGGTGCTAATGGTTCAACAAGCCGGGATCGCACCAACTACTTTCAAACTGTTCCCAATGATGCGTTAGAGAAAATGATCTGGGCTGAAGCCGACAAACTCGGCTTTTTTATTAATACCGTCACTGAAGAAGTTTTAGTCAAAGAAAAGCAAGTTGTAAAAAATGAAAAACGCCAAACATACGATAATCGCCCTTATGGTCATACACAATATGTAATAGATAAAAACCTTTACCCCAAAGGACACCCTTATAGCTGGCAAGTGATAGGATCTTTAGACGACTTACAAAGCGCAACATTGCAAGATGTTAAAGATTTTTATAAAAAATGGTACGTGCCTAACAATGTAACGTTAGTCATTTCGGGAGATTTTAATAAAGAACAAGCAAAAGAGTGGGTTCATTATTATTTTGATGAAATAAAACCGTCAGAAAAAATAGCGCCATTACAAAAAACCAGAATTAGTTTACAAAAGACCAAAAAAAGATATCACGAAGATAACTTTGCAAAACTACCGGAACTCACTTTAACTTGGCCAACAGCACCGCAATATCATAAAGACAGCTATGCACTTAATATTTTAACGCATTTGCTCACCAAGGGGAAAAAAGCGCCATTAAATAAAAAGCTTATTGATGATTTAAAGCTGACTTCAAAAGTAAATATGACCCATTACCAGTCTGAACTTGCGGGGCAAATGATGTTAAGCGTACGCGCTTTTGAAAAAACAGACTTAAACGATGTTAATCAAGCACTCACAAAAGCGTTTGATGACTTCGAAGACGATGGGTTTTCTCATGATGATTTACTGATGATACAAGCAAAGCTAGAAACTGACTTTTACAGTAACTTGTCAAGTGTACTCGGTAAGGGGTTTCAATTAGCACAGTATAATATTTTTACTAAAGATCCTGGTTTTATTAATAGAGATATTCAACATATGCTTAACGTCAACAAAGCAGATCTTTGGCGAGTTTATGATAAATATATAAAAAACAAGCATTACATTGCAACCAGTTTTGTGCCTAAAGGTCAAAAATCACTTGCATTAAAAGACTCTCTTCAAGCAAAAGTAATCGAAGAAAAAATAGTCAAAGGTGCAGAGCAAAACTTTGATGCGTCGAAGAAGTCGCAATATACTAAAAGCCCCTCTAGTTTTGATCGCACACAAGAACCCCAATATGGCCACCCCTCTTCATTAACAGCGCCCAATGTTTGGCAGAATAGACTCATTAATGGCATGCATATTTTTGGTATTCAAAATTCAGAAATGCCTTTAATTGAGTTCAATATTGAAATGTCAGGTGGTGCTTTATTTGATTCACCAGACAAAACGGGTACAGCTAATTTACTCTCTAAATTATTGAATAAAGGCACAAAAAATAAAACACCTAAGCAACTAGAAGAAGCTATCAAAAAACTTGGAGCTGAAATTAAAGTATACGCAACACAAGAAAGCATCATGGTCCAGGCTAAAACATTATCGCGTAATCATCAGGCTACCGTTAATTTAGTAACAGAAATGTTATTACAGCCAAGGTGGGATAAAGATGAATTTGCGTTAGCAAAAAAAGAAGTCATCAGCCAAATAAAACAACAGGCAACTGACCCGAGTCAAATTGCAGATATTAAAATGGCTCAACTTATCTACCCAGATAATCATAAATTAGCAAATAACTCACTGGGAACAATTAAAACAATAAACAAAATATCTTTAAATGATTTAAAAACATTTTATGAATCAAATTTATCACCTAATTTAAGCAGTTTTCATATTGTTGGTGATATCAAAAAATCAGCTGTACTCAAATCTTTAGCACCTCTGGCCAAAACATGGCCTAAAAAATATTTAAACCTGCCGAAATTGGAAACCGTTAATCCACCTGAGCACTCTAAAGTGTTTTTTTACGATATTCCTAATGCAAAGCAATCTCAGTTAAGAATTGGATACCCTTCAATAAAAGGTTCTGATAGTCAGCATTACAGCGCAAACATTATGAATTACAAGTTAGGCGGTGGAGGTTTTGCTTCTAAGCTCACCCAAGAACTACGTGAAGCTAAAGGCTATACCTATAATATTCGCTCTGGCTTTTATGGTTCGCCAATAACAGGGAAGTTTATAATTAGCACTGGCGTACGTAGTAATGTCACATTAGAAGCTATAACGCTTATTAAAGACATGGTTAAAAACTATCAAACAGATTTTAATCAGCAAGATTTAACCACAACTAAAAGTTTTTATTTAAAAAGTAATGCACGTAAATTCGAAACATTTAATGCTAAATTATCCATTTTAAAACATATGAGCCAATATGGCCTAACCCAAAACTATGTTTTACAGCAGGAAGAAATTGTTAAAGATATGACTCTTGAATCAATTAAAATGCTTGCTAATGATTACTTACATCCTGAAAAAATGATTTATTTAGTTGTAGGTGATGCAAAAACACAATTCGAAAGATTAAAAGAATTAGGGCTAGGAGAACCTATTTTGCTTAACCCTTAAATTATATTTAACATCTAAGGGAGTCGTTTTACTCCCTCTCAACATTCAATTACATTCTTATTTTATAATTTTTTCATATCTGTATTAAAATTATAAAATCACATGATATTAAGTCAGGTAGCGTTATTATGTTTTGGCAATACAATCACTATTTACTATTAATTATTGTATTTTTTAATGTAAGTGTTTGTATTGCTAAAACAGATGACACCATACTAGATAAAATTACAACGATTGCAGAAACGGCTAATACAACCCCTAAACAAGTCCTCGTCGATATCTTAGATATAAGAAAGAAACATGGTCAAGCATTAACATTGAGACAGAAAGTTCAATTGTTAGATTATGAATCAGTCGCATATATGCAACTGAGTGAATATCAAAAAGCACTAAACACCATAGAAAAAATCACCTTAATCACACAAGAAGAAAGTAATAACTATTATAATTACATTGTATTTAGGTTTAAAGGAAAGCTATATTGGCATCTAGATATGGGACAACTTGCTTTAAAGTTTCATTTAAAAGCCTATGAATATTTAAAAAATGATGGTGACTTTTTTACAACTCAAAAACAGCATGCTCACTTTAAAGATAAAAATGACTACTTGCTCGCCAAATTAACAACTGAAAATAATATTGCTTATACAGCAATACAGCTTGGCTTTTATAAAAAAGCCATTCCTTTTTTAGAAAATAATCTCAACTTTACACATAACACTCATAAGCCAAGACTTTTGGCTGTTATATATAACAATTTAGGTGAAGCACATTTTGGATTACAGAATTTCGAAAAAGCATTTGAATTTCACAATAAAGCATTTAAAATTCGAAAAAAAAACAAACTGAAATTTCATTTATCTTTTTCTTACCATAATTTGGCTTTAAGTTATTGGCAAAAGAAAAACTTTATTAAAGCAAAAGAGTATATTTTAGAATCAATAAAAATTAGAAAACAAAGAAGCTACTTAAAAGGGATTTTAGAAAGTAAACTCGTTTTAGCAAAGATATTTTTTGACACTAAAAAATTCACCGACTTAGAAAGTATATTAGAAGAAATAATAACAACAGCTAAAAAAAAGAATGCATATCAAAGCTTAACCCAAGCTTATTTAATCCAACAAGAATTATTCAAACACAATGAAGATTTTGAAAATGCGTTTATAGCTGCTCAAAATTACCACGATTCGTTGGAACATATTCAACTTAAAAAAAACAACGCAACATTATCAACTTATTTGACACAATCGAGCACGATTACCAAAGATTTAAATATTAAAGAGTTAAAAAGAAATAACGAATTACAAGTAATAGAAGTTAAAAATGAACAACAAAAAAACAACCTAATCTTATCCTTTAGCATTGTTATTGTATGCGGTTTATTATTATTTGTAGGTATTTTACAAACCAAGCGAAAGAAAATTCAACTAATAAACAAAAATCTATCAGATACATTAACACAACTACAAGAAACACAAATTAAACTGATTGAATCAGAAAAGATGTCATCTCTGACAACACTAGTGACAGGTATTGCGCACCAGATGAATACGCCATTAGGTATCGCAAAAATGGCAACATCACATATTTCAGAAGAAATAGAAGCTTTTAATCAAGCATTGCAGGTAGAAAGAATTACTAAAACAAAACTTCACAATTTTGTTTCAGATGTAGAAAAAAGTAATTTATTAACGCTTCAAAGTATTGACCGGTCAATAGCGCTAATAGCACAATTCAAAAATATCTCAGCACAAATAGAAAATGGAATTGAAGAAGAGTTTGAGCTCGTATCACGATTAAAAAATCATGCAAATGCTTTTTCAAAAAGCATTATGAAGCAACTAACGATAAATGTGACAGGAACACATACTAAACTACTCGGTTATCCAATTGCCTTAACTAAAGTACTTGAACAATTAATACAAAACTCAGTTGATCATGGATTTAAACATACTAAATCTCCCCTTATTGATATAAAAATTCAAAATAAAGGAAATAATATTGAGATTACTTATCAAGACAATGGCTGTGGTGTAAACATTGAGCATGTAAATAATATTTTTGACCCTTTTTACACAACAAATATGGGAAATAGGAATATAGGTATTGGCCTAAGTATTGTTTACAATTTAATTGTTCAACTCATGAAAGGAGACATCATTTGTAAGGTATGTCACATTCAAGGGACTGCTTTTATCATTAACCTCCCCTTAAAAGTCACCCAAACTTAAAACTCAATGATTAAATATACCTGCAATAGCTAACCTACTTAAGAAATTGATATCACTACTTTATTTATTTTTATAGCTTCTTAATACATATATGTTCACACGATAAGATAAATGCACTTGGCGTTTTTCTGCATTGGCTGTACCAACGGTGTTGAAAATTAAAAAAGGGGTCGGAGTACATTTTAATTAATGTACTCCGACCCCTTTTTGTTTTAGCAAAATTTGCACATAAAAATGTAATATCCATTGAAATTAAAAATGTTATAACATAACATTACAGCTATTGTTATATTATCACATTATTATAAAGTCTATATAAGAGGCATCATGAAAAAGTTATCACGGATTATGAGCGCTTTACTTGCAATGAGTGCAAGTAGCCCAGCTTTTGCTGAACAAGTGCAAGGAAAAGTCACCACAAATGATGGAGAAATCATTGCTGGTGCAGCAGTGAAAGTTGTGGGCACAAATACTTTTACGCTCACGAATGATCAAGGTGTATTTAGTTTAGATATAAAACCGGGCCGTTATGAACTGCATATTGTTGCTCATAACTTTGCTCATGAAAGCATAGAATTAGAAGTCAGTGATAATAAAAACACACAAGCGAATATACAGCTTGATAAATCTGCCATTGAAATTATTGATGTGAGTGCCACTCCCTTTCATAGCTCAAATATAGAATCGGCCTTACCTATTACTGTTTTGCATGGTGAAAGTTTACGTATGCGCCAAGCCAATACTTTAGGTGATACGTTAAGTAAAGAAGTGGGTGTACATAGTAATTTTCATGGTGGGGTTGCTGGTACACCTATTATTCGAGGTTTAGATGGACCAAGAGTATTAGTCACTCAAAATGGCTTAGATGCAGGTGACGCTTCTCGTGTAGGTCCTGATCATGCTGTTTCAACGGAAACGTCAACAAGTGAGCGTATTGAAGTACTTCGTGGTCCAGCCACGCTTTTTTATGGTAGTGGTGCAATTGGTGGTGTAGTCAATATTGTTGATGAGCGTATTCCAACGAGCACAGATACGAAAGGTGAATGGTTAGCTGAATATAATAGTAATAATGAGCAAGAGTTAGCATCAGGCTCATTCACTAGCGGCATGGGTAATATCGCTGTTCATGTGGATGGTTTTTATCGAGAAAGTGACAATTATCAAATTCCAGAAAAAAATGGTGTTGATGAAGTAGAAAACTCAGCGACTAAATCAAACGGTTTTACTTTAGGATCAAGCTATTTACTTGATAATGGCTATGTTGGTTTTTCTTATCAAAGTTTAGAGCAGGAATATGGTATTCCAGGTCACAGTCATGGTGATGATGCGGTTGAAGTTTATGCTGATTTAAAACAAAACCGCTGGCAAGTACTGAGTGAACTTAATTTTGATAATGCAATAATCAAGTCACTTAATACAAAATTTGCTTATACGGACTATCGACACAGTGAAATAGAGTTAGGCGTTATTGGTACCACGTTTGATAATGAATCTTTAGAAGCGCGTTTTGAATTATTACATCAAGATGTGTATGACTGGCGTGGTGGCTTTAGTTTTCATTATAAAAAAAGTGACTTTACAGCAGTCGGTGCAGAAGCTTTTACTCCACCATCAGAGTCTGAGTCAATGGCGTTAGCTTGGATAGAGGAGCGTCATTTTGGAGATGTTTTATTGCAGCTAGGCGCACGAATTGAACGTACTGAAATTACAGCACAAAAAGTACGTTTACCTGAAGTAGCGCTATTTTCAGATCATGAAGAAGATGGCGCTCATGATGAACATGATCACCGCGAGCATTTAGCTGGTTATACTCGCAACTTTGATGTCTCTCATACCTTTACCCCAATTAGTTTATCGTCAGGTTTAGTATGGGACTTTACCGATGGTTATAATATTGGCTTGTCTTTATCTCATTCACAACGTGCGCCATCAGCATCTGAGTTATTATCTTTTGGCCCACATATAGGCACTCGTTCTTATGAAGTAGGCGCTTTATTTTCATTGCATGAGGATCATGGTGAAGCACACTTTGGTTTAACCGATCATGATATTGTCATGGAAACCGCCACTAATATTGATTTAAGCCTGCGTAAATTTAAAGGTGACTTTGGTTTTATTATTAATGCCTTTTATAACCAAATAGATGATTATCATTATGAGCAAGCAACTGACTATTCTGCTGGAGATGGTCATGATCATAGCGCACATGATCATGGTGCTCATGAAGAGGAAGAAGAACATACTTTACCTTTATATGTTTTCACTGCAAAAGATGTCACTTTACATGGTTTTGAAGCACAAGCTATTTGGCAAATAACAGATGCATTTTCTTGGAAAGTTCAAGGGGATATTATTCGTGCGCGTTTAGATTCAGGCTCAGAATTACCACGCACACCACCAGCTCGTATTGCAACTGAGTTTAGTTATCAAGGTGAGGTTATTTCTGCAGATTTATTTGTAAGTCACCACTTTGAACAAACACATACAGCATCACTTGAAAGCACCACTAATAGCTATGTGATGGTTGATGCCAACGTAAATTATCACTTTAATATCTCAGATTATGACCTAGCGGCTTATCTTAAGCTGAATAATTTAACCGATGAATATGCACAAGTGCATACCTCTTTTTTAAAAGATCTTACGCCATTAGCAGGGCGTTCAATTGCCTTTGGCTTACGCGGCACATTTTAGTTCCATTCGTATTTAACGCCCACAATATCGTGGGCTCATAACATTTAACTTTAAGGAAAATCATGAAAACCATTTCATTAAAAAGCTTATTACTCACATGTGCGACAGCAGCATTAATTGGTTGTGGCGATAGTGATACTAAGATTACTGAAATAGAGCCAACGCCAATCGAAAAAGAAGATGGCCATGATCACGATGCTGAATTAGGAAAAGGACGTTTAGCAATAGCGGATGCAGAGCAAGCTGTTATTCATTTTTTTGATTTAGAAGAAAATACTCTTGTAGAGTCTGTGAATATTACACATCCTGCAGAATATTTATATGCAAGTCCTGAAGGTAGATATGCGGTAGCTGTTCAACGTTCTATGGATCATGTTGAGTTTGTTGATGGTGGTATATGGCAAGAGTTACACGGCGATCACTATGATCAACACCTTGATGCGCCATCATTAACGAGTTTTACTTTGAATGATGTTAAACCGACGCATTATGTACCACGAGGTGATAAAGCAGCTGTATTTTTTGATGGTAATAAAGAAACTGGCGCAAATGCAGGTTTAAGCTTATTAAGTAATGAGAGCATAGCACAAGAGAAGGTAATTGCAGAGCATCATTTTGATACTTATATGCATGGCACAGCCGAAATCAGAGATGATTTTTTATTAACTACTTTACGTGATAGCAGCTCTGAAAGTAGCTTACCTGAACAAGTAGCCTTATTAGAAGTGCATGGCGATCATTTTCATCAAGAGCAAGTTTTTGAAGAAACATGTCCTGCACTACATGGTAGTTTTCAAACAGAAAATCACATCGCTTTTGCATGTGGTGATGGTGTACTTGCTATTAAGCAAGAAGGTAATGTTTTTACTGCACATAAAATTGCTAACCCTGCTGATATGCCAGAAGGTGTTCGCATAGGTTCATTAAAAGGCAGCCCTGAAAACGATGTGATGATAGGAGGTTCTCGTTCTGGTTTGTTTTTAGTTGATTTAGTTGAAGAAAAAATAACGCCATTTAACTGGCAACCTAGCGAAGATGTTTCCTTAGTATCATATGGGTTTGATGGTCATAATGAGCATGCTTTAATGATTGATAATACGGGTCACTTAAATGTATTTTCAGCTGAGAATAATTGGCAGTTAGATAATCGCATTTCATTATTTAGTGATTTAGCTGAAGAAGCTAAACCATCAATAATTGCTTCAAAAGCACATGAGTTAATTTACATTATTCATGAGCAAGAAGTAACAACTGTGGACTTACATAAAGGTGACGTTGTTGGTCATTTTGATTTAGATTTTGTGCCATCTAAAGCCGCATGGTTAGGTGTCGCATCTGAAGAAGAACACGAACACTAGTTATTAGGAAATAAAAAAAGCCCCTTCACTAGAAGGGGCTTTGGCCGTTCATTACTGTTAAAGGTAATGAACTGACTGCTCGGTTTTAAGTCAAAGACTTTTAAAATTGGTAAGTATATTGGACTGAAACTTCAGTACCTTTTTCTTTACTACGCACAAGCACATTATCAGCTAAAATTTCTTGCTTTTCGTTCAGTAAATTTTTCACTTTAAACTTAATGCTAGAGTTAAAATCAGGAAAATAACTATAATTTAAATCTAATGACTGGAAAGGTTCTTCCATTGCATCTTGTTGACCTTCAATACCAGGAATAATAATGCGTTCACCAAATACATTATAAATAA
The DNA here is from genome assembly GCF_900112265.1 of Pseudoalteromonas denitrificans DSM 6059. Classification (GTDB taxonomy): domain Bacteria; phylum Pseudomonadota; class Gammaproteobacteria; order Enterobacterales; family Alteromonadaceae; genus Pseudoalteromonas; species Pseudoalteromonas denitrificans. Next base: position 73,060 of record NZ_FOLO01000016.1, on the reverse strand, counting down.
GCGTTGCTGCATGATTGCCATTTGGCGCATCATACCCTAACTGCATATTAACCACGTATTTAGAGTGCCCAGTTAAACGACGTTTAGTATTGGTAATTGCTGTTGAAACACCTGTTTGTTCAACAATTTCCTGACGGTCAAGTTCAATTTCAGAATCACTTAAAGTTAAGTTTCCTGACATGAAAATATCTTGGCCTATACCTTCTAAGAAAGAGAAGTCCTTTAAAAATTCAAATTCAATTCCAGCAACATAACCATTTTGTGCATTAGCAATTCTAATAAGCGGCGGACCATCTTGACCTGGCGATTGCACCGTTTCAATTGGATCTTTCATATCTTTATAAAATACACCGGCTGAAAAGCTCTCACCACCAGAAAAATAGTTTTCATAGCGAAAGTCATAATTTTTTATAGATGTCACACGTAAACCAGGCGTACCACCCACAGGGTAACCGGTAAGTGGGTCTATGTAATTTGATTTTGTGATCTCTCTTAAATCAGGACGCACAACTGTTTGACCATAACTGAAACGATATTGTGTTTCATCGTCTTGAATATAGGTCATAGCCAATGCAGGATAAAAGTCGTCTTCTTGAAAAGCTAACTCTGCGTAGTCAGCTGAGGTTGCACCACTGCCTAATACTATTTGCTTTGTATACGGGTCTAATGGTACTGATATTTGTCGAAAATCTTCCCAACGTACACCGCCACTAAGCCTAAAAGTATTATCAAAAAATACATCAGCTTCAAAATAATAAGCATCTATTTTTTGCGCAGATAAATAGTCATCACCATCTATGGTTGTATCATTTAAAATGCTGCGTGTTAATGTTGCATTTTGTAATACGTCATCAGAGAGTATTTCATTGAGTGCATTACCACTGAGATCCACCCCCTCAAATGCCCGAGTCGTAATATCAAAACGACGATTACTTGCAGAGCGCTCTTTTGAAATATAATCAGCACCTGCTTTTAACTCCACTTCGGTTGTACCTAAAGACAGTGGTAAATTAAAGTTAAAACCATAGTTTTCAACTTCATCATCTAATTGTTGGAAAGTATACCTTGCAGCCGTTGTTGAGTTAGATAACGCGGCTTCAGTTTGCACATCATATATTTCATCTTTATTGTCATCAGTTACGATAAAACGTGCTGAAACATTACCCGGTGCATAACGATTTGAACGTCCAATAGAGTATTTCCAATCAAATCCAGCATAATTAAGTTCAGGAAAAATATGCATGCCTTTAACTTGATTAACGATTAATTCTCGCTCTTCATAGTTAATATCATAAGAGCGAATACGACGATTATCTGATTCATTTACATTCTCAGATATGCCCATTTTGTTTCTTAATTTATCTTCAGTATCATGTAAAATCATCGTACTGAAATCAATGCGATGTTCCTTTTGCCATTCAATACCAAAATTGAGCATACCCGACCATTTAACATTATGCTCAGTTGTTTGTATATCATCATAACCCTGAGTAAGTGCAGCACTTGTTTCACTTAAAACAAATTTTTCACCTTGATATTCTTCACCAACAAAATATTCATTGTCATAACTCACTGAAGATAAAAAACCATAACGCCAATCACCTGACTCACTGCTATTACCTAAAGTAATATTAAAACTATGATCAGGGTCGACACTCGTTTTTACTGGGTCATAATCACGGTTTAAATCAAGTGTTAATTGGCGGCTTTCTTCAGCTGTTAAATCATCTAATGACCTGCCTGAGTCATATATTGCTTTTATTGATGTTGGTAGTTGACGCGTACCATCATCTAAGCCTTTCCAATCACCATCACCACCTTGATATTTAATACCATCGTCTGAATTATTGCTATTTGTACCTAATGACCCACTCATATTAAATACAAAGTCATTGGGAATGGTTTTAATTCTAATATCGACATTACCACCCCCAAATGATGCAGGCATAGAAGGTGAAAATGATTTTTGCACCGATAAGCTTTCAATAATATCTGCTGGAAATAAATCTAGCGGTATTACAGATCGTGTTGGATCGGGACTCGGTACTGCAGCACTATTTAATTGTGTGCTTGAATAACGCTCTCCTAAGCCACGTACATAAATAAACTTACCGTCAACCAATGTTAAGCCTGTTACACGACGAAGTGCACCAGCCGCATCACTATCACCACTACGTGATATTTGCTCTGCGCCCATAATATCAGCAACAAAGGCTTGTTGTTTTCTTTCTTCTAAAACGGCTGTTGCTGTGCCTTTTAAGCGACTTGCACTCACAACCACTTCTTCAATTAATTGTTCTTCATTCGATGCTGCTATATCTTCATTTGCATACACAGTCCCAGATAAAGAGAGTAAAACTGCTGCAGATATTGCTGATAAACCGAATTTAACTGATGTGTTTTTCATTTTTTGCCTCGACGAAATAAGCTAAATTAAATCACTTTAATCATGCCAAGCTCATTATCAGCTTGGCATAGTGTAGGTTTAGTCTTATTCCAGACCGACAGTCCAACCAGCAGTCCAATCATTATCTTGCGATACTGCACCTATATGGCTAGTTGTATCAAAGAAACCATCAATCGCTTTAACATCGGTTGCCACTGTTGTATCTATTGTAAAGATACCATTTACAACATTTGACTGTTCTTCTGCAACTGTATTACCCAGTACATTGCTCCACCAATCATTTAAGTCAAAATCTATGTCTTTAGGATTTTTAAAGTTTTCAGAACATGCGATTACTGAGCTTTTAAATTTAATTGTACCGTTTAATGCATTTTTGATTGTTTCACTTTCTGTAAAGTTATGTTTTTTAGGAATACCTTCTAATTCTAAACATTCACCCATGCCTTCTGGGCCTGTCACTATAATGTTGTACATTTGCGCGCCAGTCCCTTCACGTAAATAAATGCCTTCGCCTTCATCTTCACCTTTAAACTTATTGCCAATAATAGTCACATTAGCAAGTATTGGGTTAGATCTTGGTGTAATGCCGGGTGTATTACCGTTATTATCTGCTTCAATACCACGGTTAGCATCTGAATCATCAGCAGCTTGTTTTACTAATACATGCTGTAATTTACCTTGGAAACCGTTATCCCAATCTATGCTATCATCTTGAATACTCGATAATACAAGATACTTTGCTTGTACTGTGCCACCAAAAAATTCAACACCATCATCAGCATTTTGATGAACTTGTACATATTCAACGGTAGTACCAGCTCCGATACCACCAAATGTAATCCCGTTAAGCTCATCACCTGGTGCAATTTCATAACCGGCATTCATTACTCTAACGTAGCGTAATATACCTGAGTTATCATTTGCATCTGTGCCGCCAAACACAGCACTGCTTTCAACCCCTTCCACTTTCAACGCACAATCTGAACCATCTGTAGGACACTTATTAGAGGGGGCATTACCAAGTAAGACCATGCCCCCCCACTGCCCAGCTTGTGTTGTTTCACCTAATACATCTTGGCGAGAAGTAAAGCTGATTGGTTGGTTTTTAGTACCATTTGCAATAATTTTAGAATCACGACTTACAACTAAATAATCATCACCATTACGACCATAAACAGTTACACCTGGCTCTATGGTTAAAGTCGCTGAGTCTACTTTATCTCCCCCCACAAATACAGCACCATTTAATGCATAATAATTACCTGATGTAAGTGTTAAATTAGCACTAATACGACCCGATATTTCACACGTTGTTGTCGTACCATCAATTGGAGTAATTGCTTGCGTACCTGTTGGACAACCCGCCACTTGTGCAGGTGCAGTTACGACTCCGCCGCCATAACCAAATGCCCAACCTTCACGCCAGTCGCTTTGACCATCAAGTGCACCTATATAATCTACAGAGTCAAAAAATGCATCAACAGTATTATTAACGTCTTGACCAGCCCCTAATAATGGAGATCCTGATAGAGGTTCACCGTTAATACCCACCATAGGTTTATCATTTACGCTATTACCCGTTTGCGCGATAAACCAAGGTTCTAAATCAAGAATGACATTGCCATCTTTATCTTTTGGATTTTTGAAGTTTTCACCATTAGTACAGGCCATAACGGTATTTTCAATTTTAATAATACCGTTATTCGCATTATTTACAGTTTCACTTTGCGTAAACTCTGGTTTTTTAGGCACCCCTTCAATTTCGAAACACTCTCCCATTTCAGAAGAACCCGTAATAACAGAGTTATATAAATGAAGCCCAGTGCCTTCTCTAAGGTAAATACCCTCCGCTTCGTCTTCACCTTTAAAGTTATTACCAACAACCGTTAAATTTGAAATGATAGGTTGAGACTTAGGATCCATACTAGGCGTGCTACCATTGTTATCGGCTTCTATTGCACGGTTTGCATCGGTTGAGTTTTTATCCTGTTCGATATAAATAAACTGCATTTTACCTTTATAACCATTATCCCAATCCACATTATCATCATCATTGCTAGTCAGAACTAAATGCTTAACATTGACCGCACCACCAAAAAACTCCACACCATCATCTGAGTTGTTGTGCACTTGCAAATAATCAACCTGAGTTGCAGAACCCACACCGCCAAAAGTCACACCATTTAACTCATCTCCTGGCGCCACTTCATAACCGGCATTTTTTACAACAAGGTATTGCAATGTTCCTGAATTATCTTCCCAGTCTGTACCACCAAATACAGCACCGTTTTCAACACCTTCAACTTGAAGTGCACAATCACCTTCAGAAGGACATTTATTTGAAGGCGCATTACCCAATAATACAACTCCACCCCATTGACCAGAAGCGGTTTCTTCTCCTACAACATCTTGCAAAGAAGTCATTATGATAGGATCATTTTTTGTACCCACAGCTTCAATTTTAGAACCTCGGCTTACCACTAAATAATCTTTACCACTATTACCAAATACAACAACACCAGGGTTAATTTTAAGGCTTGCACTGTCAGCATTATCACCACCAACAAAAACAGCACCATCTAAAGCCCAAAAAGCATCAGCAGTTAATTCAGTATCCGCTGAAATACGTCCCGATAATACTTGAACTGTCACATCCTTACCTAAAGCAGCTGATACAGTTGCTGATAAACCAGGGCTATGCACACCAGCAAGTACTTTATCCGTACCACCTGGGGTTGGTATAGTCGGTGTAGGAGTTGTAACAGCTTCACCTTCAACATTGAGGTTTATATCTCCACCGCCACAACCTGCTAAAGCTAAAGCACATGTTAGTAAACTCACTTTAAATAATTCAGGACCTTTCATTACCATCTCCATACCGTTTTAATTTTTTAATACAAATAAATTTGCCTATTAAGGTAATAATTTCAGGTGACAGTTAGGTGACGGTTTATTAAAGATAAGATGACAGTTTTGTTTTAGATTTATGAAAGCGACAAGTTTTAGCGTATTATCGGCTCATTAAATACAGGTTTTTATACTCAATTTTTTATGCTTAGAATAGGCGCATATTAAGGGTTTGACTCAACGTGAATTACAAATTGCTCCGAAATTATCCAGTTTAAATTTATGCCATCAAAGGAAGATATATCAAAAGTTAAGTCTCCAATTAAGTCTCCTTTCTCATCCCATTCATGTGTATAAGTTCCATTAAAATCAATTTCCCCACCGCTGCGTAATATCTCAAAAGCAGCACCAATATCAACAGCTCCAGCAATCTCACCTGGTGGATTCATAACGGCCCTCAGGCTATTACGGATCATCAACCCAGTTGGAGTATCTGTATTATTTTCTCTTCCAGCTCTTTCTATAGCCAGTGCAGCAACTTGGCAAGCATCATAAACATTATTACTAAAACTTCCCTGTGTTACATCAAATTGCTCCGCAAAACTCGCTTGGTAAAACTTTACATTTTCATCTAGTTGATTCCCCCTAGGGCTTTGCAAACCGAGTAAACCATCAACTTTACTCGCATCAACTAAATTATCAGTAAAAAGAGCACTTTCCGTAAAGTTTCCTGTCAAATGAACATACTGTTCAAAATTAACATTAAGCGCTTCATTATAAAAATTTGCAGCCAAACTTGGCATTAACATGTTGTTTAAAATAACATCTGCACCACTTGCCTCAAGCATTCTCAGCTCATCATCAAAACCATTTTCTTTTGCAATTGGAAAGCTAATTTCAGCCACAATTTCCCCACCTAAACTCATAAAAGCTTCCGAAAACTGTTGAAATAACGAAACACCAAAAATATCATCCGAGTTGTGAATTACAACGGCTTTTCTACCTCCTTTTTCAAATGCTAATTTTGCTAAAGCAAGAGAAATGGTATCAGTTCTAGGCTGAAAACGAAAAACCAAATCATTATCAGCAATATTAGAAATACTGGTACTTTGTGCTGTTGACGCAAGCAGTACTTTTTCTGCAGGAACAGTAAAATCAGCGGCTGCCAGTGCTCTTGAAGAAAACTGCAGCTCAATAGCTTGAATATCTACCTCAAGCATTTTTTTTACAAACTCAGTGCTTTGCTCTGTTGATGTGGCGATAAAACCCACAATATTTAACTCCTTTCCTAAAACACCTCCCACTTCATTAATTTGTTTTGCTGCCAACAAACAACTATTCAAACGATCTAATCTGGGGGAAATTGATCCAATATTAATTGCATCTTGCTTAAATTGTTGAGCAACAATATCGATAACTAAAGGCGTATTTGCATCATCATTGTGTGCACCACCACATGACACAATAAATAAAACACCCATAATATAAATCTTTAATTTACATAATTTATTCATAGACTGCTCACCTAAAAACTTTGCTGAATAGATAAAGAGAAACGACGTCCTAACGAAGGAAATTCAATACCACCAAAACCAGGATCAACATAATTACTATCATAAAGATCCCTTATTTGAAATTTGAATTGTGTTTTTTTACCTTTAATTAAGCTCAGTGCTGAAGTTGTTAATGATAAGGTGCCATCGATATACGCGTCTAATTCATAAAAACCTTTCGCTTCCAATATATTTAATGTTGATGCAGGGCGACTATCAAGCCAACGATTATTCAGACTGAGAGTCAACTTTGCATCAGGGTAATAATAACTCAGTCCTAAATTAGCGGCTTGTTTAGGGAAAAGCTCACCGCTTTTTTGATATTGTAAAATATACAAAGAATTTGGATTTGGTTCACGAAAGGTGTCTTGATAGAAATAATTAAAATAACCACTGAAATTATGCCACTGAAACCTAGTTTCTAATTCCAAACCTTTTGTTTCACTTTTAGTACTGTTTTCAGCAAATAAATTCACTGAGTTACTATTAAAGGTGACTAAGTCATCCACTTTTGTTTGATATAAAGTTGTTGTGATATGTAAGTTGGCTGATATAGGTGCTGAAAGTGATATTTCATTTGTCGTTGCTTTTTGAGCTCGTAAATTTGGATTCCCGATAATATCCCCGGCTTGTCCAGATTCTCGAAATAACAACTCAGGAGAAGGTGTTTGAAACGCACTGCCAGAAAGCATTTTTAATGACATGTCCCAAGGTAACTGACCTACTAAACCCACTCTATAGGATTCTTGTTTATTTATAATTGAATCATTATCGATACGATAGCCCAAAATAGCATTCCAATAATCATTAAATTGAAACTGATACTGAGCAAATAAAGCATCAGAGTGAATTTTTTTATCTTTTTGATGTGTTAAAGGAGTGATAATGCCACTTAAGCGCTCAACTCTATTAAAAGTTTCTAATTTCTGGTCATCGTTTCGTGTTTCAATGCCAATAAGCAAATTGTGTTGCTCAGATAATGCCACTTTAAGTTCGGCTCCAAAATCGAAACTTTTGTACCCTGTACGTCGTGTTAAATAAAAGCTATCTGCGCCCAATTCAACTTTATCATCATCAGTTGTATCTCCTTCAGAAAATGAACCAAAGGTTGAAAGCGTAAACTGATTATTGAATGTTTTTTGAAAATTGAGTTTAAAAAAATAATTATCATATCCAATTCGACTTGGTCCAGTGCCTGATAATGCATTTAAATCTGTGAAGGTATTATCAATATTCAATCTTTGAAAATAGCCTGTTACTTTAACATCACTGTGTTCACTTATTTGATATTTTGAACGTGCATAAATGTTCAAAGCGTGATAGTCATCTGTTGTAATCGAAGTCGCGTTCTCAAAAGTAAGATAATTTGGAGAGTGTCTAGGTAATTTAATACCAAGCCTGTCTTCACTCGTTAATGATAACCCAGCACTATATTCGAATTTTCCAGCGCTTTGCCCACCTATAAGTGAGGCATGATAACCAGAACCTGCATTCTCTAATTTACTCGTTGAAATATTTGCAGTGATACCTTGGGACTGAATGTTCTCAACGCTTTTAGTGACAATATTGACCACACCCAAAAATGCATTTGCACCATATAATGCTGAACCTGGTCCTCTGATCACTTCAACTTTATCTATCATAATCATAGGAATAAGTTCTTGATCAATGAAATTCTGAGAAGTTGTTCTAAAAGCAATGGGTGTTCCGTCAATCATAAACTTGACTGTTCTACTTCCAGAGCGTACTCCTGAGTTAATGCCTCTCACACCAAAGTTATGTAATGCCAGATCATAATTATCAATGAACCCTGTGACATGTCTCATCACTTCTGCAATGCTATTGTAACCATATTGTTGAATATCTTGTGCTGTGATCACTGTGATAACTGCGGGTAATTTCTCAGCGCTTTCTTTGGTTTTTGTTGCAGCTTCTACAGGAGTATTAATTAACTCCTCTAATGATAAAAGAAAAACATCTTTATTATCAGACTCAGTAGCCCACAGGTTAGCACTAAGTGATAGACCAATAAAAAAAGAGAGTTTTTCTAATTTAAACATTCTATCAACTTGATAATATAGATTTTTATTTTTTATGAGTATAGTTAAGTTTTTTTAATTCACCAGTTGTGTTTATTATCCAAATGAGAGGTTTGATGCTCAGGTTTAATCCTCTAATATTTTTTCCATCACCCAGCTAGTATGTGTTGCAGTTTCGCCATTAGAAGGATGCAATTGATTGTTTAGTAAGTGTGATTTGATATTCTGAACATGATACAAATGAATATTTTCAGGATGTTCAACAAAAATCTCATCGCAATTATTTTGAGTTTTTAAACGAATGGGAACTTCATCAAAAATAGAAAACGATATTTCACCTTTTGAACCATAAATTACAACACTGTCCTGTCTTGAATAACCGCCAAAGTTCCAACTTCCAGCACCTGTTATACCACTTTTATGATGCCAACATGCAGTTACCGCATCAAATGAGGAGTATAATTTTTGTTGATTCATGCCAATGCCTTTTACCTCATCAAAATCACCAAATAAATATGCAAATAAGTCTAATCCATGACTGGCTAAATCATCAAAATAACCACCAGGAGCGACTATTTTATTTGTTCGCCAATTATCACTATCTGATAAATCAAGTTCACTGGGAGACTTATTTAAGTGCCAACTAACATGCCTCACCTCACCAATTTCCCCCTTCTCTAACATATGTTTTATTTTATTAAAACGCGGTAAAGATCTGCGATAATAAGCAACAAATAGTGGAATATTGTTATCTTTAAACGCTTTGTATATTTCAAGGCTATCCGCATAACTTGGAGATAAAGGTTTTTCAACACAACAAGGTTTTCCCACAGCTGCCACTTGTAATGCGTAATATTTATGGCTATCCGGTGGCGTTGCAATATAAATAGCATCAATGTCATCATTATTAATAATATCATTTGCATCACTAAAATAAGATGCAACCTGATGCCTCGCTGCATAGTCTTGGGCTTTATTTAAATTTCTTCGCATAACAGCACTTAATTCAAAGCCAGATATTTTTTGATATGCAGGTCCACTTTTTATTTCGGTTACAGCCCCACAACCAATAATTCCCCAACGGATCACTGCACTTTTGTTATTCATATTAAAACCAATTTCCTTAAACCCATACTAAAAATGACAACGCTATCTTTATCTTTACATGGATTGTGCCATGGCAATATATTTTCTTCATAAAAATAAAAAACCTCTTCATAGAAGAGGTTAAAGAGACAATATTGATTTAAATATTTTAAATTATTATTACTTTGCAGTATAAAAATACAATACGCCTGACTCGTTAGATTTAAAATCTAATCTCGTTATTGATATTAATTACAAATAAGCCGTTTTTAATGTTTGTGCGTTTAATTGTTCTCGCTTTACGAACTTTAACCATTGAGAAGCCAATTTGCGTGCTTTAATGTGCTCTTTCGCTTGCTCAAAAGCCAAGATTGATGCATCAAAATTTTCTAAATTATACTGTGCCATACCTAGGGCGATATATGAATTTGACTCTCCTTCAGCAAGCCCCTTATCCAAGGCTAAACGCGCTGAGTCTGCTGCTTCTTCAAACAGCTCATTATTAAGATATAGCTCAGCAAGCCTTTGATCATACTTCCCTATTTTTGAAATTTTAGATGCCTTTTTAAAAAATAAAATCGCCTGCTCATCTTCTTTTGCTTGCATAAAAGATTCAGCCACAAAAGCAAAGTTTTTATCATTACTATCAACCACACCAGTATCTAAGCCATTTTGCATCATTTGTGCTGCTTTAAATGCTAACCCATTAAATAAATAAACCTGTGCCATATTTCTAATATCAGACTTTTTAGTAATAAAACCTTGCTGTTTTGCCGACTCAAAAATAGCCAGTTGTTTAGCTTCTTCACCTAATTCACCATACATATTGCCAAGCTGTAACCAGTATTTAGGCTTATTATACAACTTGACCATTTTTTCAAGCACAATTGTTACTTTATCTGTTTGATTTAAAGCGTAAAATAATGCTCTTTGCAAAACGAGCCAATTTTCTTTTGGTATCTTATTATCCGTTTCGGCTAAGTCTATGGCCAATGAGATATTATCAAGTGACATTTGAAATTGTTTATCTTGATATAATGCTTGTGATTTAAGGACATAATAACTATCTGTTTTTGGTTTTATATTAATTTCATCCCAACGCGTTAAATAATTCACAACTTCTGAATATTGATTCTGTGCCATCGCCAGCTGCGCTAAGCTGAATAAAGTTGATAATTTTAAAGACTCTGGAATATTGTTTTGTTCAACTACAAGTTCAAATGCATTAATGGCTTTTGGTAAATCATTTTGATTGTAATAAATGAAACCATAAAAGTTATGCATCATAGCAACTTCATAATCATTCATACTGCCCGATTTACGTTTAATATCATCCAATGCTGCTAAGCCATCAGCGACCTTACCATCATCTGCTAATTTTTGTGCCCTTGCTAGCTGAGCATATACCTTGTTACGCAATGCGGGAACTTTTTTAGTTTTAACTTCTTCAGCAAACGCAGTAAAAATAGAGATCCCCGGCACAATAGAAATCATGCTTGGTAATGTTATAGCCGCAACAAAATAGGCTGAATAAATAATTGTCGATTTTATTTTTTGCATAGTTTTATTCCTTAACCACTTATCTCAAAGCTAATTTTATTTTGCACACCCGCTACAGCCACAGCCTCACCATCGACGACTCTAGGTTTATATTTAAACTTAAGCACAGCATCCATTGCAGCACGGTCAAATAATCCTTCCGGTTTTGCATTAACAACAACAGGGGCTATAACAGTGCCATTTTTTGTTACTGTAAATTCCACTATGACATATCCCTCAATACCCCGAGATAATGCACGCCTAGGATAAACAGGAGAGACCTTAACAATAGGTAAATACTCTCCATCTCCCGACCCTAAAGACAAACCACTGCCTAAATTCACATCTGCATCAATGTTAGCGCCAAAATCAAAACTTGACGTTTGCGCTTGTGCCTTGCTATTACTTACTTTTGGCGCCTCCATAGGCGGTGGAGGCTCTTTTGGTTTTGGCGGTTTTTGTGGCTTACGTTGCTTCTTCTCAACGACCTGTTCTTTTTTTAAACGAACAAAATCCAAAACATTACCTTTTGCAGGCTCAGATAGCTGGCCATCACCACTTTGGATCAATGACTGCATTCCTAAAAATAGTGCTAAAGTAACAAATGCCGCGATAATAAATGAAATTAAATAACGCATAATAATCCTATTAAATCTAAGCTTCTTGTGCCGCAATAGAGACATCAAAAACACCCGCAGCTCTTGCTGCGTCCATCACTTTTATTAAAGTATCTGTGGTTGATTTTTTGTCCGCTTGGATAACAACTGAACCCTGTGGATTCTCAGCTTTTAACCTTTCAATATTGGCTTGTACCGCACGAATATCGATCTGACGTTTATTGATCCAAACGGCACCTTCATCTGAGATAGCAACTAATATACTTGCTCTTTCTTTTTTAACTGCTGTCGCAGCCTCAGGTCGGTTCACATCTATACCAGACTCTTTTACAAAGGTTGCTGTCACAATAAAGAAAATAAGCATAATAAAAACAACATCCAACATGGGTGTCATGTTAATCTCTTCCGCTTCATCTTCTTGAAAAATTTGTGCTAGTGGTGCTCTCATAATCTTATCCTACTTAATATCAGGGTGAATTAAATCACCCTTTAAACTTAATGATCTAAAACCATTTTATCTTCTAACAACGCCACTTCTCGTTTTGCTTTTCGTTGCAAATAAGTAGAAGCAAATACACCCGATAGCGCACCAACCATGCCCGCCATTGTGGGAATTGTTGCTTTTGATACCCCTGATGCCATTGAACGTGCACTACCAGTACCCGTTATAGCCATCACATCAAATACTTCAATCATACCAGTGACTGTGCCCATCAAACCTAATAAAGGACATAAAGCCACCATTACATTGATCAAAGGTAAATTTGCATTTAGCTTCATACTCGCACGTGATACCCAGGCTTGTTTTATTTGCGCTGCATTCCAGCTATTTCTTTCATTTCTGGCAAACCATGTATTTTTTAACTTACTTTTATATGACCGATAGCCAAAAGAAAGAAAAATAAACCGCTCTAAAATCAATAACCACATTGCAAAAATGAGTACACCAATGGCCAATAACACCTGGCCACCTGTATCTAAAAACTCACGGATTGCAGTAATTGCATCCAAGATGAGCACCATGTTAGGCCCCTTCTTTATTAAGCTCTGACGACTCACTTCGTTCTGCGATAATGCCTGCACTTTGCTCTTGAAGTGTTAATAACAAACCTTTTGAACGCGTATTTAAAATTGTGTAAAGAAAAACCGTGGGTATTGCAACAACCAAACCGAGTACTGTTGTGACAAGTGCTTGAGAAATCCCTCCCGCCATTAATTTAGGGTCACCGGTACCAAACAAGGTGATCGCTTGGAAAGTATTGATCATGCCCGTAACTGTACCTAATAAACCTAAAAGCGGGGCAACTACTGAAATAATTTTAATTAAAGTAAGGTTACGTGTAATTTTTGGCATTTCTCGTAAAATAGCTTCACTTAATTTAAGTTCCAAAGTATCGTAGGCAACATGTGGAAATTGATCTTTAATTTTCATCACTCGACCAAGAGGGTTATCATCACGGGCAACTTTATCTTTTAATTGGCGACGCATTTTTCCCCCGATTAAAAATAAAGAAATAAAGCGTTCAAGTGAAATAATGAGTGCAATTAAACCAACAGCAAGTATCACATAACCCACCGAACCACCTTGATGCACTTGCTCATCGACACCGGGTGCTTGCACTAATAAACCTAAAATAGAGCCGCCCGTAGGATCTAAATAAAAATCAACAAAACCAGACTTTGCTATTTGCATATCTTGCGCACTGTCTAAAAACCTTCCTGTAGGTTGACGTGTAAGTTCAGATAACGATTGTGTATTGTCATTGTATTCAAGGTATTTTCCGTTTGAAATCAAATTAAAAGCGCCAACACGTACAACTTCCTGCTTTATTTTACTGCCACCCGAAATAATAACTTCTGACTCAAAACGTTTAACTTTACCTTGCTCTGTCATTTCTCTTTGTAGTTCAAACCACACTTTTTCAATATCTTCTATGGAAGCAAGTTTTGAGCTTTCTCCCATTTTTTGGGCTAACTCATCCATAAATTTTCCACGCCCAGGCAATTCGGCCGATATATTTGAAGTCGAAAATTTATTTTTAGTATCTCCAGCAACTTGTTGCAGTACACCAAATAACTCCTTTAAGGACCCCATGCGTTTATTTAATGCCCCCGTTAAATTACCAAGTTTTATTTCATTTTCTTCAAACTGTGTTTCTAAATTTTCAGACTGTTGCAATAAACGATTACGATTATTTTGAACTTGTTTTAATTTAGCGACTTGTTGTGACTGACTAGAAATAAACGCTTGTTCACGTTGTTTATTTTGTACAGTTTGTACTTGCTGACCTTGTTCAATCGTTTTTAATAATTGATCTAAATCTATGGCTTGAGCGTTAACTTGCGAAGTTGCGGTTGTAAACAAACCACCTAAGATGAGTGTTTTTACAAATTTCATATTAATGTCCTTATTCAGCGGCTTGAACGGGTAAACTGATCATATTTGGCGCAAGTTGTTTACGTGCAATACGCAAACCTTTGTTAATTTGACTGATATTAGAGTCTGGTAAAACAATGAATGTTTTTGCTTTTTTATCCCACACACCCGCTTGTTTGCCATCACGTGTTAAATAAATTAAATCGAGGCGTCCTACTCGCAAAAAGTCAACTTCACGCTCAACACCATCCACAACAAGCAATTGTGTATACGCCTCTATGGTGCGTCCATAATCAACTTCAACTTGGTATGCTTCTAGTACACGTCTAAATTTTTCACTGGAGGCTATATCAGCACTATCCATCATTTTCTTAAGTTTATTGATACGTTCACTGCGCTCTTGAGCTAAAAATGGCACATCTAATGTGATGAACTGCTCTAAGCCGGCGATCATACGAAGCATTAAAGGTGTAATTTGGCGTTCAATCACCGAAACCTGATCCATAGACGCAGCTAATTCTGCCATTTCAGTTAGCTGATTAGTGATTTGTTTTTGAACTTGTTTGTTATAAACCTCAAGACCTTCAACTTCCTTATTTAAGGTTTTGAATTGTTGCAATCTTGATTGCATAGAATCTGCAATTTTATCAATTTTAATTTGTGAAGTAGCAGCTGTTTCATTAATTTGACTACTTGAAGAGATCACTTTATCTAGATCGCTTGCTGAACTCGTAAAGCTGATTGCAATTGCTGAGGCTAACAACAGAGGTTTGACGTATTTCATCACTATAACCCTATAGGTAATTTATCTATCAAAATATTAGGGTCAATTCTATGAGGAAATAATGACACTTAGATTGCGCTTAAGTGACAGTTTTGTTTTAGTAAAATTTCAATTTTATGACTTGAAAGCAGAGTTAATAAATCTATTAATTACAACATACTCAATGCTTCAACAAAAAGGAGATACCTATTTCCTCAGTGATAATCTTAACAAGTGAGACCAATTTCTAGATGACATATTACAGTGCAGGCAGCATTAAACTGCTATCAAACCAAAGTAAAAGTCAGATACAAATACACAGTTTAAGTTATTTTAAGTTTATTGCTTTCAAACGTATTTAATGTTTGGAACAATTTTTCAACATCTATAGGTTTACTTAAAAAGTCATCCATGCCAGAGTCAAAGCAGTGCTGCTTTTCAGTTTCGATTGCATTGGCAGTAAGCGCGATAATATGAATACTTTTATATTTATCACCCGCCTTTCCCTGCCGTATACATAGGGTGGTTTCAAAGCCATCTAACCTAGGCATTTTACAATCCATTAAAATAACATCAAATATAGGATTTTGAGGATTCTGTAAAATATCTAACGCCTCAATGCCATCTTTAGCCAGTTTAAACTGATAGCCCAACTTAGTTAAAATTTCTTTGATCACAATTTGATTTATTGGATTATCCTCAACAACTAAAATATATAGGTGCCTTTGTAAACCTTGCGTCAAAGACATACTTTTTTTAACAGGCTTTGGTTTATCTTGGATCAAATCAAGTAAGTTCGACTTTAAAATTGGCTGGGTTAATACATAGGGGGATTTAATATGTTTAGACTTTAAAAAATAAGGATAAACAGCTATCGGTTTTATTTTCGAGCCTCTATGATGAATATGTAGATTAATTAAATCAAAATGTTTTTCATAAAATTCAGCTGATATAAATAAAAACTCAATCTCTGCTTGTGTAAAATCTGAAATTTCAAGCACAGAGTCAGTTATTAAAACATCACAACCGGCTTCAGTTAAGTATGCACTTAAAATACTCGCACTGAGTGTACTTAGCCCTATAATCAATGCCTGCTTATTTTTTAAAATGGGCTTTTCAATATGCACAGCTTTATAGTTCAGCATAATATCAAAAGTGAAACAACTCCCTTGCCCAACTTCACTTTTTACTTCAATATCTCCTCCCATAAGATGACATAATTGGCGTGCGATAGATAAACCAAGCCCTGTTCCCCCATACTTTAATGCAATAGAGGTATCAGCCTGCTTAAAAGGTGAAAACAGCGCTTTTTGACATTGTTTTTTAATACCTATCCCTGTATCAATCACCTGGCATATAAATTGTGCATTTTGATGGTCTATCGGTAAAATTTCCACTTTTACCGTTATTTGTCCAACTTCAGTAAATTTTAAAGCATTAGAAATGACATTCATTAAAACTTGCTTGATTCGGTTAGGATCTCCTTTAACCATCATAATCTTTAGTTTAGATGCATCCAAGTTGAGCTCAACTCTTTTTTGTTGTGCTGCCATAGCAAACGATAGAATAATTTCCTCCAAAAACTCTAAAAGATTAAAAGAGGTAAGTTCAATATCGTATTTCCCAGCTTCTATTTTAGAAAAATCCAAGACATCATTTACGATATATAATAATGCGTTTGCACTGGAATATGCGACATTAATATATTCCTGTGTTTTGGGTGCTAAATCATCACATTTTAATAGCTCCAACATACCTAATACGCCATTTAAAGGCGTTCTAATTTCATGACTCATATTGGCTAAAAATTCACTTTTAGCCAGCTCTGCTTTTTTGCGTTCTATCACCTGACACTCTAATGCCTGCTCTCTTGCAACTGCTGCAGAAACATCAATCACCTGAATAATGCAGCATGTTTCACCTTTATAATTTACCGGAAAAACATTAATCGATTGCTGAATTAAACTTTGATTAAAACTATATAGAGGAAATACAGTATGATTAAAAACATTAGATAAAAGAGAGGGCATTTTATGTTCAAATACAGTATTTATTGCATTCAATAATCGCCCTGAATAAGCTTGAGGAAAAATACTCGCTAACGATTTATCTAACGTGATATTCGACTTTAAACCGCTATATTGCTCCATCCAAAGATTCCAAAGAAATATATTTCTTTGTGATGTAATACCAATCAGGCCGACACTAATTTGATCTATAATTTCAAAATCAATATCTTTGTCAGGCTTCATTTAGATAAAAGTCCTTTTATCATCTGATTAAGCATACCTTTAAATTTTGAAAACGATAATTGCTCCAATAAAAAAATTAAATACCCTTCCACTTTGCTTTCACTTAAAACTAAGTTTATGCGAATAAATAAAATATTTTCCTGATCTGGTGCTTGCAATACATCATCGGCAGAACCTATCTGATAAAAAGGTAAACCCACTTTAAATTCGGCATCAAATGATTGAGCAAGTGATCCTATGCATGCATTCAAAACAATATTACCTATCTCAGTAAAACCTTCTTGGTGAAGTTCAACAATTGTTTCATCTGAATACTGATCACCGAGCATTTTTTTTACAACTTCTAAACTGCTTTGCTCCGGAAAGAGTAGCATGCTATTTGCGCAAAACTGTCCTTTAACCGATTGAGATACGCTGCAAATCTCCTTGTGCCCGCCCATTTTTTCATTTAAAGTTTCAAGAGAAATATACTCAACATCAGGTACTGATAATAAAATTTCCTGATTAACAATTTGGCTTAAAGAATCAGCCGCTTTGCCTATGCCTAAGTTAAATAATTCAACCAAAAAGTCTTGTTCAAGATCATTCAATAAATTAGCCTCATTCATTGAAATACCTCAGCATTTGATTAATGCTTTCATTAGTTACAGGTTTATTAAAGCATTGCACAATGAGTTTTTCAGCCCTTTCATGGGTTGCTTGTTGTATATTTGCGGTCAAAAGTGCAAACTTTGAACTTTTAAATTCAGGTTTAAGTAATTCAATTAACTCTAAGCCATCACGCCCTGGCATATTTAAATCAACAGAAAAATAATCAATAACTTGGTTTATACTCAGTTTTAACGCCTCATCCGTATTACCCGCTTCTAAAACTTCCCAATGCGGATTTTTGTCTACAACAATGCTTTTAATCATCATCCTTGAGACCCGACTATCATCCACTATCATTATTTTTTTCACTTGTCCCACATGACCTCCTATCAGCTATGTTATTAAACATAGACGTTATTTTTAAATTCATAAAATATTTTTTTATTCTTGAACTATAATCTTAAAATAGGTTATCTATACGTGATACTTTGACGTTTGAGCTAAACTTAAAGTGGATATAAATGGCACTCAGCTATCTTGAAATGGCGAGTATCATTAAAAGGAATTGATGTGAAACAAACTTCAAAAGCCAGAAACAATCAATTTTATCGATTAACTGAAAATGCACCTTCAGGTATATTTGAAACAGATCCCAAAGGTCACTGCACCTATACAAATAAAGCATTGCAAAAATTACTTGGTTTAACGCTTGAACAAACATTAGGACAAGGATACGCCACTTACTTTCATCCTAAAGATAAGGTGGCAATTTTAAAATATTGGAATCGTTGTATCGCAAAAAAACAGGTATTTTCTTATACCTTTAGAATGAAGTTCCCAAATAACCATCAATTACAACTACACGTGAATGCCCATCCCATTTTTGATAGCCGTAATAAACTCATTGCTTATGTAGGCTGTGTTGAAGATATTTCTGAACTGAATAAAATACAATCTCAATTAATTGTTAACCAACAAAGATATGAACTGGCTTTAAAAGGTTCCAGTGCCGGTGTTTGGGATTGGAACATCAAATCAAATTCAGTATATTATTCAACAAAATTTACCGATTTATTAGGCTATGATAACTTAGCTTTTGGTAATAACTGGGCAACATTATTAGAGCAATTACATCCTGAAGATGTTGGCGAGTTTGAATTTCAACTGCAACAACATTTAGATGACCCTTTTGTTTCATTTAATGTTGAATGTCGATTGTTTTCTCAAAAACACCATGAACTTTGGTTTCAAATTGTAGGAGAAGCCATTAGGGATAAACATGGTATCCCCTTTAGAATGGTGGGCTCTATTTTAGATATTACCGATAAAAAACAGTCTCAAATTGTAATTTGGCAACAAGCAAATTTTGACTCACTCACCCAACTACCTAATCGCAACATGTTTGCAGACAGACTCAAACAAGAAATAATAAAGAGCAAAAGGAATTGTGATAAATTTGCATTATTTTTTATAGATTTAGATCACTTTAAAGAAGTTAACGATACACTAGGTCATGATGCCGGTGATCTATTATTAATTGAAGCATCTGAACGCATTAAGCTTATTCTACGAGAATCAGATACTGTATCGCGCATAGGGGGCGATGAATTCACCGTAATTTTAAGTCAAATTCAAGATAACCAAAGCATTGACCTAGTAGCACAAAAAATAATTCAAACGTTGGAATTACCTTTTTATATTGGCAATGAGTCTGTTTTTGTTTCTGCCAGCATAGGCATAACTTTATTTCCTGAACATACAGATAAAATGGATGAATTACTTAAGTTTTCCGATCAAGCCATGTACCAGTCAAAAAACAGAGGCCGCAAACAATTTAATTATTTCACTGAGCAACTCAGATTAGATGCAGAAAAAAATCATTCATTAATGCAAGAGCTTAGACTCGCTATTATTGAACAAGATTTTGAAGTTTTATATCAACCTATAATAAACTTATCCAATAATAAGGTATTTAAAGCTGAGGCTTTATTACGCTGGCATCATGCTGAACTTGGCATGATCAACCCTGCTGATTTTATTCCCTTAGCCGAAAGTTCAGGCATTATCGAAAGCATAGGAAATTGGGTTTTTACAACAGCGGCAAAACAAGTAAAGCTGTGGCAAGATGAATTTGATCCACTTTTTCAAATTAGTGTAAATAAATCTCCAGTACAGTTTCAAGCATCCAACAATACTGTTGATGCTTTATGGAGTAAAACGGTAAAAGAACTTAATTTACATTATGGAATTTGCATTGAGATAACAGAAGGGTTATTACTAGAAGACTGCCCTGAAACAAAAGAAAAGCTCAGTAATTTTCAAGAACAAGGCATCGAAATATCACTTGATGATTTTGGAACTGGCTATGCTTCTCTTTCATATTTAACAAAATTTGATATTAACTTTTTGAAAATTGATCAAGCATTTGTTCGCGATTTAGAGTTTTCACCGCAAAATCAGGCTTTATGCGAAGCAATCATTGTAATGGCTCATAAACTTGGATTACAAGTTATTGCAGAAGGTGTTGAAACTCAAGCCCAAATGCAACTGCTAAAAAATGCACATTGTGACTTTATTCAAGGGTTTTTAATCTCTAAACCTATCTCGGCAAAAAAGTTCACGCAACAATTAAAACGCAGTACCCCTTTTTTAAATAGGTAAGTTTCAAAAACTGAGTTTTATTTTTCAACCAACCTTTGGTTATAACTATTAATATTTCTTTTTGTTTCAAGTATTTTATTTCTTGGCCATAAATTGCTTCTAGCACCAAATAAATAACGTAAGGTCAAACCAAATTTAGCATGTTTATATCCAGGAGATATACTATATTGCAGGCCTGCACCTAGCTCCCAATGTTTTGATATTAACCAATGTTTCTCAGCTGCAACCGCCCCACCAATCCCATCCTTATCCTCCTCATTTAATTGCTCAAAACGATTATCTAAAGGATATAAAGCTATATTTTTTGTTTGCCAGTTAAAGTAATTTATCGATAAATCTACATACCACCAGTTTTTAATGTCATATTGATGAATACGGGAAAATAAACCTATAATCCCCATGTTTTGAGGACTAAAATAACCGCCATGCCCAAATTGATAAGCATTTGAATTGTATTGATAACTTTGCCACTGTATAAAACCTCCACCATTAATGTTTGCCCAATCAAAATCAAATGAGCGATTTACACTAAAGTTCAAGTCATACTCTCTATTATCTATAATATTTTGGCCTCTGATATTAGAGAAGTTACCTGATACATTAGCAAGCCAGGGTGTTTGTAATGTGAATGTGTATTCAACTTGAAGCCCTTTTTTATACGCTGCACCAAAGTATTCACTGCTATATGGGTCTTTTTGGCCCAATAAAGACAGTTGCGACTCTAAAATACCATCCTGATATAACTGAACCCACCAGCTTTTATTTCTCCAACTCAAACTGCCCCAATACGTTTTATCCATTTCATCTAATAAGGGGGCTTTTGCAAAATTCAAAGAAACACTATTTTTACCTTGGTATAAGTATTCAATCGCTGGCCAAATCTCAGACGATGTTGTTTTTTGTTCATTGATAAACAAGTTTAAATAATCACGGCCAAAACTGGGGTTTTGAGGCCTTATTTGTGCATCTGTTTTGTATTTATTAAGCATAATATTTATTTGATGCTTTACTGAAAAACTATACGATAAACCTAATTGTTGTGTCAGTAAGTCAAGCTTACTAATGCCTTTGTCTCCCTCTTTCATATTCCAGTCGATATCATACCAAATAAAAGCTTTATGCAAGTTTCCATATATCTCATGACTTGGGTCTGTAAAAGAGGCATTTAACCACTGACCATTTTGATAATCATTTTTAGCCGTATAAATATCATATTTACTATTTAGAGCTAACTTTTCATATAAAATGCTTAAAGCGCTTTGATCTTTTAAATTTTCTAAAGAAGAAATCAAACCTTGCAAATAATCATCCTGATCGTGTTTCACAAATAATTGTTCAAATTCATTTTTACTTTTATGATACTTTTTTTGATGAAATAACGACCACGCATAAACTGAGCTTTGAGCTTGAGTTAACTTTTGTTTTTGCATGATTTGTTCAAAGGATTCAATTGCCTGTTGGTAATTTTTTTTTGTAAATGCAGACATGGCTGTTTCAGATAATACTTTAGGTTGTAATTTAAAGTTCACCCCATCAATTTTTTTTGCCATATTTAAAGCAGGTATTAGCATGCCTAAATTCACCATACTATCTAATAACCCTTGGGCGATGCTTTTATCAAGCGGGCTTAGAGAGTACCAATGTTCAAAGTACGACTTTGCTTTTAAATAATCTTTTTTTTCAAACGAGTACCAAGATAAAGCAGCTAATGCAGGTTGATAATCGGCTTCCAAGGCATGGACTTTTTGAGCGATATCAAAGCTATTTTTTGAAGGTATTTTTTCATCTGAAAGCATACGCTTTAAGGCAATTAAGTATAAATCTTCCTGATGATTATTTTTAGCAAGTATCAAGGCCTTTTTACTCTTATTTTGACCAATCAAAGCATAGACCATGCCTTTCAATGCTTTTTTATTGCCAAATTTTTGCCAATTAGGTAAAAACAAATTATAAGCTTTTTGGTAGTTTTTTATTTCATACTCCAGCCAAGCTGCGGCTTGGCGACCATTTTGATTATTAGGCCAAATCTTTAATATTTTAGAATAAAGTGACTTTTTAATATCTAGATTTTTTTCTAGATTTGCCGCTTGCATCAGCATATCAAATCTCAATTTATCTAATTTATTTTTTAATTTTGTATTATTAATTTTACTTGATAACATTATTAAAAATTTGTCACTTTCAACAATGCCTTTATTTTTATAGTTTAATTTTACGCCAGCATAAGCCAGCGCCATGAGTTCATTTTGTTTTTGGCAGGTTTGACTTAAAATTTCAACCCAAGTTAAACTGCCATTGTAATTGCGCTTTTCTGCTTGCTTTATTAATTTAAACCAGGCGTCTAGCGCCATGCAATTATTTAATAATGAAGTAAATTTATTGGCTTTATCATAATCATTTTTATGAGTTTTTTTCTCATTTACAAAACGGCTAAATTCGATTTTTAATAACCTTTGCTGCCAAATAACTCTTTGTTCAGGCGTTAATTCAGGTAAAATTTCAGTCACAGTTTTATGATCTTGTAATTGCTCAGCGACAGCAAGTAAAACGGGTAAAACATCATTTAAGTTAAATTTTTCTTGATATAACTTTTTGAGTTGTTTTAAACTTTTGTCTAAATGATTTAACTCCATATTTGTCAACGCCTGACCAAATAGCGCTGCATTTTGTAAAAGTGCCACTTTATAGGCTAAAGAGAACAAATTTTCTGACAATATAAACTCTTTGTTATTGTAAGCCGCCCACCCTCTATCAATAAAATACATACCTTGGCGTACTTGTTCTTTATCCCACGAGACATCAGCAATTTCTGTTTTCTGATGTTCATTTTTTTTAGCTGAAAAGTTAAGTTGTTTTGCAGCAATTTCGATTAAATATTTTTGTGTGGTTTCACTGAGTGTAATAGGAAGGTATTCAAATAAAACAACATCCGCCCCTTCAGTGTAAGGCATTATTTGAGTTTTAATATCATATTCATCCATCAAAACTTGCCAGTTAAGCAGAGACTTTTTATCTGTTACCCCACAGCGAACAATAAAGCTACCAACCTGATTGGCAACAATGCACGAGAAAGGTACTATGCCACTTGCTATCATGGCATTTTCTCTACTTTGCTGAAGATTTTGTCCTCGGCTAAATAGCAGGCTATATTCTTCAGCTTGCGCTAATAAGCTGAAACTAAGTAAGCATATAATCAAACTGACTGATTTCATTATTTACCCCAACAATGTTATTGGGCTTGATTTTGCCTATTGATACGTCGGCGATTTAAAATCCAATAGAACAACCATGCAAATATAATGATCAATCCAAAAATAAGTCCCCAATATAAATTTGGATTATTGACCATTATCGACTCAATTGGTGATATTTTTCCGCCTTTGCCTGTAATATAGCTTTTACCAACTTTTATAGCTGTTGTTGCATAGTTAAACTTAGTACTTTCGGGCTCAGCATTTTCATCTTGAATGAAATCAATTAGAACAAGGTCGCCTTTAATATTTGACTGTACGCCGCCTCGCGTCACAGCCTGACTTAATTTTTCTACCGTTTCATCGCTTTTAGCCGTTAGCATAACGATGCTTCGACCTAATACATCTGGCGACTGAAATTGCATTAAAATGCCTTTTTGTAAACTAATTTCACTGTCTTGTGTCGAAATTGCGACTGTATTTTCATCATCAGAAGATTTAAATACGGGATAAGGAACACGGTATTGCTCACCAACTGACAGCGGTGCTATTTCAGCCAACTTTTTAGGTAAGTCTGATATTTTACCAATCACAATTAATTCACCATCATATTTTTGTGGAAGTGTACTGGTAATTTCCATACTCAATAAAGGGTAACCATTTTTTTGCCCTAATAACCCCATAATATTGAGTGCCGCTGCAACGGTTTGATCATTTACTTGGGGAATATATATTTTTGCCTGATAACCATCAGGCCAACGTGTATAAGGGAAGCCATTTACAAACATAAGATCTAATCTGGGCATCGTAATTTGATGTGGCATATCAGGGAAATGTAAATTTGAGTTATCAAACAAGGTTAAAAACAAGTTTTCCGTATGAACAAAACTACAGTTCTCAGTGATCAATGGCGTCATTACAGGTTGAAATGAAAGTGAATTAGCGCCGCCTTTAAATAAATAAGTTGGCAAATCAATTTCATAATTACTGATTAACCCGCCTCTGGGATCATCTAAATGAATAGATGCAATATACTTTTCATTTAAAAGTACATTTAAAACAGAGTCAAGACGAGAACCCGCACCATATGCAAAGTTAAGTTTCACTTTCACATATTGGTTTGGTTTAATTAAAAAATCAGGCGGTAATCTAAAGTTTATCTGTTTATTTGAACCCGCAAACCCTCTAAAGGTGTGCGTTGTGAAGTCCATTTTACTAAATGGATAGTCAACACCTGTGCCTAAAGTATTTTTACCCGAATATAATTTTATATCCGGTATTTCAAATTCATAAAGCTCCATTTTGGATGAGTCCGGAAAAGGCAATGATAAAATATCAAAAGAGTCAGCAGCCAATCTAATTTCTTTTTCTGTGATACCGCTAATCACTATCAAGGCATGTCGTTTATCAGCGCGGAAGTAGTCACCATTTTCTTCATCATACACCTTAGTAGGCAGAGGAAATATTTTAACAACGGGTTTAGAAACATCAAATTCTATATCATATTGTGCTAAGTAAGATTCTACAAACTCCTTCGTACCTATTAATAAGTTATCACTATTTTCTTGTATTTGAGACAAAGAAGTAAATTCAAGAGGTTGAAAATTGAACCTAATGCCAATACCAGAGGCGACCCCCCCTACTAAAGAAAGTACTTTATCAGTGCGGTCTTGCGTAATGATATTAACTTTATTATCAACAAAGCTTTTTTCATCAAATAAAGCGGAAGCAACCTGAGATATTTTTTGTGGTAATTCTTTTAGCTGATAATCAAATTCAATAAATGCTTGGTCTAATTTTAATCGTGTCCAAAGCTCTGGTACACAAGGCAATTCACACTGAGTCGCATAATGCTGGCTGACACCAAAAGTAACGTTGTTATAACCTGCTTGTAATAAGAGTGGTGGAAGATTAATTTCAGCACTCCCTTCTGGGGCATTAGGGTCTAACTTCATTTGTGCCAGTGGTGTACCATTTAGCCTAACTACAAGTTGAGAATTCTTTTTTAATAATGAGGCGGAATTAATATAGCTGAAACTTAAACGCGCACTGTTTATTTTCCAGCGTTCAGGTATTGGCAACTTAAGTTCATATTTTGCATCTATGCACCTTAAGTCTAAACTTTTCACCGGAAAGATATCAGTGAGCGGTACCTTGATTGTTTTACCCATCGCAACATTGCTACAAATGAGTAGCAATAAGAGTAATATTTTGACCCAAACAAAATTCATAACTCACTCTCCTTCGGCTGTTTTCCTGATTTTTTACTTTCTAAAAGTAGTTTTTTCAGACCTGAAAAGGTCTCAACAAAACCTGTTTTTCCACACTTTAAAAACATCCACATAATACGCAGTACAGACGGTTTTTTAAGGGGTCTAAACCAAAAGTCTTGCCATTTTTGACTGTCACCATATATAAGGTGAATAAGTTCACTAAAATGACTTTTCACATCAACAAATTCACATCCTAAATAAATGTGTTTATCCCTTTTTATGATACGTTTAACAATGGCTTGTAAATGATAATGGCGGCCATATTTATCTTTAAAGTGTACTTTGATGTTCTGTTCTTTACCCCAAGGGCGCTCATCAGGTAATAAAAGCCCAATGCCTGAGATTGAAATATCGGTCACACTGGCACAAAATGGTTTTGTTTTATCATCTATAGAAAATTTAACTTGTTCACTCATAATGGCGCGATGAAAATGACGCACTTGATGCCTTTCCCAAAAAACCCCCATAGCACTGAATGCCATAAGTAAATTGAACATTAGCCAGACACTACACACTTCTATGGTGTCTCGTAATAAAGGCATTGTTTGCCATTTATGAATAGCAAATGGAATAGAAAGTAATAATATAAAACAAATAAAATAAAATGGTTTCGCTAACGGACTCAGTTTCATTTCTTCATGCGTCTGACCTTTAGGTGTGACTTTAAAAGCTGGTGATTTAGGGTTAGCAATCACCCCTAAAACAACGGGGAACAAAAACAAAGATTGAATACTTTCATATAATTCAGAAAATAACGGCCAACGATAACGGCCATATATAATGTCTGCTGAAATTAAACTTGCTAATAAATGTGGTAAAGCGTAGACCAAAACCAAATCAACCGATGCATGATATATTTGCAAGCCAAAAATTAAGAATAAACTCGGTGCAATCAAAAACATCACTCTTGCCAGTCCAAAAAACCAAAAAATATAAAAGCTTGAATAACACACTTTTTGATACCAACTGAGTCCCTTTTGCATGATTGGATTAAACATTAATCCAATCTGTATCATTCCCTGGCACCAGCGAGTACGTTGTAAGATAAAATCACTGAATGTTTCAGGTGTCATACCACATACCATGGGCTTATTTAAATAAAGACTGTTATAACCCATGTTATGCAATTTCATTGATGTTTCGGCATCTTCTGTGATTGTTTCACCATGCACACCACCAACTTCTTCTAAATATTTACGTTTAAGTACTGCGGCAGAACCACAAAAAAACGAAGAGTTCCATAAGTCGATACCCGGTAAAGATGAGCGAAAAAACATTTCATTTTCACTGGGTACAGTATGAAATGTATGCATGCTTTGCTCTAAAGGATCTGGATTGACAAAAAAATGAGGCGTTTGAACTAAAAATAATTTAGGGTCTTTTAAAAACCAACCAACGGTTTCACGTAAAAATTCTCGTCCAGGTACATGATCACAATCTAAAAATAAAATTAACTCTCCTGAGGTTTGTTTTAACGCATTATTAATATTACCCGACTTTGCCTTTTCATTTTTAGCGCGAGTGATATATTTTATATGATGATCTTTTGCAAACTCTTTGAGCCTATTATGTCGATACCATGCGGTGCTACCCAAAATAGGATCATTTCGTTTAGCCTCAGTGCCACCATCATCTAAAATGTAAATGTTCACTTTTTGTTTAGGATAATCTAAGTCTAGGCAAGCTAATGCTGTTATTTCAACCACTTCAACAGGCTCATTAAAAGTAGGAATAAAAATATCAACGCTGGGTATTTTACTTAAAGTATGTGGAATTTTAGGAGAGACAGGCCTTCTTACAGGCATCATATTTGAAAACAAACCGACAAAATGCACCATAGAAACTTCTATTTCGGCTGCAAAAACTAAGGCCATAAAAAAGAAATCAAAAGCCCCTGTATAAACTAAAGTATCTGTTATACGCCACATTAAGTATCGAATAGACACAAAACCTAATAAAACAATTACAAATATACGAGTCGCATCATGTTTTATATATTTTCGTTTTTTAAGCACTAAACCGATGACAACAAACCCGTACCCAGTCCAAATTGCCACCTCAGGCACCTGAGAAATGCTCGCTAAATATATAACTAATATACCTGAAACAACAAAAACTACTTTACTTAATAAAGGTATTTTAAGCCGTTCTTTTTGCATTAGTTTTAGACCTTATTTTAGTAATAGGGTTTTCTTTAATGTCTTTTATAACTTGTGTTGTATGTTTTTTGGATCTGACGTCTTCAACTTCAGGTGTTTTTTCAAAAAATGTTACGCTCCACATTAAGGCATAAATAATACTTGCGATGATTATAAAAAAAATGATGACTCTAAAAATACCAAAGACACTGATACCACCAGACGTTGGATTTGATTCAATATGATTAATGTCGTATTCAATTTCATCTGCTTTATAAAATAACTTCATCACATTAACAGGCTCTGATTTACCTTTTAACGTGGCTTGTTTAATTATGCGCGTATAAAATTCGCCTTTATCTGGTAGGGCTTGAAATACTGACTCTGATAAATAAATTTCACCTGATTGCGCGAGTGCCTCAAAGCGAGCCGCAACATTAACAACATCGCCAAATATATCCTTTTCTTCAACTATGCCCTCGCCATAATTCAAGCCGATACGTACATTAATTGGTATATTATTTTCTTTGTTTTTATTGACATCTTGAAGCTTTTTTTGAATCGCAACGGCGGCTGACATGGCATTTTGTGCTTCTTCGAAATAGGACATTGTGCCATCACCCATGGTTTTAACTAATTTGCCATGGTGCGTATGAATTATGGTTTTAATAATATCGTCATGACGTTTAATTAATTCACGAGAGGTCAAATCACCATGCGATTCAGTCATTTTTGTAGAATCGACTAAATCAGTGAACATCACAGTTATAAATTTAGTAAACTGGTCTTTAAACATGGTTTCTAAGCGCTTTCTTTCCGCTAAGAGTTGTTCAGCCGATAATGATATATCTGGTCCTGATGTTGCCATAAAAAGACAAGCCCTGATGAAGAGTCTGCCTTTAAAACTAGTGTAAAATAGCGAACTAGCAAGTTCAATTTACTAATTTAAAAGCTAAATCATTTATGTTTTATCACACTTATATGCTCACGCAATTTTGATTATTCCAATGAGTAAATAGAAAGCCGTTTTTATCAAAGTGGTATAAGCCATCAATAAAACTTAAACTAAAAAGCATTAAAACACTTTGGTAATAATTTTTATTCGGTTTTTCTAAAAGTGCGATTTGTAAGTTTTGGTATTCTTGTTGGTAAAAAAAGTGATTGTGTGTATTTTTTAATAAAGGCAATAAAGCGGCCATAAAACCTGATGATGCCTTTTTTTTATATTTCCCAGTGTTAGCATAAGTATTTAAAGGAACTGAACCCAATGCTTTAGTGCTATTTACCATAGGTGACAATTGCTTTAATAGCTGTGTTTTATACTCTGCTTTTTCATTCATTAAACCGGCCCATAAATAAACCCTTATTGCATCATAACTGCCTAAATCAGTATTTTTTATACTGTAGTGAAACGTTTTATTTTTAGAATAAAGTACCCAGTCAGGTGAAAAACCTTTTATTGAAGTGTGTAATATTGTTTTAGCTGATGTTTTATATATATTTTTCCAAGTTGCAAAGCCTGGTTTAATAGAAAATCGTTTTAATATTGGCAGCGGTAGATAACTGGGATTTAAACGCCAAATATTATGATCTAATTTAAACCCATATGGAGCTGGTAATAATGACAAACCTAAACCAGGAATATGCTCGGTTTCTTTACTTATTATTTGTTTTAATAATTGTAACCCTAGTGCTTTATAAGGCTTATTTTGCCATAAACGTCCAGCTTCAATTAGCGTATACGCAAGCCATAAATCTGCATCTGTAGCCGGATTTTTATCTATAATGCCGTAACGCTTATCTTTTTTTAACCCCCACACCCACGCAGGTAAATGATTATTTAAATTACCATAAGCTAAATTATTTTGACTCCAAGCTAACAATTTTTTAAACATGATTTTATCGTTTGCAATTAAAGAGAAAAACAACGCATAGGACTGCCCTTCAGAAGTTGAAATATAATTTTTTGATTGCAAGTCAATCACTCTGCCATCTTGAGTAATAAAATTTTGTTTAAAATCATCCCAAAGAGCCCAAGTTTTGCATTTTTTTACGGGGGTATTAAGTGACATTGAAGCATGCACTAAGTTTGAACAAAACATACAAATATTCATAACAAATAAATACTTTAAAGCTAATAAAGAAATATGTGGCATTTGAGTACATATCTTATTTTAGTCATGCCTGTTTCTAAGCTTGATTAAAACCTTATTTTAGAATATCAAAAAGTATACAACTCATTTTATCAAAAAGCATAATGCTAAGTTACAAACCATAAACTCAAAATTAAACCTTATAATTAAATACTTTTAATTCAGCTGTCGTTTCGACAAACCTAGATTATGTTTCTATTCTCAATGAAGGAGGGAATAACAATGAAAGATCGGCGAAAAATAGAAGCAGAGCTTCAAAGTCTACTTAAAGCATTAACTTTATCTCAAGAGTCTCATTTAGATGAAGCTGAAAATTTGGGTTTTGAACTGGCTTTCATCAGAAAAAAAGACGATGGAAACCTTGCTGTATTCCAAAATGATGATAAATATCTAACGGTAAATGATACTGGTGAAATAGATTATCAACCTGATGTAAAAACACGCCCTTAGGTTGTAATTTTTTACCTATTCAAAGCATATTAAAAAGTATTTTGTACTTAAAGCCTACCAAACTTAAGACTATCTTAAGAAATAAATGGCACTATTTTTAAAAATAAAATTAGCTGTACAGGACTCATATGAATGCAATCGAACAAATAGCCCAATACTCAAGCGGGCACTGGGTTTCTCAAATGGTTTTTGCCTTTGTAAAAAATAACATGGGAGATGCATTGGAAGGTAAAACCTTAACTTCACAAGCGATAGCAACACAATGTAATTTAAAGAATGACAACTGTTATAGACTATTACGGGCATTAGCAACTTTAGGTATAGTCATACACACATATGATGACCATTTTTCATTAACCGACATGGGCAATTACTTAACACGCTCTCACCCACAATCGTTAGTAAATAAAGTCTTACTTGAAGCAAGTTATGAACATGTCATGTTATGGACCCACTTAGCTGAAAATTTAAAAACGGGTGAGTTAGCATCAAAAAAAGTGTTCAATGTAGATAATTATTTTGACTTGTTTCAAACCCGACCTGAACATTTAGATGTATTTTCAAAAGCAATGGGCAGTTATACCCATGATGAAATAGCCATGATTAATGCGATGGAAAGTTTAGATTTTTCTGACATCAAAACATTAGTTGATTTAGGTGGCTCTTATGGTGATTTACTTAAAGCAATTTTAGCTCATAACCCGCATATGCAAGGGGTTTTATTTGATCAACCCGCAGTGATATCAAATGTGAATGCGACGCAAAGAATGACACTTGAGCCTGGTGATTTTTTTAACGCCGTACCTCCTAACTGTGATGGTTATTTTCTAAAACATATTTTACATGACTGGGATGATGCCTTATGCATTAAAATTCTCTCAAATATTAACCGGGTAATGAAGCCAACAAGTAAAATATTCATTGCTGAGTTTGGTCCTATTCCTGAACCAAACGAGCCTCATTTAAGTAAATTTTTTGATATACACATGATGTTAACTTTAAACGGAAAAGAAAGAACGCTTATTCAGTGGCAAGATTTATTGCAATACGCTGGATTTGACATAGCTAAAATACACACCTCTTTTGGGCCTCTATCTGTAATTGAAGCCATTAAACGTAAGTAAGTCTCATATTCTATACAGCTAAGTGCTATATATGGTAAATAAAATTGCAGCCTTGCTTTCAATTCGAAGTAGGACTGCTTGTATCATGACCACTTTTTAAATTATGTAATACTTGCTCAGTAAGGGATAAGCTATGTGTATTTAACTTTGCATGTTCAGGTGACCAGCCCTTTAAAAAACGAACAAAGTCAGCCCATGCATAAGGGTATAATTCACGCCATTGATGGCATACATCCTGTGTTTTCACATTAGGATGAAAATGGTCTAAATATTGTGATAACTGCATAAAATAAAAGTTTAATAAGGCTTGTTCATGTGCCATTAATTTTTGGGGCATACTGCTCAATAAAAGCATCACATCCTTAATACCAACACCCCCTCCAATATATTGAAAATCAACCGCTGCAGCTTGTTTTTTTTGTTTATTAAATAAAAAATTAGCGAGTTTTGCATCTCCATGTACCAAGGTTTGATACTGACAACGATTCAACTTATTATCTATATCTTTAGCATAAAATTGAAGTTGTTGATCAGCCATAGCAGCCAATTCTCCACTTCGCGTAGCCAAATGCCAATAACTGCCAATGTGCCATAAACGATTCGATTGAATATTTAAGTACTGAGCGTGAAATTTTGCTAACCAATCAAGACACTGTTTAACTTGCTGCAGGCTAAAGACCTGAGTTTTAGGTGTAAATTCACATAGCGCTAAATCTTCTAGCACAATCACAGTTTCATCATATTTTGATGAAACTAAAAAGCATTTGGCAACCCTTGCTTGACAGCTTTTTGACATCTTCTGATACCAATGGCTTTCTACTTGATAGGAGCGAACTTTGCGCTGTGAAGCATGAACACTGTGCCAACCCTTTGGATGATGTTTATCATTTGGTACGGATATACGTTTTATAATCACACTTTTCACTGGCGCTTTAACTAATTCAACTCTGAGCAATTGACCAAAATCACTCCATAAAGCTTGAATAAGCGTCACATTTGTAATTTGTATACCATTCCCAAACGCCGCCTTTAAAGTACTTATAGCAAGTTCACTTAACAACACAAATTACACGCTCCTTTGAAACTTAAAGCACAATCACGCCATAAAACTTGAATATGTGAGGCGTTTGTATACCTCACCTTTAACATATTTATCGTTAATTCACTTAACAACATAGTTTGAAATGCTTAACATATATTTGCATGCCAAATTGCACCTTTAATATACTTATCACTCGCTCACTTAGCGACACTGATCACACATCCTTTTTATTAAATAAATGACTCACAGGGCGTTCCTTGATGAAATTGCATTTGCCAATGCTTACCATTATGTTTATATATCGAACTTCTGTGTGAATATTTAATGTTAGATGCTCCTTTAACACATATTTTGGCCTTGTATATCAGTTGTGCAATATCATCTGCTAAAACCCTTAATTGATAGTCTTGTTGAACTACAGTAAAGGGCACTTCATCTGTTAGTCTGTCGTAAACACCCTCTTTGTAATATGGGGCACCGCCACTTGCGGGGAACTCCATAAAATCATCCGCTAATAATTGCCCTAACATCGCTTTACAACTACGCACTTCAGGTTCAATCAACTTAAGTTCTAAAGCAATGAGTGCTTGTTTCAGTTTATCCATATTCACTCTAGGTGACCCCTTTTTACCTCTTTAAACTAAATTAAACCCGGTACTTATCTTCTAACTGACTTACGCCTAATCCATTCATTTTTTTAACTAAAATTTGAACTGGAATACGCTCTTTCATCGCTTCAATATGACTGATCACACCTATCATTTTACCGCTGGCATTTAGGCTATCTAAGGCATTTAGTGCAATGTCGAGCGTTTCACTATCTAAAGTACCAAATCCTTCATCTAAAAATAATGAATCTATGCTGGTTTTATGACTCACTAAATCAGACAAGGCCAAGGCTAAAGCTAAACTCACTAAAAAGCTTTCGCCACCTGACAAGGTTTTAGTATCACGTACCGTATCACCTTGCCAAGTATCAATGACTTGTAGCTCTAAAGCTTCTGTTTGTTTGCGCTGTAATAAATAACGTCCATGTAATCTATCAAGTTGTTTATTCGCAAGATACACAAGATGATCAAGTGTTAAACCTTGGGCAAACTTTCTAAATTTATCACCTTTTTGAGAACCAATCAGCGCATGTAAATAAGACATATCATCGTATTGAACTTGGCTCTTTACGATTTGATCAAGTAAGGATTCTTGATTTTGCTGTTTTTTATCATTTTCAGTTAATTTAAATTTTGTATTTGCAATGCTTTCAGTTAATGCCAGTATCTCAACTTCAAGTTGTGCGAGCTGCTCAGTGATTTCAGATAAACTCAACTCTAATAATTGACTCCTTTCATCATGATCTTTAATCATATCTAACTGTTTTTTTGCTTCAACTTGTAGCGCTTGAGCACCATCTAAACTTGTTTGTAAACTTTGTTTTAAAACAATTAATTCTTCACGCTTAGCTTCATCAAGCAAGGCGGACTCGAACTGAGATTGCTCAGAAAATGGACTTGACTCTAATTGTTGCAGCCAATTGTTCTGCTCCTGCTTTTGTTCAGTATTTATCCCATTAAGTTGAATATTAAGTTCATCTAATTGAGCGTTTAATTTAGTCAATTCTTGAGAGGCATTTTGCGCATCAACTTGAACATGTTTGTATTGTTCCTGAGCTTCAATTACGCTTTTTTCGCTCAGCGCTCTTTGCTCTGTCACTTTTTTATCAGCAAATAATTCAAAACGCGCTGTTTTTTCAGTATCCAGATTTTGTTTTGCTTTATTAAGCCTATCAAACTCTTGCTTCAACTTGATTTGTGATTGTGCAATCTGATTAGCTAAATTATCATTGGTGACCGATACTGCGGTTAATTTATCTTGCAGTGCAGTCATGCTTTCTTTAGCCTGAATATAGTTTTTTGAATCCTGTTGTTTTTCTTCAAACCAAGTAGTTGCATCATCATGTTCAGGTAAAGTGAATGCTAAACTTTCAAACGTATTCTCTAATGCTTTTTCATCTGCATGATATTGCTCAATTACATTTTTTATTTCTAATTCAGCAGCTTGAATTTGCTGACCAAAAGTAGATATTTTTTGTTCTGCTAATTCAACTTGGTGGGTATGTTGTGTTTGTGCATTAACAGAAGCATCTACAAGGGTTTGTAGCTCCCTTAATTTTAATTCTTGCTGTTCAATGTGTTTAATATGCTCAACTAAGTAACTTTGCTGTTGTGTGCATTGCGTTATGTAATGATTAAAGCCATTTACATTATCTATCGTGATTTGAATTTTTAATTCATTACAAATAGTTTGCCACTGTGTTGTGAGTATTTTCGATGTATCTATTAATTGCTGTAACTGTTTAGCTACGGCTTCACATTGGTCATTAGCAACTGCTTGTTGTGTTTTTAAATTTTCACCATTGGCTTTTATGGCATCTAATTCAGTGGTTATAACGTTTAATCTTTGCTCTGTATCAGAAACATTTATGGTTTGATAATGGCCAATTGATGGATGCTCATATGAACCACATAAAGGGCATGCCTCACCAGATTGTAATTGAGATCTTGCTTGGGTTAAGTCTGTAATTTTCCGCTCTTGATCTAATAATTTCTGTAAGTCTTTTTGTATTTGTAATTTAGGGCGATAATCAGCTCGAAGTTGTAATATCTGCTGCTCATAAGCCGCTATATTTTGCTGTAAAACATGATGTTTTTGCGTGAGTTCTTGTTGTTCAAATTGCAACTTATGCCATTGGTCGCTGCTATGACTTAAAGTAGAACGCTGAGGTTGTCGCTGATTTAACAGTAATAATTCTTGTTTTAAATGACTGAGTTCATCGTTATTAAGCAAAGTGTCTAAGTTCTGCTTTTGCTCTTGTAACGCTTCTTGTTGTAACTTAGTATTTTCAATGCTTTGATTAATGATGTTCTGTGTTTTTTCAAGGACCGAACGCTGTTCTACTAATCCTGATTGAGCCGTTTTTAAACTTTGATTAAGCCCTTGTTCTTGCTCTTTTAATTTAGTTAAAGTAGCAAACTTCATTTGCCAAACAGGTAATTGCTCAACCAAGTTTGCATTGTGTTTATGTTCAGCTAAATAATCAGTCAATTTAGCCTGCTCAGATTGCATCTTTTTCTCTGTTTCTTGATGCGTATTTTGTTCTTTTTTAAGTGTATTATCAGCTTCAACTAAAGTATCAATATGTTGTTGCAGCTTATTAAGTTCATCAGTTAATTGGCTACACTTTGCATCTAATGGAACAACTTTGTCATTTAATAGCAGGTTTAAGTCATTATGTGCTTTGTTAAGTTTTTCAAATTCATTGTTACTTAAAGCTAAATTTTGAGATAACTCAGCAGCGACTTTTTCAGCGACTTGTTGCTCTGCACTTAACTCTCCTTGTTTATGCTGTAATGAAGTCTGTTTCTTCTTAACATTATTTAATAATACAAATTGTGCTCTGAGCTTTTCTGCTGGTTCGCAATTCGCTAATTTTTCAAAGCTATCTTGTTGCGCATCAATATTTTTTTGTGCTGATACTAAATTATTTTCTGATTGTATTAAGTTATGTTTCGCTTCATCATATTTTTTTAACCACGTTTGCTGTTCAGTTATCGTTTTTTTATTTTTAATTTTATTTTCTAAACTTATTTGATTATCAGTATGCAGCTGTTTTAAATTAACTAAATCTTCTTCAGATAAAACATCAACGTCCTGTGCTTTATCTTTTAATCTTGCTAAATCATTTTTTAGTAAGCTGAAATCTTGGTGCACTTTTTCTGAAATTAAGCTAAATATTTCTGTCCCTGTGAGTTGTTCTAATAATTCAGCTCTCTCGTTTGGTTCAGCATTTAAAAATGCAGCAAACTGGCCTTGAGATAACAACATAGATTTTGTAAAACGCGCAAAGTCTAAACCACTAATTTCTTCTGTTAGTTGCGTTTTAGTTTTAACCTGAGAAGCTAAGATGTCATCATCACCACTTATATTAAGTTTAACTAATTCAACCTTGGCATCTTGTAAATTACCTTCAATTTTACCCCGGGAGCGTTTTTGACTCCAAAAAGCTCTGTACCCGACTCCTTTGACTTCAAACTCAACTTCAGACATACACTCAACGGTATCTCGGGTCATCAGCTCATTGGTCGTTTTAGAGATATTATTCAGTCTGGGTGTTCTATGATACAAGGCCAAACATATTGCATCTAAAATGGTTGTTTTTCCCGCTCCCGTAGGTCCCGTTATGGCAAATAAACCATTATCGTTAAAAGGAGCTTGGGTAAAGTCTATTTTCCATTCACCTTTTAGAGAGTTAATATTTTGAAATCTGAGGCTTAATATTTTCATGCTTTAACCTCCTGAACATCAAGTACTATGGCTTTAAATGTTTCAGTAATGCGTATTGCTTTTTCTTGTTCATCTTGAGTATCAAATACTTCTTGTGATAATCGACGTTCAAATACATCCATTGGCGAAAGCTCGGCCAATACTTCTTTTTGTTGTCTTTGGATAGAAACTTGACGATTAGTCCGAGCACGGCGAAGCTGTAAAACTTCAACATGTAAGTCTGCTGTTAAGAGCGACACTCTTTGCTGCAAGTCATTTAAATAATCTTGCGTTTGTACTTCAATATATAACCAAACAGGTAAATCTTCTGAGTGACTTTCAAACGCTTTAAGCTGGTTTTCAATACTCTCTAAATCACCTTTAATTACAGCCATAGGCTGAAAAAGTGGTACTTTTAAAGATATTGTTTGTTTTAGTTTTCCATTTTCAAATTCAGCAACCAATACTTGTTTATCTGTACCAAGTTCATCAAAACTCAAAGGAATAGGCGAACCACAATAACGAATATGCTCTGATTTAGCGACAACTTGCGGACGATGAATATGACCTAATGCAATATAATCTGCTGGGGGGAACTCAGATGCTGAAAAAGCCTCTAAACTACCGATATAAATATCACGGACTGAATCAGACGTTTTTACACCCAAAGCCGTTAAATGACCCGTCGCTACGATAGGTAATTCTGCATTTAAGCTCTCTTTTTTAATAACCGCTAACTGATAAAGTGTTGCATAATGATCTTTTATTGCCTGACCTAAGGCTTGTTGTTTATCAGCCCCGGACTCTCCCGCTTTACTTGTCATTACATCTTTAGGTCGAATAAAAGGGATTGCACATAAAATGGCTCCTGCTTTACCTTTATTATCACCATGACAATGATTTAAAGTGATAATTTGGGCCTCTAAGTCTTCGGTTACATTTGCGATAACCTGAGTATTTAAATATGCTAATAAGGCTTTTGATTCATTTAAGGTCGATACCGAGTCATGATTACCGCCCAATACTACAAGTTGACAATTTAGCTGATTAATTTCTACAACAAAACGATTATATATTTCACGGGCATAACTTGGCGGAGCCCCAGTATCAAAGACATCGCCAGCAATAATCACAGCATCAATTTTATGTTCTACTATTTGCATCAAGAGCCAAGTAATAAATGCTTGATGTTCGCCTGCACGACTTTTCCCAATAAAATGCTGCCCAAGATGCCAGTCTGATGTATGTAATATTTTCATAAATACCTAAATGAAATAATGTGGCTATCAGCTATGTTTACAACTGAGATAGTTATCTATCTCAGTTGTAATATTGTCATGAAAACCTAAATAAAATGATGTCCTATTCCGATGAATATATTATGTTTAGAATAAGAGTTTTTGAATAACCTATATTTCAAGATCGAATGCTGTTTGATCTGAGTAATTTTTTCATATTACAAAGTTAATAGGTATTTTATGTGGTGATTATCTCAAGTTATCAAAGGCATGGATAGCTTAATATTGCGATATACTTACAACCAGACAAATTACAATTTAATATACTAGATATAAGCAATCAAAATAATACAATTTTTAACCAATCAGGTATAATTCTCCCGTTAAGATGTCTCTCACTTCTTATGCATCGCATTTTGCAAAGCAAATTAGCGATATTAATATAAAAATAGGCCTAATTGTCAGGTCTTAAAATTGCAAGATCACAATTTTAACCGGAGTATTATTATGAACGACTGGAAAAAAGAAGTATCTCATTTAGATCAAGTGCTATCTGAGCAAGTTGAAGTTAGTGATGAAGATAATTTTGAACAAATGTTGAGTATGCATAAACAAGTCAGAACTCAGCTAAACCTAATAAAAGCAGCATCACCAAAATCAGATGCCCACCGACTAAATGAATGTGAGTAATACCCTACTAGCCTCTATATAACTCCATATATATAGGTATAATGCTTTGGTTATTAATAATATTTAAATTATTAAAATCAAAGCATTTTTATTTAAGGGTATGTATGACAGACGCGTTATTTTCACATTTCAAATCTCAATTACAGCGCTTTTTAACCCCTAATGAAATGATAACATCTTATTCTAAACGTTATGCTTATGGCACAGATGCCAGCTTTTATCGTTTAGTGCCAAAGCTCATATTAGCACTTAAAAATAAAGATCAAGTTCAACACGTTTTGATACTCGCTAATAAATATAACGTGCCGCTTACCTTTAGAGCTGCAGGCACCAGTTTATCAGGTCAAGCGATCACAGATTCAGTTTTAATCACTTTAACTTCTGACTGGCAGCAAGCCGACATATCAAACTCAGGTAATAAAATACGTTTACAGCCGGGCATAATAGGCGCAAAAGCAAATCAATTATTACTGCCCTACAATAAAAAAATAGGGCCAGATCCCGCATCAATTGATAGCTGCAAAATTGGTGGCATAGCTGCGAATAACGCTTCAGGCATGTGCTGTGGTGTAAAACAAAATAGCTATCATACCTTAGCAGATATGACGATAATCTTTGCAGATGGTACCGAACTAAATACCAGTGATAAAAATAGCTGTCACTCTTTTATTATCAATAAACCTGAACTCATTAACACAATAAATCAGTTATTAAATACAGTAAAAGATAATACTCAATTGTCTGCTCTAATTCGTAATAAATACCGCTATAAAAATACATGTGGTTATGGCATAAATTCACTGCTAGATTTTGAACACCCAATAGATGTTATAAAACATTTAATGATAGGCAGTGAAGGCACATTAGGCTTCATTGCCGATATTACTTTTAATACAGTTGATGATTACCATAATAAAGTAACAGGTTTTTATATTTTTGATGATGTTACTTTAGCCTGTAACTTAGTTTCACAATTAGCAAAGTTAGAAATAGCAGCCATTGAGTTGTTAGATGTACGGTCACTGAGAAGCGTTGCGGACAGGGCTTTATTACAAACATGTTTACAGAAAAATAAAATAAGCCATTTACATGAAAACGCAGCCGCATTATTAATAGAAATCCACGCACCAGATTCAAACGCTCTAGATCAAATACAACAAAAAGCCCAAGTATTAATGTCGCAATTTAATTCAAGTATTATTGCGCAAGTTGAATTTACAAAAGATCACTTAATATGCTCTGAACTTTGGCAAATACGCAAAGCAACATTTCCAGCCGTTGGCGCAGTCAGAAAAACGGGCACAACCGTTGTAATTGAAGATGTGACATTTCCAACAGAGCACTTAGGGAGTGGTGTACAGGCACTACAGGGCTTATTTAAAAAATATCAGTATGATGAAGCCATTATTTTTGGCCATGCGTTAGATGGTAATTTGCATTTTGTTTTTACTCAGTCATTTAATGAACAAAAACAAATAGACCGTTATAGCAAATTTATGCAAGATGTTTCACACTTAGTTGCCATACAATTTAAGGGCTCATTAAAAGCTGAGCATGGTACAGGGCGTAATATGGCACCCTTTGTTGCATTAGAGTGGGGCTCTGATGCCTATCAACTTATGCAACAAATAAAACATGCATTTGATCCAAATAATATTTTAAATCCAGATGTGCTTATTAGTGACAATGCCAATATTCATTTAGAAAATTTAAAAACATTACCCACTACCGATAACATTATTGATAAATGCATTGAATGTGGATTTTGTGAATCTGTTTGCCCATCAAACGGCTTCACCCTAACACCTAGGCAACGCATTAGTGTATGGCGACGGATCATTGAACTTGAAAATATTTTAGCCATAGAGCCAAATAATAATTCAATTAAAAGGGAACTTGATAACTTAAAACAAGATTATCAATATTTAGCTATCGACACCTGTGCAGCAACGGGACTATGTGGATTAAAATGCCCTGTAGGCATAAATACAGGGGAATTTATTAAATCATTACGTGCTGAAAAATTGTCAACAAATAGACTTGCAAAACATTTATCTAAATTTACTGCGGATCATTTAAACCTTGCAGTTTCAACTTCAAAGTTGGGTCTTTCGGCGATATCTATTGCAAATAAATTAGCATCCGAATTAGCAATAAAAAATAGTTTTAAGTTATTAAATAAAATATCAGGTAAAAGAATTCCCCTTTATTATCCAGCCTGGCCAAAAGGTGCTAAAGCAATCACCAAAACAAAACAGCAGTTCTCTTCAAATAGCATTAAACAGGTTATATATATTCCAAGTTGTGGTGGCAGAACTTTTGCTCAAGATAAAAATGCAGAAGATCAACGCGCATTATTTGAAGTTGTATCATCAATATTTAAAAAAGCAGGTTTTGAAATTTTGATCCCAAAAAATATTAATGATTTATGCTGTGGCATGCCTTGGGCTAGCAAAGGCGATCAAAATACAGCAAATAACACAGCACACGCTCTTATATCAAGCATTTATCCATTAACAAATAATGGTAAAACTCCAATAATAATGGATGCGAGCCCTTGCACCTTAGCTTTAGATAATTACAGTTTTGATAATATGCCAATAAAGACATTCGAAGTAACTGACTTTATTGATAAATTCATTTTGAAACATTTAAAAATCACACCACAATTGGCGCCCATCACTTTGCATATCAGCTGTAGTAGCAAAAGACAAAATATAGAACACAGTATAATAAACTTAGCGCAAGCGTGTGCCAATGAAGTACTTATACCCAGTGATATTAATTGTTGTGGATTTGCAGGTGATAAAGGTTTCTTTTTACCACAGCTCAATGAAAATGCTTTAAGACCCTTAGAGCCGCAATTAAAGCAATGTAAAACAGGAAAAATAACGGAAGGTTATTCAAATAGTCGCACCTGTGAAATAGGCTTAACTAAGGCCACAAATATACCTTATCAATCTATTGTATACTTATTAGACAGGGTAAGTTCAACTTTTGATAATTATTAGACACTCTGACCTAAAAAATTATCTATCACTGTAGCCTACTAAATAAGATCTGCTTAATTAAAGTAAAGCTGCTGTCAAAAACAAAGCAAAAATCACACAATCAATGACATTATATTTACATAGCAGTTTTAAATGAATAATCGATATTTTAATTTAATTAATCAATCTTTATTAAACACATTTAACATATCACAGCATTAAGTTAACCACTTGATAACACTTACTTTAATTTGAACATGTCATTTAAAAAATATCTCTTATTTCGGTACATTTTAAATTGACAACGCTGTCACCGACTCATAACATTACCTCATTAAGCAACAGAGCTTAAGAATTTAATAATAGAGAAGGGCCCTCTCTTAGTTGAAATTTTTATAATTAATTATCAAGGATTTAATTAAATGAAAACATATAACTTATCTTTATTAGCGGCGAGTTTATTCACTTTAAGTGCATCAGCACAAGCTCAGTATATTTTTGACATTGATGGCGTAAGTGTTGAAACAAATTATAGCCAAGGGCCAGTTTCAAGAGTTGCCACTTCAGACCGTTCAGCTCAAAAACTAGGGTTTCATATTGTTTATAATAATCCAGAATCTAATTGTGAATATGCAAATTTATACAGTCGCGAGGATGGGACATTAATAGCCAATGTACAAGTAACACCATCTAACTATTCAAATTATGTTGACTATGCAATTATATTCGACTTACCTGAATCA
The DNA here is from genome assembly GCF_900112265.1 of Pseudoalteromonas denitrificans DSM 6059. Taxonomy (GTDB): domain Bacteria; phylum Pseudomonadota; class Gammaproteobacteria; order Enterobacterales; family Alteromonadaceae; genus Pseudoalteromonas; species Pseudoalteromonas denitrificans. Next base: position 29,979 of record NZ_FOLO01000016.1, on the reverse strand, counting down.
CATTTTACGCACGGTAAAGTATTACAGCTTGGTTGTAAGGATAAAAATAATCAAGATGTGACTATTCTACATAAAATACCAGGTGTACCTAAAGTGACTTGGGATGCCACTGTAACGCCTGTTGGTAATTTTATATATCAAACTCAAAGCTATTCTTTTCATGATGAAGTGTCATATCAGGGTAAGATAACCGTAAGTAATGGTACAACTGAAAGCATTTGTAAAAGTGTGATTGATTATGGACAAACGCTCAATTTATTCCATGGAAAATCATCCCATAGCAACTTTTATTCTGATGTATTTACAACAGCAGAAACATTTAGCAATACTAAACCTGTGCTTTATCAAGCAATTGAATGTTCAAATTCAGCAGGTTCCACTCGCATGATAAAACAATGGGATTTAACTGACGAAGCAGGTATTACGCTTGCAACTGAAGAAACACATTATTTTTAATGATACATAACAACAGTTCATATTTAATTTAGAATTTGGGTAATGGCACCACATATCTCAGCGCGTTTAGCGCCAGTGACTTGTGGTTCATTACCCACCAAACGGTTTATGCATCTGTGAGCAAGCCAAGCAAATGCCATTGCTTCCATGTAATCTGCACTGATTCCTACATCATCTGTCACTTTCACCTGCCACTGAGCTAATGCATTTTTTAAATATTCCATTAAAGCCTTATTTTTTGTGCCACCACCACATACTAATAACTGCCCAGGCGGGTAATCTATTAAAGCTTTTATAATTGGCTCACAAGTTAAAGCGATGAGTGTTGCCATTACATCAGCATCAGATATTTTCTGATTTAATAATGTTAATTTACTTTCAAGCCAGGCTAAATTAAAGCGTTCTCGCCCCGTACTTTTTGGCGCTGTTAAATCAAAATAAGGCTCTGATAATAGAAGGTTTAATAACTTCTCATTGCATTTCCCTTTTTTTGATAACTCACCATTTTTATCATATCGCTTACCTGAAATTTTATAGATCCAACTATCAAGTAAAACATTGCCAGGACCAGTATCAAAGCCGGATAAAGGTGTAGGGTTTACAACAGATATATTTGCTATACCGCCTATATTTAAAAATACCATAGACTCACTGACGCCAGCTTGAACTTGTTCCACTAAACCTTGATGAAATAAAGGTACTAAAGGGGCACCTTGACCGCCCAAAGCAATATCCATAGATCTAAAATCAGTTACGGTTGTGATATGTGTATTTGCTGCTATTTTTGCCCCGTCAACTAGCTGCATTGAAAAGGCGTTATTTCCCGCAGGTTGATGAAATACCGTTTGCCCGTGACAACCTAATGCTCTGATTTGTTTAGCATCAATTTTTTGTTTTATTAAAAACAAGTTTATCGCATCAGCATAGGCCAAGCTAAGTTCACTTGTAATTTCCCCTAAATTTTGTAATGAAGTTGTTTGTGTTTCGCAGAGCATGAGAATTTTTTTACGTAAATCATCATCAAAAGAAAATTCTTCACCGGCTATAAAAATAGTCTTATTCTCATTTTTTGAAATTGATACCAAAGCGACATCGATTCCATCAAGACTCGTGCCAGACATTATGCCTAAATAATATTGGTTTAAAGAAGTATCTGTTGTATTGGAAATTTTCATATAAAATAACAATCTCAAAGAAAGCGAATAATTGAATTAAGTATTAGATTTTAGCCACTTTATGATTTTAAAAACAGGACTTTCAATGCAGGCCAATGCAACTGATAAAAAAACATCGTTAAAAGTACAAATCGCACAAAAAATAATGATAGATTTACGCTTTTATAATGAACACCCCATAACGGCTGAAAATCCACGAAAAGCAATGACACAACTGCCAAAAGAAATTGCTCAATTGATTAGCCAAACAAGTCTTGGCGGCATTATTTTATTTTCAGATAATTTAGAAAGTCCGCAACAAATCATCAAGCTTAATCATGATTTACAGCTAGCAGCTACAAATTCAAGCTTAAAATCACCTTTATTAATCTCTATTGATCAAGAAGGTGGTCGTGTTTTTAGAACATCTCGTTCTGATACAATTGCGTTTACAGGAAATATGTCTATCGGTGCAACTTATCAAGAACATGGCTGCGATTATGCAACAAAAACAGCAGAAGTTCTGGCAACTGAGCTTAATAGCTTAGGGTTTAATGTTAACCATGCCCCTACCATAGATGTTAATAGCAACAAAAATAACCCCGTTATTAACGTGCGTTCTTTTGGTGAAAACCCTGATGTTGTGGCAAAACTTGGCCAAGCACAAGTATCTGCAATGCAAAAACATAATATAATCAGCACACTTAAACATTTTCCTGGCCACGGTGATACAGATGTTGATAGCCATACAGGTTTACCAATCGTCATGCACGACCTAGAAACAGTTTATAAAATGGATATCGCTCCTTTTAAACAGATCATAAAACATGATGCACCCGGCATGGTAATGACTGCGCATATACAATATCCAAATTTAGATAATAGCGAATTTATCGCCAAATCGGGTGTTAAAATGTTGAAACCCGCAACAATGTCACGAAAAATGATAACGAATATTCTCAGAGAAGAGTTAGCTTACAAAGGTGTCGTGATCACAGATGCCTTAGACATGAAAGGTATTAAGGACTTTTTCACCGAAGATGATGCTGTTATCAATACTTTTAAAGCCGGTGTTGATATCGCTTTAATGCCTATAAAAATCAGAACGGCTCAAGACCTAAATAAATTACCCCAGTTAATTGACGCTGTTGCTAATGCTGTTAATGCTGGAGAACTTGATAAACATGAAATATGCGAATCATTTAAACGAATTCAAAAATTAAAATATGATTATGAACTTGTTGGTAATGTAACAACTAGTTTAACTGATAAAATTTCTCACTCTAAAACACAACTATTAAAGCCTGAAAATTTAATAATTGAACAACAACTCGCAGAAGCTGCGATTACTTTAGTTACATCTCAAAATAATATTTTGCCTATTAATAACCGAGATATTGTGCATTTAATTATGCCAGATAAAACTAAATGCCTTGCCTTATCAAGCATGTTACAGGCGCAATTTAAAAAGACCTTGTTTGTTACTCATACAAATATGCAAAATTTTGATATAACAAAAGCACAACACTTTATTGATAATGCAAATATTGTGATCGGTGCTCATATTGCACCAAAGCAAAGTGCTGCTGAAATGGGGGGGATGGATGATTTAATAACAAATAAACAACGTATTGAAAATATAGCAAACCCTAAAGATGTTTATGATTTGTTGAAATTTGCAAAAGTACATAACAAAAAAACAGTTTTTATTAGTTTAAGAACACCTTATGAAATAGCCCAATTTAATGACGTAGCAGATATCTCATTAGCAACATATGCCTATAATACACATTTAGATTCTCATACACATGAAATCAAAAGCCCCATATTTAGTGCTTTAGCTAAAGTATTAAGTGGTCACATTAAAGCTAAAGGTTATTTACCCGTAACAGTAAAAATATAAACAAAAAAGCCCGATAATTCGGGCTTAAAAGTCAGGGAAATAACGAAAAAATAAAACGCAATAGTGGTCGTTTAATGCTCTAGTAATGACTCATCACCTATTTTAATTTTACGTGGTTTTAATGCCTCAGGCACTTCTCTTATTAACTCAATATATAACAATCCATTTTCGATATTAGCAGATATCACTTTAACGTGATCTCCTAGCTGAAATTGCTTTTCAAAATTCTGACTCGTGATCCCTTGATGGATAAAAGTAGACGCAAGTTTTTCTTTTGCCTCTTTTGTACCTGTTACTTTTAATACGTTATTTTGAGACTCAATATGTAATTCAGGCTCTGTAAATCCAGAAATAGCCATTGTAATTCTGTATTTATTGTCATCAAATGACTCTATGTTATATGGTATAGAGTTTGGTTGTTGATCTGTTTTTTTAACAGTATCAATTAAGGAAGTTAATTGGTCAAAGCCAATAAATGAACGGTTTAATGGAGCAAAGTTTACTGTACGCATAATATTATCCTCATCGAGCGATATTTAATAAAACTCTTCATAATGAACAAGTTTTTATTTGTAGAACTATGTATATTTAGAACCCTTTTGGCATTCTATTTTGACGAAACTGCCTATTTAAAATAAACAGCTTAATGATTAATATTTTGAAAAATTAATTTTCTATTAATTTACTGCCGCCTATTTTTATTTGGCGAGGTTTCATCGCTTCAGGTATTTCTCTTTCTAAGTCGATATGCAATAAACCATTTACCATATCAGCACCCATTACCTTAACATGATCACCCAATTGAAATTTACGTTCAAAGTTGCGCTCAGCAATGCCCTGATGAATAAAGTTACGTTCAATTTTGTCTTTATTTGCTTTAGTGCCTGTGACTTTTAAATTATTATTCTCTGACTCAATAGCGAGTTCTGATTCAGTGAAACCAGCAACAGCCATTGTGATGCGATATTTATTTTCTTCTAATAGTTCAATATTATATGGAGGAAAGCCTGATTGTTTTTCATTTCTATTCGCGGTATCAATTAATGAAGCCAAATGATCAAAACCAATAAATGAACGGTGAAGTGGTGAAAAGTCGATTGTACGCATAATATTATCCTCATTGAGCGATATTGATAACTAACTCATTGAATCAGCTATCGTTAAGTTTTGCTCTTCATAATGAACGAGCAGTTTTAGAGCATTAGTTTAAAACCAGATTATGGTTTGATTACTAACTTTCATTTATAAATAGTTTGGTTGGAACTATGTTTACTTTTTAAGGGACCCTATCGGCGTCCTCTGCTTAAAGATATAAGGATGAAAAAGTCACTTTCAAGGGTTTAGAGTAAAAAAATAAATTTTTCTTAAAAAATCTCTTTTATTAACGTAAAATGAATTTTCACGGATTAACCACAGAGAAAGAACCAATAAACAATGAAGACACCAAAACGCATCCAACCCTTAATTGATGAAGGTTTAGTAGACGAAGTTATTAGTCAGCTAATGAGTGGTAAAGAAGCAACTGTATATGCAGTACGTTGCGGTGATGAAATTCGTTGTGCCAAAGTATATAAAGAAGCAGCTCAGCGTAGTTTTAAAAAAGCAGCACAATATAACGAAGGCAGAAAAGTAAAAAACAGCCGTCGTGCACGAGCTATGGAAAAAGGCTCAAAGTTTGGTAGAAAGCAACAAGAAGAAATTTGGCAAAATGCTGAAGTGGATGCTTTGTATAAAGTAGCCGATGCCGGTGTACGAGTACCTGTACCTTATGGCTGTTATGACGGTGTATTATTAATGGAATTAATTACTGACGATGATGGTGATGTTGCCCCACGTTTAAACGATGTTGAAATGCCCGCTGAACAAGCAATTGAAGACCATCAAGTTGTGATGAATTATGTTATGCGCATGTTATGTGTTGGCCTAGTGCATGGTGATTTATCTGAATTTAATGTATTGGTTGATGAATACGGCCCAGTGATCATAGATTTGCCTCAGGCTGTTGATGCTGCAGCAAATAACAACGCTAAAGCCATGCTAAAACGCGATGTTCAAAACATGACCCAATACTATGGTCAATTTGCACCTGAGCTTCTTAATACTCATTATGCTGAAGAAATGTGGGCATTATTTCAAGCAGGTGAATTAGATTTAGACTATGAACTAACAGGTCAATTTAAATTTAATAACAAAAAAGCAAATGTTAATTCTGTATTAGATGAAATTAAAGCTGCTTTTGAGGAAATGAAGGAAAAAGAAGAAGCGATTGCTGCCAGTATGGAAGAGTAACCTAAATTAACTTAACCAGAGGAGTGAACGAAAGTCATCCTCTGGTAGTTTAAAATTTATACCCATAAAAATATCCATTCCTTACGTAAAAATAAAAATTATTTTTAATTTATTGATATTTCTTCAAGATAGTTTCAAACATTTTTTCTGATTTTAGAGCATAAAAGGACTTTCTGAGTTTATCAATTAGTGCATCATTCACTGTTGATTTACTAAATGCAAAATAAACTGGATTTGAATGAATAATAAATGGATTAACAACAATATCTTTGAAGTCAGGATTGTGTTTGGCTTGAAAAATAACATTCGATTTTTCTTCAAAAAATCCACTGATACGTTTGTTTCTCAGTAAATATAGTTTCACATCATAACTTGGAATATTAACAAAATGGATGTCTGAATATGGATCAGAGGCTAATAAAGTTTCAAATTCATCACCATAAAATGCACCTCTTTGAATCGCGATAGGTTTATCTAACTTTTTTAATTCATCTATTTCTTCTATAAAAAACGCTTCCGCAGCAAGTGTTGCTAATACAATCGTTTCTTGTCTATATGGCCCTATAAAATGTGAAAATTGACTTCTATTTGATACTTTAGAAACTCCCAGCATCATATCAATTTCACCTTTTTTTAATAATGTAATAGCCCTTCCCCAAGGAATATCAACAAAACGGTAACGACAGCCTGTTTTATCTAATAAAGTTTTGGCAAGATCAACATCCATACCATACCATTGCAGTTTCTTGCTCTTTTGATCGGGCGAAAAGTGCTCGTAACGCACGGTTAGATCACATGCAAAAAGAGGCTGAATTATTATTAGATTAAAAATGAAAAGAAAAAAATAAAACTTCATTTTGTCTGAGCTTAATAATTAATGACTTTTAACTAATCTTAGTTCAGTTACATTTTTTGTGAATGTATTTATAATCTTTTATGGTCTGTATAAACAGATCACTTTATGGAACCCATACTTTGAAAAAAATAGTGATACAAATTATCGCAGCAATTATGATATTTAATCTTGTAAGTATATTTAAAGAATCGTCATTATTAGATTCTTCAGGAGAGTTAGCAGCCCCCTACTTTTATTTACCTTTATTAAATAAAGTTGATGAAAAAGTGAGTTTAGCCGAGTTTAAAGACCAAAAAACTGTGATTTATTTCTTTGCTCCTTGGTGCTCTATTTGTAGAGTGAGCATGCCAAATTTACAAAATAAAGTAACTGATGGCTCACTTAATGCAATAGCTATCGCGCTTGATTTTGACTCTCAAGAACAAGTCACTGAATTTACAAAAGATTTAGGTATTAGTTTTCCTGTATTACTTGGAAATCACCAAGTAAGGCAAAACTATCAAATAAAAGCTTACCCTACTTATTATGTCATTGATGAAAACTTAAAAATATCAGGTCGCTCTATGGCCTATTCTACCGAACTAGGTCTAGCCATTCGCGGTAGCTGACTATAAAGGGGTCGGAGTTAATTAATTACCTATACATTAAAATTTCTGACTCTATTTTATTTTTATGATAAAAAATGAATGAATTTTCAAATATTAATTTTTTTAAATTCACAAAGTAATATAGACACATTTAATATTATTGATTATTCACTCCGACCCCTTTTTTATTTATACTCTGCATTTATCCCTTATATTTTGTTTTCATGCAGTTAACTCGCCATTGGATTAGTAAGTTTTTCATTAAAAATCATGTTTCACTCAGTATTGATGCCCAAGGTATTCAAATTGATAACATACATATCAATTGGCTAGAAATGAGTATTTCTCCCAACATTAATAAAGGCTTATTTTTCAACTCAATTGAGTTTCAAACCAATAAATCCAAATATAATTTTAACTGGTTATCGAAAAAAACAGCCCGTTCAGCTTTAAAAATAACACGACAATATTGGGCTCAATTACATCAAACTCGGCTGCACTCTCTCGTTAAAAAACAAAAAATTGAAATAAATAAAAGTTATTTACGTAAAGGTACTTGGTTAACATTCCAACAACAGGCTTTAACAGAGTTAAATCGCTGGCCCTTAATTATAGATATTTATCATTTTGAGGATACTATAAAAAAATCATTAAAATTTTTACGACATATTAGCTCATGGAATGAAAAACAGTTAGGCACATTTCAAAGCAAATATATTAATAATCAAAGGGAAAAATACCGTGATTATTTCAACTGTTTGGAATCAAACCCTTTGACAGACAAACAACAAATCGCTTGCATTACGAATGAACAAAACAACTTAATTTTAGCCGGTGCAGGTACTGGAAAAACCAGTACTATGATTGGCCGTGTAGGTTATTTATTAAAAAGCAATCAAGCTACAACATCTGAATTTCTATTGCTTGCATTTGGGTCACACGCAGCTGAAGAAATGAAGCTACGCGTTAGCAATAAACTCAAAACCAATTCAATTAAAATTTGTACGTTTCATGCCTTAGGGTTGTATATCATTAAGTCGGTAGAATCAAAATCTCCTAATGTAACAAATATGGCAAAAAATGAACAAGTTAAGCTCGATTGGATCCATACTCAATTAACCAAGTTATTAGCTCAGGAAAATTATAAAACAAAAGCTCAGTATTATTTTGACACTTATTTAAACGCCCATAAAAACACTGATTTTGATTCTAAAAAACATGAACTTGCCAAGCTGTTAAATCAGCTTTTAGGTCTATATAAGCTCGCTTTATTTAATGTAAATTCATTACAAAGCCGTTTAACACAACAAAATAAAGCTCAAATTACAATAGAGCTTGAATTGCTATCACCTATTTACCAGTTATATCAACAATACCTAGTTGACAACAATGAAATTGATTTTGAAGATATGATCATAAAATCAATCAAATATATTAAAAACCAACAATTTAAATCTCCATGGCGTCATATTTTAGTTGACGAATTCCAAGATATATCAGAACCAAGAGCACAATTAATAAAAGCCTTAAGAGAGCAAGTTGTGGATGGGACACTGTTTTGTGTTGGTGATGATTGGCAAGCAATATATCGATTTACAGGAGCTGATGTCAGTTTAACAACACGTTTTGATACTTACTTTGGCACAACTAAAACAACAAGCCTAGATAAAACTTTTCGATTTAATAATAGCATTAGTGATATAGCAACTCAGTTTGTAATGCAAAACCCTGAGCAGCTAAACAAAAAAATGCTCACCCACATACACACAAAACAACCTAAAGTGTCACTTTACCATGGTGATAATAACACTAGATTACATTCAATTTTAAGCACAATAAATAACACAAGCAAAGAAAGCAAAAGCATCTATATTTTAGCAAGATATAAATATTTATTACCAAATACCACCACTATAAATCAATTAAATAACACTTATAAAAAATTAAATATTAATGCTTTGACTTTCCACGCCAGTAAAGGAAAAGAAGCCGACAAGGTTATCATTATTGGTTTAAAAAATGGCAAATCAGGCTTTCCAGCTCAAAAAAAGATATCTCCTTTACTAGACTCTTTATTACCTAAAAATGAATCATATCGCTATGCTGAAGAGCGACGTCTATTTTATGTCGCCATGACACGTGCCAAACATCAAGTGCATCTTATTTTTGATACACATAAACCCAGTATATTTATAACCGAACTGATAGATAATAACTATGCAATTGAATACAATGAAATTTCAACAGAGCCTTTAAAAGAAGTGATATAAAATGGAATTTAGCTATTTAAAAGACAAACCCGAATTTATTTCTCAAATTGCAATTTGGTATTTTGAGCAATGGGCCTATTTAATGCAAAGTCCAAGTTTAAAGTTAATTGAAGAAAAGCTGCGTTCTCAATTAAATAGTAATGAAATTCCGCTAATGATTTTATTACTAAAAGAAAACCAGTTACTTGGCGTGGCTCAGTTAAAGTATCATGAGATGGATATATATATCGATAAAGAACACTGGCTTGGTGGGGTTTACATTAGTAAAGAACATAGAGGTAAAGGGTACGCAACAAAAATAGTCAAGAAAGCAAAGGAAATCGCCTTCTCACTCAATATTGATATTTTATATTTACAAACAGAAAACTTAAAGGGTGGAATTTATAAAGAACTTGGCTGGCAGCCAATAGAGCAAGTCACAAATAAAGGTGATGAAGTATTAGTAATGCAATGCCCTCTTAGAGCTAGTGTATAATTTAATAAACATATAGGGCCTGTGAGCCCTTAAGTGTGAATTACGTCCTAGCTAAAAATGAACCAATTTCAGCGCAAGAATGAAAGTTTAGTCGCTTTAAATAAGTGATAAGCAGCAATGAGTCGTTAATTATCAGGCAATAACGATAGCCGAATAAATATGATTGCGTTTAAATTAAGGTACATAAAACACCTAGTTATAATGTGCTAGAACAAGGTTATCGCTGCAAAATAAATAGAAACAATCATCACAAAATAGACATGCGTATTGTGATACATCCCACTAAGCAGGCAAAATATCAAATGACTGTAACATCAACAAAAATGTAATTTCAGGTGTCATAAATGGAAAAAGTTAATTCTAACATCGACAAAATATAAGCCCCGTAAAGGGGCTTTACAATTTTATAAACTGTGGATTATTTAACACTATTTGCCATAGCCAGTGCCATCGCTTCGGCAATTTTAATACCATCAATACCAGCAGATAATATACCACCAGCATAGCCAGCGCCTTCACCCGCTGGATACAAGCCTTTTGTATTTAAGCTTTCAAAAGATTCTTTATCTCGTGTAATTTGAATGGGTGAAGAAGTACGAGTTTCAACTGCCGTTAACGTTGCATCTTTCTTTGAGAATCCTTTAATTTTACGTTCAAATGCAGGAATTGCCTCGCGAATAGCTTCAATCGCATAGCCCGGTAAGGTTTCACTTAAATCACAGTATTTAACACCTGGTTTATAAGATGGTACTACATCACCATGCTCACCACTTGCACGACCAGCTAAAAAGTCACCTACGAGTTGAATTGGCGCATCATAACTTTCACCACCTAATTTAAATGCAAATTCTTCTAGTTTACGTTGAAGCTCTATACCAGCAAGCACATCTTCTTTCCCATCTTTTAATGGGTAATCTTTAGGTTCTATTCCTACCACAATCGCACTATTTGCATTACGTTCATGACGAGAATATTGGCTCATACCATTAGTTACTAAATGACCTTCTTCAGATGCCGCTGCAACAACGGTCCCCCCAGGACACATACAAAAACTGTAAACAGAACGGCCATTTTTACAATGATGCACAAGTTTATAATCTGCAGCACCTAAAATTTCATGACCTGCATGAATACCAAAGCGAGCGTCATCAATAACAGACTGTTCATGCTCTATTCTAAAACCAACAGAAAATGGTTTAGCTTTAATGTACACACCTTTATCATGGATCATTTGAAAAGTATCTCGAGCACTATGCCCGATAGCTAATGCAATAAATTTAGTATCTATTTTTTCGCCGCTGGCTAAAGTTAAACCTGTTACTTGTTTACCGTCAGAATTTTCATCCATATGAATATCATCAACACGCTCACCAAAACGAATTTCTCCCCCTAGCGCTATAATGTTTGCACGCATTTTTTCAACCATAGTCACTAATTTAAAAGTCCCTATATGAGGTTTACTTACATATAAAATTTCACTGGGTGCACCTGCATCAACAAACTCATTTAATACTTTACGACTATAATGTTTAGGGTCTTTAACTTGCGAATATAACTTACCATCAGAAAAAGTTCCCGCACCACCTTCGCCAAATTGCACATTTGATTCGGTGTTTAATATTTTTTTACGCCAAAAACCAAACGTATCTTTAGTACGCTGCCTAACTTCTTGGCCACGCTCTAAAATAATAGGTTTAAAACCCATTTGCGCTAAAATTAAGCCCGTAAATAAACCACAGGGTCCCATGCCTATCACAACAGGTCGTTGTTTAAAGTTATCAGGTAATTGCGTAACAAATTTATAAGTCATGTCAGGACTCATTTTTACATTGTGATCTTTTTCGAATTTATTGAGTAAAGTGTCATTAAGTGATGTTTCAACATCTAAAGTATAAATAAGGGTGATCACATTTTTTTTGCGAGCATCATAGCCACGTTTAAAAACCGTAAATTTGATTAATTCATCATCATTAATATTTAACTTTTTAAGTATCGCTTGCCTTATTTCATCTTCTTGATGATTTAAATCTAATTTTATATCGGTTAAACGTAGCATTGAAGGAGTTCCAGTAGCAAAAAATAGCAGCGGTATTTTACCTTAATGCAGCTGATTTTGCCTACAATAATAAACAAGAGATTGAATTAATATTTTACCTAGGTATGATCGCCCACTATTTTGAATATAATGAGCAGGAAATAAGACTTCATGGCCTTTGTAGTAACAGACAATTGCATAAAATGTAAATACACCGACTGTGTATCTGTGTGTCCTGCTGATGCTTTTTTTGAAGGCCCTAATTTTTTAGTTATTAATCCAAATGATTGCATTGACTGTGACTTATGCCCAGTAGAATGCCCTGCTGGCGCTATTTATCAAGAAGATGAAGTACCTGAAAATCAAAAAGACTTTATTAAGCTAAATGCTGAACTATCAGAAATTTGGCCAAGGATCACAGAAGTCATTGCACCACCTAAAGATGCAAAAATCTGGGATGGTGTTGAAAATAAAATAGAATTCTTAATCATAGAAAATGAAGACTGATTGCTAAATAGTCAACAGCGTGACTATTCCTACCAAAAAAAAATGCATTAAAACGATTTTGGCCACATACAACTTAAGTTAAATAACTGATGAGATAAAATCTTCAAGTTTATTAATTCCCAAACGCATTTTTATTTCATCATCACAATATTTGCCAACCAAAACCTGGCCTATAGGTGACTGAGGTGTAATAACTGTAATTTTTTGGTTATTTATACTTGTAGTAAATCCACCTGCAAATGGTGCAATAAAGAACCAATGAGCCTTGCATTTATCTTGTTCTAATTGAACCAAAGTACCAATACTAATAGCGTCATTTTTATCAAATTCGTTACAGATATTTTTTTGTACCTTCAAAACATGAAATGCTTTAATGGCAGTTTCAAATTCTTCAACGCGTTTAGATTGCCCATGAGCTAAATAACCGGCTTCAATCGCAATAGTATCGTATTGTGTTTCAGCAACAGATTCATCATTCACCGCAGCATCACGGGCATTTGTTGCAGCCAAAACTGCATCTTTTAATTCTTTTTCTAAATAGGCAATAATATTATTAATTAATTGCAGCTTATTCATGGTTTACTCATCTCTAATGATAATTAAAAATTATATCCCATAAAAAGGGGTCGGAGTTAATTAATTCTATTAACTACTCCTCAGTCTTTAAACTCTGTTATTGTTGATGGCAAAAATGGCATTCTAATTAATATAGCGCATACTTTCAGTTGTATTTATTTCATCCAAAGGAAATTATTATGATGCTTGCTAGGTGGTCTATCGACGCAAAATTTGGTCACAAACCCAATGTAGTTAACTCATTATCACACTGGTTTAAAGATATAGGTTCTCAAATTGGCTGGCATAAAGGTAAATACCGCATTATTACAGGTTCTGTGGGTGCGCTTGAGTCACAAATTATATCTGAAATTACAATAGAAAATTTAGCCGAACTTAACAATTCTTGGAATAAATTGGGTGATATCGAAGCACATGCAAGTTGGAGTAAAGAACTTGAACCCCATATTGTATCTGGCACACAAAAATGGGAAATTTTCAGAATTGTTGAATAGGTTTTTAAAATAAGATCGGAGTAAATAATTAATTAACTCCGACCCCTTTTTTAATATTTAACTTAATTTTTAGATAACTCAACCAATTTTGTAACTGATTTTAAGTTACGTGTTGTTGCTATCATGCCCAATTTGTTCTCAATAAAAACATTAGAAAGCTTGGTTTTTCCATAACCATTAGGGCAATGTAAATAAATACATTGATCTCCAAACAAGAGTCTTTCAGGTGCTTTTGCATACTCCTGCAAAGCTTGTTTTTTAGACTTTGATGGCTGTTCAGATAAAAATGTGATCAAAACTTTTGTGCCATCTACATCTAAGTCAATATCATCAAAAGGCATAACATCCAAAATACATGCAAATTCAGCTGAAGTTCTTACATCAACAGGCACTTCAAAATCATATTTGTGGTTGATACCCGTTTCAATTTGAGTTTTAATATTCTCAATTTCATCTATATCAGAGTCAAAAATTATATTTCCACTTTGGATGTATGTAACGACATTTTTAAACCCCATACTTTCATATAAGGTTTTTAAATCCGTCATTTTTACTTTTTTCTGACCAGCTACATTTATGCCACGTAAAATTGCAGTATAAGATTTCATTTAACTTACTTTTTTATCCATTTACCTTGTGCATTTTTAACAAAATGACCTGAGGCTGTTTTTTGTATCGCTTTTTTGCCTGCTAATGCTGATACTTGATTTAAAGTAATTTTATTTTTACGTGCTAAAGATATATATAAGTCTTTGCGTTTTTTATTAACAGAACTGACTAAACTAGCGACTTCTGAACTGTTTTTTACAACCCCTAAATAACCATCAGGCATTTCACCTACTAACCCCTGCTTTTTTGCATCTTGTAATGAAATCGCAAGTGCAGAAAATGACATCGTTGCCGCCAATACTATAAATGAGGTATATTTAATTAATTTTTTCATGTTTTTTCCTTAAAATATTGAGCTATCTTCACTAAAAATATCATCAAGTTCTTTATCTACTTTCACTCGAATTTCATGATCAATCTTTAAGTTTAAATTAATTGTTATTGGTTCTTTTGCACTCACTTCTACTTTATGTGTGCATGCAGATAATACAAAAACAGCTAAAATGGCAGCTATTAGTTTGTCCATATAATTGGTCCTTAATTTTGTTGTAATTTTTGAATAATGTCACTTTCGACATTATCAGCGATCCTTAAAGATTTTATTAAACCTAATAAATCATAATTAAGATTCAAATTTAAATTTACATCATTATCTAAATCTGGGTTTCGGCCTTTAATCGCAGTATCAAGTAACATTCTGCCATCTTCATACATATAAACCGACGCGCTTAATTTATGATAATGTAAGTTTTGTAAAGCATCAAATGCCAATGCCAGCTCAGTGCTACTTTGTTTTAAAGACGTTACAGCGGGATTATCTTTTAACTGAATGACCCCATTACTCACATTATATAATTTACCATTTACAATAGTGGCATTATTATTATTATTGATATAAAAAGGAAACTCTCCTGATACTTTACCTGTAACTAAAACCCCCTGCTGTTTCTCAAGTTCGACTAGTTTATTTAAATCAATACCAATTAAGTTAATATTCATTGCTTTTTTAGAGTCAATTGGCCATTGAAATGCTGGAATATGAAAGCTTCCCCCAAACATATCCCCTTTAAAATCCACTAAACTAAAATGCCATGTTTCATTTGAAAACGCCACAATGCTTTTAGCAATTAAATTTGTAATTGGCGTTCCTACATCTAGGCTAGCAAGTGATAATGCACTGTAATTATCACTTGTTTTTATATTTCCTTGTTCAAATATAAATTTTTGCTGCCAATTAAAACCTTCAAACCAAGTATCATTTATTTCACCTATTACATCTGATATTTTCACCGATAAATTGAATTGATTGGCATCTATACTTTGCCAATTTTTTACCTGGCCTTTTAAGTGATAATCTAATGAACCATTAATAACGCTAATCGGTAATGTTTTTTGAATATTTAAACCTAATAGGGCATTTAAACTTAAATTATCAGCTAAAATTTCAATGTGAGGCTCAGAAACATTACCTGATAAATCAAATTCAGCTAAAGGAATATCATCTAACATTAACTGACCGTTAATTTTAATATCATTTAATGAACCATTAATTTGAGATGCCATCTGAATAGATTTTGTTTTAACAATATTTTTTACAATTCCTTTATCCATTTTCGTTTTTAATTTTACAGCTAGTTTTACATCTTTATTTTTATCTACAACAATATTTCCTTGCCAGTCAAATACCATAGACCCAATATATGCCATATGAGTAGGAGTCGTACTATTGTTTTTTCCTTTAAAAGTTAAATCTGTCAATTTCACTTGAGAGTCAGGTTCAAAACGAAAGCTTAAGTTATCATTTTTAATGATTTCGCCTTTTGTTATCAGTTTAACAGGTACATTTGTAACATCTTTAAAAACCCGAACGTGTGCATTTAAATCAAATTGTGCCTGCGCATTTTTAATATCAAAGCGCGTAAATAAACTATTGAAATGTAACAAAATAGGCTGTTTTTCATCAAGGTTATTAATAGCTAATTTGGTGAGTGAAATTTTTTGCTTTGAGAAATTGACCTTCAACTTTCCTGAGGGTTGCAATCGCATATTTTTATTGACATTGTCATTCAAGAGCGCAATAACTCTTGGATCTATTCCCTTATTTTTAAAAAACCTTACAAGTGCAGCATGACTGTATTGGGCAGCTAGCTGACTTCCCTTTTCAAGTAAAACATCGATTATGTTTTCATCAATTAAAGCTGAGTAAGTTAAATCGTGCTCAAGTTTAAAAGGACCACTGTTATAAATGCCCTTAGAACTTATAAGGTGAATTTTTTCAGTTTGTTTTATTATGTTTAATTGATTAGGCTCCCATTCAAATTCTGAGCTGATTTTCCCCTTAATATCAACCTTTTCTTTGATTTCACTTGGTAGTTTAAATAATTCATCATCTAAAAAGTCAAGCATTGGCGTAAGGTTTAGCGTAAACTTTCCAGCCAATTTCTTATCGATTACGTTAAGGTTAACTAATGCAATTTCGGTATTAGTAACATCATAAAACTGTAAAGTATATACATTACGTTTTACTGAAAACTCGCCTTTATATATTTTTCCTGAGTTAAACCCCTGATAGGTAAATTGATCAATTTTTATGGGGATAGGTAGCGACAAAGCGGTTATTTTACGCAACATTTGATGAATATCTTGTAACCTAAACGAAGTTTGATTACTGCTTTTTTTTGAAATAAGTGAATCCTTTGACTCAAACTTCAATTTATTCAGTGAGATCTCATCTAATGAAAAACCTGAATAATAAGACCAGTTAACCTGTGCATTTGTAATATCAACATTTACAAGTGGGTGATCTAAGCAAAGTTTATCAAACGTTAAGTCTAAATTTGATGTAAATCTCGTATCAATGCACGTAATACTCATATCAAATTTAGCCAAATAAGCTTTAGAAAAATGTACCAAAAATGCATTTCGATAAAAATATAAAGTACTCGTTATTAATGAAAAAATAACTAACACTAAACAACTTAGTTTTAACAAACGCATATAAAGCTTCACCCAAGGTTCCATGTATTATTCAACTCCTGAGCATTCTTCGGCTGAGATAATACTTTAAAGTTCAATTATAACTTAACTTATGTTTTATTTTCTGCATAAATCCTTCTGACAATCCTATCCCAATACCCGATAAAATCATTAAACAAGACACTAGTTTTATAATGTCTATTTGTTCATTATAAAATATCACCGAACCCAACAAACCGAAAATCGGCACTAATAAAGTGAGTGGAGCCATCGTACTCATAGGATATTGTGCTACCAACTTATTCCAACTCCAATACCCTAATAAAGTAACTGGATATGCTTGAAATAAAACAGAAAAAACACCTAAGTAATTAATATTATGTGCCAAAGCTTCAAAACCAGATGTACCATTTAGTACAAAAGATAAACTAAACAATGGAATTGGTGCAAAAATACATGACCAAACGACAAAAGCAAACATATTATTAATTGTTACTTTCTTAATAATTAAACTAATAATACTTAAACTTATCGCCGCAAAACACGCAAACAATATACCAATGAAAGTGACTGAACCATCTTCAATGGTAAAAATAAGCCCTAATCCTAGTATTGATGTTAAAAGCCCTATTTTACGAACCAAGCTCAATCTTTCTCTTAAAAATACCACTCCTAATATTACACCAATGAATGCACTCGATTGTAATATTAAGCTCGACATACCCGCTGAAATCCCCAAATGGATTGATAACGTCAACATTCCCCATACACCTACACCAAATGTCAGTCCATACATGGCTAAAACACGAGTCGCAACCTGTGGTTTCTTAATAAAAAAAACGGCAGGAAATGCCGCAAAACTAAATCTTAGGCCTGTGAGTATAAGAGGATCCATCTCACCGACACCCAGCTTAATAATTGAAAAATTAAAACCCCACATGCAAGCCACACAAATTGCTATCAATAAATGAACCTTCTTCATACTAACCCCTTATTACAAATTCAGATTGACTAGTATGAATAAATGACAAACAATAAACAGATTCAATTTTTCATATTTTTTAGAGTACAATTTGACGGCAAAATACATTGCACTTTCACATATCGTTATATCTAAAATTGAACAAAAGCAGTTAATGCTAGGCCAACGTATGCCTGCGATCAGGCGTTTTTCTGCAATACATGAAGTAAGTATTACAACAGCATTAAATTGTTATCAAAATTTACAAGCGCTAGGTTGGCTTCAGGCAAAACCACAATCAGGCTACTTTGTAACACAGCCCTTTGGCAAACAAGCCAAACCTCAGTTTCCTCAATTTAAAACTAAAATAACTAGTCCCAAAAGCTTTGGCCAAATAAGCGGCGCTATAAACAGCCCATTTTATATTTCATTAATTGCACCTGAACTGATCCCATTTGATGCCATTAACCGCTGTATACGCATCGGAAACACCCGAAACCAACACCAGTTACATCTATACCCTGAATATCAAGGGCAACAAAACCTACGAAAAACACTGGCACAACACTTTAGCAGCCAATATTTTCCAATTGACATGAATAAACTCATTATCACAAATGGTTGTATTGATGCCGTTAAAACCGCCATACAAGTCACCACAAAACCAGGTGATGCGATAGCAATCTCATCTCCGTGTTTTAATGGTTTAATTGAATTACTAGAAAATTTAGACAGAAAAGTAATTGAAATCCCTTGCTATGACTCACAACTTGATTTAGCTCAGTTAAAACAACATATTAAAGATGAAGAAATTAGCGCCTGCTTATTTAGTAGCAATCATATAAATCCACAGGGCATATGCTTTAGTGCTAAACAAAAACAACAATTAGCTGAGCTTGCAGCACAATACAAAATCCCTATCATAGAAGATGATATTTATTTAGAGCTCAGCCATAACAATGCAAATCCATTACCAATAAAACATTGGGACAAAGCTGGTTGGGTACTATGGTGCAGTTCATTTTCTAAAACAGTATCACCGAGTTACCGACTTGGTTGGTGTGAGCCGGGTCGTTATTTTGAGCAATATTTAAATGACAGGAGCGTGCAAAACTTTGGCATCAATCTAATAGTACAAAATACTTTTTGTGAATTTATTTATTCAGGACAATATCTAAAACATTTAAAAAAGCTAAAGTTAAAACTGAATCAAAATGTGCGAGATTACCATAAACTTCTGATAGCGCATTTACCAAAACAGGCCCGAATTAGCACACCAAACGGCGGATTAGTACTTTGGGTGCAAATACCCAATTTAAATAGTAAAAAATTGCTTAAACTCGCTATTAAAGAAAACATCTACTTTAGAGCAGGTTTTGAGTTTAGCACCTTAGATTTATATCAAGACTGTTTTCGTATCAATATAGGTTGGTCTATTAATGACAACAATGATGTCAATAACACTGAGGCAGTAAACAGATATGAACAACTCATAAAATTATGTGGTTTAATTAAAAAGCAAATTGGTTTTAATTAATATGCTTTTATAAAAATAAAATCTTTTAATTTCTGGAGTTTCATTTATAAGATAAAATCATTAATAAACCATTTTGGACTATATCATTGAAATAAGAAGGCAAGCGTTAGTTTTACTTTTATTTTGTAAATATTACTTACAAGGTTTGAGGTCTTAATTTTGTATTTTCTTCACAAAAACACAAAAGCCATAGCATCACCTCTAAGTCATTTGGAATAAGGTTTAAAGATATATGCCCTTTTTCTAAAACAGGTTTAGGGATCTTATCTTTTCGGGTAATCATTAATGCTTTAGAATATTCACGGCTAAACTCTGGATGACCTTGAATGCCTAAAAAATGGTTATCAACTTGGATCATGCCATAGGGGCAAAACTCACTTGATAATAAAACCTGTGTTCTATTAGGTAATTGAACGACCTGATCTTGATGACTTACGACTAAATTGATTGAGTTTAAACTTGGTTTCATCCAATGTTTTTGTTTTTCAACATTTGAGCTTATTACACCGACTCCCCAACCCTTATCTGATTTTTTAACTAATCCTCCTAAAGCGTGAGCAATTAATTGATGGCCAAAGCAAATACCAACAAATGGCTTTTTAACGATATAAAGGGTTTTAATAAATGAGAGTAAATGCATGATCCACGCTTTATTTTCATAAACACTATATTTGCTGCCTGTACTCATGTAAGCATCACATTCATTTATATCAACTGGGTATTGCCCACTTTTAACATCATAAAAAGATAACTTAAGCTTTTTAATTTCAGTATTAGCTTTAATGATCGTTTTAATAAACATATTTTGGTAATCACCAAACTCATGTTGCAAGTGCGTTTGCACATGGTCGCATATTAATATCCCAAGTTTCATAACCGCCCTATATATTACCATTTAGCGCATTTATAAAAATATCTGTATATTGTTTTTCACTAAACTGAATAGGGTTACCACCAGCACAAGGGTCGTTAAACGCCATAATACCTATTCGAGTTGCATCACATTCATTAATGCCTATTTCTTTTAAAGTATGCGCAATATTAAGCTGCTCACGAAAACCTATCACCCAAGTTAAAAAACCATCAAAACAGGCATCTTTAAGTGCTAGATACCGAGATAAACGCCTGATGTTATCTTCAATTTCAATACGGTTTGCCTTAATAACATAAGGCATTAAAATCGCATTTAATAAACCATGATGCGTATTATAAAGGGCGCCTAATGAATGGGCCAATGCATGCATAGCACCTAATCCGCGTTGAAATGCCGTCGCCCCCATAGTTGATGCAACCATAATATGTGCTCTTGCTTCTAGGTCTTGTCCATCACGTACTGCCCGCAATAAATAATTTTTAATCAAGCGAATAGCTTCTAATGCGATGCCTTGCGCCATGGGGTGGTACCCAGGCGCACAATATGCTTCTAAGGCATGAGAAAGTGCATCCATTCCAGTAGCAGCCGTTAATTTTGGCGGTAAATCTAACGTTAACTCTGGATCTAAAATAACAATGGAGGGCATCATTTTGGGATGAAAAATTAATCGTTTTACCTGAGCGTCAACATCCGTGATCACAGCAGCGCGACCGACTTCAGAACCTGTGCCTGATGTAGTCGGTACAGCAATAACAGATGCCATTGTTTCAGTTTTAACACGTGTCCAGCTATCATCTTTATCTTCAAAGTCCCATAAAGGTAGAATTTGCCCTACCATTAAAGCAACCGATTTTGCAGCATCTAGCGCAGAGCCTCCTCCAAATGCAATTACACCATCATGCTCACCTTTTTTAAATGCAATAACACCATCGAGTATATTTTGCTTAGTAGGATTGCTGACAATATCGTGAAATATCTCACACTTTATTCCATGATCACGACAATTACATATAACTTGTGACACCATAGGCAACTTTGCCAACATAGGATCTGTGATCAATAAAGGGTTTGTCATACCTAAATCTTTACAATGCTCAGGTAATTCTATAATTCGGCCAATACCTTGACGAATATTGGTAGGATAATGCCAGTTGGCCGTAAAGTGATCATAATTCATATTTCACCCTCGATTTTTATTCAATTTTAGTTTTTAAATGAAATGATTTTGCACGGGTTAAAGCGTCATAACCTAAGCTTGATAAAGTACAACCTCGTCCAGAATTTTTAACCCCAGTCCAGGCCAATGCGGGGTCTAAATAATCACATCGATTAATAAAAAAAGTGCCTGTTTCAAGTTCATTACCTATTTCAATTGCTTTATTTATATTTTTAGTAAATACACATGCCGTTAAACCAAATTCAGAGTCATTCATTAACGCTATCGCTTGGCGATCATTTTTAACTTTCATTATACCGACGACGGGACCAAAACTTTCTTGTGTCATAATGTCCATAGAATGATCAACATTGGTTAATATTTGTGGTGCTAAATAAGCCGAACCGATTTTGTTTTGTGGAAAATGTTTTGGATCTATATGTGTTATTGCACCAGCCAAAACGGCTTGATTGATTTGTTCCCGGATAAAGTCTGCTACTTTTGCATTTACCATAGGCCCAAGCGTGGTATCTACATCAAGGGGTGATCCCAATTTATATAGATTAACTAAGGATATCGCTTGATTTAAAAATTCATCAAAAATTGCTTCAGCCACATATATTCGCTCTATACCACAACAAGATTGTCCTGAATTAAAAAAAGCACCATCAATACACGTTTCTACAGCGTGTTTAATATCGGCATCTGCACGTACATAAGCAGGGTCTTTACCCCCTAATTCCAGACCTAAGCCAATAAAGCGACCATTACAGGCTTTTTCGATTGCTTTTCCTCCTAAAACTGACCCTGTAAATGCGACATGATTAATATATGGCTGCTTTATTAATAGCTCTGTATTTTCATGATTCAAATGTAAATATTGAAAAACTCCTTTTGGTAAATTAACTTGCTCAAATGCTTTTTCCAGTTGCTCTGCGCATAAAGGGGTTTGTGCCGAGTGCTTTAAAATAACGCTATTTCCCGCCATAATTGCTGGGATGATGCTGTTTATTGCTGTTAAATATGGGTAATTCCAAGGAGAAATAACAAATACAATACCTAAAGGTTCTTTTTTTATATAACGGCTAAAACCTTCTTTTTTATCAAGTTCAATTGTTTTCAAACTTTTTTCAGCAATATTGATCATATAACGTGCACGTTCGGCTACCCCTGATACCTCACCTAAGCTATATTTTATTGGCCGCCCCATCATATGAGTCAGCTGTAATGCAATTTCATCACTATTTTCAATAAATGCATTAACCATATTTAAACAAATCTTCTTTCGCTCATTCAGACTCGTTTTTTGCCAAAGCGTTTGTGCTGTTTTTGCGAGCTTTAGCGTTTGATTTATATTTTGAGCATTGGCTAATACCCGCTCAGCATAAATTGAATCATCAATGGGAGAACGTGTTATTTGTATATTATTATCAATTTCATGTGCCATATTGAGCCCTTAAATAATTTCAAAATAGCGTTGCAACTCCCAATCTGAAATATGTTTTCTGTATTCTTGCTCTTCCCATATTCTTGAAGCCGAAAAATGTGTAACAAACGCCTCACCAAATAATTTTTTTGCAGCATGTGATTGCTTTAATTTATTTGCAGCTTCTAACAAACTTTTAGGCAAAACGAATGCCTCACTGTGCGTTTGTTCATAAGCATTTCCTTGTACTTGAACTCCTGGCTCTAATTTTTCTTTTATACCTAATAAACCAGATCCTAAAGCAGCAGCCAAAGCAATATAAGGGTTGGCATCGGCGGCACCTAAACGATATTCAATGCGTTGAGATTTTTCTGTTCCGGGTATTAGCCTTAATGCAGTCGTACGGTTTTCAACGCCCCAAGTTGCATCCAAAGGGGCCCATAAACCAGGCACCATTCGGCTATAACTATTAATTGTAGGAGCGATCATAGATAAAAATTCAGGCATATATTTTTGTTGTCCAGCCAAAAAATGTCTTTGAATATCACTCATATTAAATTTTTTTGTTTCATCATAAAAAACAGGATCACCCTTTATATTTTTTAAAGAAATATGAATATGACCACTTTGCCCTGGTAACTTATTTGACCACTTGGCCATAAAGGTTGCCATCAAATCATTTTTTTGAGCCCATACTTTGATAAAGGTTTTAAATAATGCGGCCTTATCTGCTGCATTTTGCGCTATATCATGATTAATAGCGGCTTCTAAAACGCCAGGGCCTGTTTCTGCGTGTAAGCCTTCAATCTCAAAGTCCATAACTTGGCTTAATTGTAAAATTTGTTGATACACATCTGCATGAGTGCTATTTCGTAGCATTGAATAACCAAAATTCCCCGGTGTCATAGGTATTAGATTTTGATAGTTTTTTGCCCTTACTGAATTAGGTGTTTCATTAAACATGAAAAACTCATATTCAAATGCAGCATTAGCTGTAAAACCCATATCGGCAGCCTGAGAAATAATACGATTAAGTATATTCCGAGGACATATTTCAGCTGCACAGCCAGTAAACTGAACAATAAATAAGAGCATGTTCTCTTCAAGCGGAATTTCACGACATGAATTTGGAATAATCTCAACCTGAGCATCAGGATAACCTGTATGCCAACCCGTATAGGAAGCATTATCATAAAGTTGATCATTTACATCCCAGCCTAATACCACATCGCAAAAAGCAAACCCATTATCAAGAGATGAAAAAAATTTTTCTTTACTCATGTATTTACCACGCATCACACCATCTATATCAAACAATCCCACTTTTACATGGCTTAACCCTCGCTGCTCAACAATTTTTTTAGCATCGATTATTGTCTGCACCTTTCTAGGCTCTAACATAGCAATCCTCATAAAAAGGGGTCGGAGTTAATAAAGTCATTTGTTGACCTCATTTACAGGTCGACCTTGTTTAAGCTGACCTAATTTCACAGCCAATGTTTGCTCTAATTGTGCTTTAAACTGCTTATCACCAAATGGGAAGTTATGTATTAGACACTCTCTAATATTTTGTATGTGTTCTACAGAAATAGCCTGGCTAAAAAGAATGCGGTAGTTTTCTAAGCGACTTTGAGTTGAGTGTCCTAGTTTTAAATATTCATCATGAGGTGTAATGCATCTTATGATTTTTCCAACACCATTATGTTGGTAGCTAGACCAAGTATAATCGCTTGGAACATCAACTATTCCGGCTCTGACAGGATTGAGTTCAATATAACGTTGGCAAATTAAAAAATAACGTTCACTATCAATAAGGCTTGCTTTGTGCCGTCCCTCCCATAATGTACCTGTCCGGTTGTAAATCCCATTTATGTATCTTACGTATTTACGACCCACACTTTGCATCACCTTTGAAATACCTTGATGATCATTTGGTGTCATTAATAAATGTACATGATTGGTCATTAACACAAAGGCATGAAGTTTGACATTATTGTCAATGAGGGCTTCTGATAGTGCTTTTATATAAAAACCATAATCATCATCACAAAAAAAACAAGCTTGTTTATTATTACCTCGCTGAACGATATGGCTTGGGATCCCTGATGCATAAAACCTTATTTTCCTTGGCATGATAAACCCAGATCATTGCAAACTTATAATGAGTATAGTTAAGTAAGCATGATCTGAAAGGTGAAAAACTAGATTATTAACTCCGACCCCTTTTTAGTGAGGTAAGGTCTGACAAGTTTGCCTGTTTCAACTCTGTTTTTTAATGCATTCAGTGCATCTGGTAAAGATGACTCTAATTTTTTACGCATTATTAGGCTATGCATCACTTTACCAAATAAGCCATATCTGATGTCATAACTGAGCACAACTTCAAGCTCTGTCGAGCCATTTTCTAGTGCCGTTAGCCACCAGCAGCTAAATGATTTATTAAGTGGGCCTAATGGTGTGACATCGTACACAAAACCTGTACCTTCAACCCATTGAGTGACGTATTCATCTATCGTACCAAAACCATCAAGTTTACAATGACGCGCAGCACCCATTCCTGATTCTTTACTCCCTATACTGTGAGATTCTGTGACGCCTGGCGCCCAAGTATAAACATTGCCAAAATCCTCCATTACTTGCCAAACTTTTTGCTTAGGTGCGTTTATGACTACTTTTGATTTTACGTTGTATTTTCCGGGTAATTTTGGTGCTTTCATTATGTTCTCCAAGTATTAATCTGTTAATTTTGAGATATTGAATACGTAATAAATCAAACAGAGGTTTGTTTAGCTTTAAACATCTTTTTGATATCTTGTAAGCCAGCTGAAATTTGTCTATTAAATTCTTTTTGTAACATTTTTTTCATTACAAACCCCATAACTCCTTTAGGTTGATATGTGATCTCAACTGATATTTTTGATTGATTTGAATCACCACTTACTCATCACCTAGCAATACCATTTTTTATTGGTTCAGCAGTTTTAGTGACGATACCAGTAAATTCTTCCTCCTCTTTCTACTGAGTTACTTCTTCATCAAGGTATTACTCCATGCTCATCACTGGCGGTAAATCACAATACCCAGTAGTACCAACATCAGTTTCAACTTCATTCATTAAATGCGAATTTGTAATGCCCTTAGAATATTTATGTGCATTACCAAAATCAGCAAGAACATTCCATGCATCTTGCTTAGACGCATTTAAAGATATTATTTGATTAACGGTTTCCATTTTTATCCTTTGTAAAAACACTATAAATTGACATTTGAATTCATCTTAAGAAAACTTTGTTATTTTGATAACTGGCAATAATTGCGTATTGGTGGTGCATAAATTATCCTCCTAATTATAAAGACCAACAGATAAACTCATTTTTTGTATTAAAGTTCACACAAATATAGGGAATACTCTTGAATTGGGATGACTTAAAATTTTTTTTAATGGTATGTCGGGTGGGCTCTATTCGTGCAGCAGCCGTTAACTTAAAAGTAAACCACGCAACTGTCTCAAGAAGAATTAAAAGCTTTGAAGCAAGCTTAGGGCAAAGGCTATTTGAGCGAACGCCACAAGGTTATATAAAAACACCTATTGGTGAAGAAATATATGAAGAAGCATCACATCTAGAGGAAAGACTCAATTGTGTAGAGCGTCGTGTTATTGGTAAAGATAATACCCTTTTTGGTGAAATAAGAGTGACCTTGCCAGATATATTTGCACAAAAACTTTTGATGCCGTTTTTTGGCGAATTCTGTCAACTTTATCCAGAAATAGAGCTAGAAATATTTGATTCAACAAAAGTTTTTAATCTGGCAAATAGAGAAGCTGATATTGCTTTTAGATTATGTCATGAACCACCAGAGTATTTAATAGGCCGTAAACTCGCAGTGATCCATCGAGCATGTTACATGGCAAAAAAATCACTCCCAAAGCTTGAAGATGAAAACTGGCTAGCACAACAAAATTGGATAGGTTGGACTGATAAATTCAGAAGGCCCGTCGGTAAACTAGCCAGAGAATACCCAAAGTTTAGATCTAAACACAAAATAGTGAGTGCAGCATTACAAGCTCAAGCATGTATTAATGAAATGGGCATTTCAATTCTACCCTGTTTTATAGCTGATATTGACCCCGAACTCGTGAGGGTTCCCCCATATACTTCTGAGGGGAAATATGATTTATGGGTGCTTAACCACCCAGACCTTCGTAATAATGCAAAAATACAAACTTTTGTACGTTTTATGACACAAAAAATACAACAAAGCCGTGCTTTAATTGAAGGTGAAACCCCTTCATTACCTTAAGCTATTTAAAAATAAATGCGATTGTGTTTCAATAACTCAAGTACCCTTTAAAGGAATTAAAAATGACAAAAAATATAAATAAATTATTCACTTTAATTGCTTTTTGTATATCGTTTTCAAGCTTCTCCTCTCCAACTTCATTTAAGGATGGTCCTTTAATCAAAGGCTTTGGAAAACATGCACCTGTTAAACAACAACTAATATTAAATACACAAGATACTTTTAAAGTTGTTTTTGATGTCAGTGAACAAGGTTCAACCGACACTCTTAATCGTAGATTTGATAGCTTAGCGCGTTTTTTAAATATGCATGTTGCAAATGGTTTTGCACCTAAAAATATTCAATTAGCATTAGTTGTTCACGGAAAAGCGGGATATGACTTGCTTAATAATCAAAGTTACCAAGCAAGATTTTCAAAAAACAATCCAAATAAACAACTTTTACAGCAATTGCTACACAACAAAGTGCGTATATATTTATGTGGTCAATCAGCTCGTTATTTTGAAATTAACAACGCACAATTGCATACAGGCGTTAAAATGGCGCTTTCAGCGATGACGGCCCATGTAGTATTAAATAATGAAGGTTATAGTCAAAACCCTTTTTAAAGCGGTAAAATCCCCTCTAATGGTGAAAATTTAATAAGTTCTTGTTTTATCTTTTCTGACAAAGCACCGCTATTGAGCTTAGGTACTCGTGTTTTGTCTGTTTCATAATTATGCTTTTCAAAGTGAGTTAAAAAAGTATTATTTTTATTATTTTTTTGTCGTGTAGCAACAGAAAATTCCGAAATTGCAATTACATTATTATCACGACTAAATCTCGCAAAGCTCCTATAAATAAAGTTTTCATCAAGATGTTTATCACTTAAAGCAATAAAATAATCCATCAAACTAAAATAAAGAGAGCTCAAAGAAAGTGAATTTAATAACAAGGTGATTGTCGTATTTTCAAGTTCAGGCAAGCTTGTTTTAGCTTGGGGCTCTAGAGTCAAATCTACTAACCAAAGCCGGTTACTTCTTTGTTCTAGAGCATATAATTTTAATATTGCATGATCATAACTTATTTTAGCCAATGCCATTTTGACTCGTTTTTTTAATTGACTGAAAACACGCAACTCATTTATTTTTTCTCTTTGTAATAAATCTGAATTATTTGATATGAGTGGCAAGTCATGATGCGTATTAAAAGGGGTAGAAGTTGCACCTTGATGATTCACCCTAAATAACTCTCTGACCTCATGTTCTCGCGCTTTTTTTAATGCTAAAAATACCGTTTGAATTATTTCAGACGTTGGTAAACTCGGTTCAACTCGCCATTTCCTGCCATAAGTTAGTTTTTGATTTTCTTGATTATAGTCATAATTGTCTGGCCCAATGATCCCTATTTGAATATAAATTCCGCCTTTATCTTCATCAACAAAAATAGGGTACCTATCCCAATACTGAATATCGAGTACAATTTTTTCTACAGAGCTTAATGTATGCTGATATAACAAGTAATGCTGTGGTATACAACCAGTGCCATTTTCTAATACTACTTGAGGAGCATTTTCAATCGGGGTTTCACCCTGATGCAAATTTTTAATTAATGTGCTCAAATTTAATGCTTTTTGATCCATGATAATTCCAATTCATCGTTTCTGACTGGCAATGTAATCATTTAAACTGGTTTAAGTAAGTCGCAAAAAATGCATCTGGGAGATACAAATATGCACCACTCAAAATAAGGCTCGTTAACTGTTCAAATTTATGATAAAAATTAGTAAGATATAAGAAAATTAAATAATAAAAGGATTTTTATATGAGCATTAATGCCACTTTACTCGGAGAGTTTATTGTTATATCACTTTTGATAATAACATCGCTTAGCTATTATCTTGGTAAACGAAAAACACATACACCTTTCATAACCTGCATGATTGGTTTGTTTTTATCAGTTATTCCTCCTTTAGGCTTGATTTATCTTGCATTTTTAGCATTTAAAAACGACTTACCAAAAGAAGATACTCTAAAATAATTGTAGATAAATTTAAGTTTTAAACAGCAGCACAATGACGTTCTAATAATTTTACGATTGTGCTCTGTATTCTTACTTAAATATAACAAATCATATTATGAAATTTACAAGCCTGCTCATTTATATTTCGATAGCCATGAATTTGATCACCATCAAATTTAAGTATTTCACCTGTATTTAATAGTAAACGACTGGGCAAATACACCTAGCCCAGTTTTACATTCCAGGGCAGAATGGCATCCAAGTTTTCAGGAGCATGGATAAGATGCTCAAGGCAATGACTGATGTAGTCATATGGCACCAATCCGTTTGCTTTGGCTGTTTGGACTATGCTGTAAAGTACCGCACTGGCTTGTGCACCATTGCGTGTATTACTGAACATCCAATTCTTTCTCCCGATAACAAATGGTTTAACCGCACGTTCGGCACGATTGTTATCAATATCCAGGTGACCGTTTTCAACATAGCGGATCAGTTTTTCCCATTGATTCAAGGCATAATGGATTGGCTTGCCGAC
>NZ_FOLO01000061.1 GCF_900112265.1 Pseudoalteromonas denitrificans DSM 6059 | reverse complement strand
TCTCAATACATCTCTTTATACATGCCACGGCTTAATAACTCCGCTGACTCGCCACAACCTTGCCCTTTCATGTGCGTTGAATAACGGTTGCTTTGCTTGGACTTCGATGGCGTTACAAACCTCGTCAGTCAGACTGTACTTGTCGGAGCGATACCAGCACTTAAGGGACACGTATCCCCTATGGCCTATATAATTCTCTGTGTACGCTTCACCTATCTTGTTCGCTTGAAAAACAAGCTCCGCCATAGGCGCAACACGCGATACGGGTGGTTGGCTAAACCTTACCCGACAGGGACTTGCACCCTGCAAGATGCATCAAGCTTCGCTTGACGCACTAACGCCCAATTAATTCACCTTTAGGTGAAAAAACACAACTGGCATTAAAAAATTTTTCACCGCAATCGGTTAATAATGGAATAGTACCTGCGACTAAAGTAACCTGATATTTCTTTGCTAAATGAGACAGTAAATTAATAAGCCTATTATTATTGTTAACTTTTTGCGCCAAGATTAATTGATCAGTTTCTTTACCACCAAAAAATAAACAACATTCAGGCAACAGTATAATATGTTTATTTCCCGTATCAATTTGCAGTAACTCATTTATATATTGTTCAATTAATTGTAAGTTTTCATCTACATCAGGAACAGAACACAGTTGGATAGCAGATAGTTTTATCATAATTACAGTCTTTCTTTTTTAATTTTATCCCTTAATAAATATTACCCTAAATACTGAATAAATTGACTTTAAATAATGGCTTTTGAATTTAATAACAAAATTCATAACTTTCAAGTACAGGCTATACTCAATATGGCGCATTTTTAATTTAGGAGGTAAGCTATGTTTTTAAAACACAAAAAAAATGGCGATATGGTTGATGTAAATGAGTTAAACGATTTAACCAACTTATTTCACAAAAAAGTCATCGGCTGTTACCAAGCTGGTGAAGAATTACAAGATCCTGAAGAGTTTAATAAAACTGACTTAGTATTTTTATCAGGAGAAGAATTACCCCGTTGTTGGACAGATCCAAATTATAGAAAATAAATTGACTCAGCCATCTTAAATTTAGTAATTACTTCCTCAAAAAATCACTTTTTTAGGAAGTAATTACAGTGCCACCTTTATTACTTTACCTTGTATATTCTTCAACTTAAAAATAGCAGAAAGGAAAATGAGTAAAACAAAATAGGGGTGATAAAAATACAATTTCATTGAGTGTTTTTACAATAAACCTTTAATTTTGTTGTTTATTATATGTCCTTTTCTGGTATTAGCCGATGCTAATTTAGTGCATAACCATAAAACCACAATGTCTCAAGTTAAGACTTTTAATAATAAAACGTTTAACGCCAAATAAGACTTGGCGTTAAAACGCGATTAATAGATAAATCCCCTTCTATTTAGTTTGTACATTAGCAATAATATCACCTTCTTTTAAACCTGATATAACAGCGACTTTATCTTTATATTGTTTACCTAAGCGCACAAATCTTCGTTGTAACTTGCCTTCAATATTAAGCCAAATAAAATTAAGCTGGCCTATCCTGGCAAGTTTATTTTTTGGTACATATAAAACATTTTCATTTCCTGCTGGTAGCATCATTCTGCCATACATACCCGGTAATAAGTCATTATTCAAATCAATACTCGCTTTTACTAAAAAGCTACGCGTTCCAATGTTTGCTGCTGGCACTATTTCAGCTATCTCTGCTTTTACAGTTTTATTCATTGAAGGTAGTTCAACTTGAATTATTTGGCCTTGTATAAGTGTTAAAGCAAGCTCCTCCCTTACTTGGGCTTCGACTCGAAGTGAAAGAGGGTTATATAAAGAAAGTAATTTATTACCTGGTTGCGCCGTATTACCAGGCTCAGCAAAGCGGTCTACAATACGACCATTTATTGGAGAAATGAGTGTTGCATATGCCAAAGTGGTCTGTGCTTGTTTTAATACTTGTTTACTTGCAATTAATTCTGCTTCAATGCTTTGATGGTCTGCTTTTGCTTTATCTAACTCAAATGCTGCAATTAATTTTTGTGTAAATAAGTCATTTGCACGATCTAAATTACGCTTTACCTCTATTGTTCTGGCCTGTACTGCATTCATTTTCTCACTCGCTTGAGATACCAAAGATTTTAAGTCTTTTTTCTCCAGTTCAACTAAAATATCACCTTTTTTAACCAACTCACCCGCCCTGACATTAATCTTTTCTATTCGGGCTAATAATCTAGATGAAATAATCGTCGCTTGTTTTGCTGCTATATTCGCTGCAACAGGTTCCAAAATAGGTGTAACCTCAGTCACAACGGTATAATCATTATCAGATGAATAATAAGTACTGACTTTATTTAACCCAGGTTGCACTTTGTCATTAAAAGAGCCCGCAAGCCAAGCAACCATGAATAACAAAATAACAATTGTGATCATTGGAGCCAGAATTTTTTGTAACAGTGATTTATTCATAGCGTTATCTCGTTTGGTATCGTTAAACTTTTAGGTTGATCAAAAATAAGTGAATAAACAATGGGCACAACCAATAATGTAAATACTGTTGATGAAATAATGCCAAAAATAATCGCAATGGCTAAACCACTAAAAACAGGGTCTAAAGTAATAACTAAATTACCTAATAAAGTGGTACCTGCGGTAAGTAAAACAGGTCGCATGCGCACGGCACCCGCTTGTAAAAGTGCCTCTTTAATCGTATTGCCATTTTTTCTTGCCTGAGAAATAAACTCAATCAAAATAAGTGAATTTCTCACCACAATACCTGCAAGTGCAATCATGCCTATCATGGCTGTAGCAGTAAATAATACAGGCTCTGGCGCACCGGATATTTCTCTTTCACCTATTTGGTTAAGTAAAAAGAAACCAGGCATAATACCTATTACGGTTAATGGAATTGATGACATAATGATCCCCGATAATGCCGCCGAACCCGTTTGAATTCTAAGTACGATATATATCGCAAATAACGCAAATGCAAATGCTAACCCCATATCTCTAAAGACTCGAATCGTAATTTTCCATTCACCTTCACCGCTAAAAGTCAGGTTTATATTCTTAGGCAACTGCCACAAATCACCCCCACCATTATTTAAAAAAGTACGTGATTGCCAATCATTAATAATATTTTTATTATCTGAAGCTTTTAAATCAGCAGTCACATCTGCAATAACTTCACCGGGAGTACGACCTGAAACATCTGCAATAACATAAACAACAGGCTTTAAATCTTTATGATAAATAGGTTTGTCGTTCACTTGCATTTCAAAGTCCCCTAACTCACCAAGAGATACCAATGACTGAGGTGCTATATCTATGCCTTGTGCAGTCGTATTTTGTACTATACCAACTCGGCCTTTTACAGCTATGCGTTTAAAATCATTAATGACAGTACGCTCATTAATTGGCAATAAAAGTTTAATGGCCAAAGGCGATGCTTCATCTTCATAATGCATAAAGCTTACGACTTTTCCTTTATTGGCAATGCTTAA
The DNA here is from genome assembly GCF_900112265.1 of Pseudoalteromonas denitrificans DSM 6059. GTDB lineage: Bacteria > Pseudomonadota > Gammaproteobacteria > Enterobacterales > Alteromonadaceae > Pseudoalteromonas > Pseudoalteromonas denitrificans. The sequence goes on along the minus strand of NZ_FOLO01000061.1, from coordinate 27,428 downwards.
TACTTGGTTAATATCCGAAGTAGATATACCTGAAAGTGCCGCTTTTGTTTTATCTGTTATAAACCGAAGTCTGGATTGTTCACCACTCATAATAGCGTCAACTTCCACGACATGAGGCTCTTGTTTCAAACGGTTTTCTACAATTATCACAGCCTGTCTGAGTGCATCATATTGGGTATATTCATCACCCGTAATTTCAGCAACTAAGGTGCTCATAACTGGCGGCCCTGGAGGCACTTCAACAATACGAATATTAATTCCATTTTTATTTAAAGGTGCTAATAATGCTCTAAGACGAAGTACGATTTCATGAGATTGATGCTCTCGTTCTAACTTATCAATTAATAGTACTCTTAAGTCTGCAATATTAGGTTTTTGACGTAAATAGTATTGACGAACCATTCCGTTAAAATCAATAGGAGATGCAATGCCAATGTAATTTGCAACAGTTTTAATTTCAGGTAACTGTTGGATTTTTTGTGATACGACTTTTGCCATTGCCGATGTTTGTTCAACAGTGGCATTTTCTGGCATATCTATCATAATTTGAACTTCATTTTTATTATCAAAAGGTAAAAGCTTCAAAGGTACAAGTCTTAAAACGGGTAACATAGCTGCGATTATAAATAAGGCTAACACAACCCATAAAACCCGCTTTCCTTTTTTTCTATCATCTAATAAAGGGGTTAACATTTTACGGTAAAAAGTATTAAACCCTTGATTTTTTGCGTAGTGTATTGATTTAGGTTTTTCTTTTATGAATTTAGATGCTAACCAAGGTGTCACTAAAAAAGCCACTAAAGTGCTACTTAAAACACTTATAGGCACATTAAAGGCCATTGGTGCCATATAAGGTCCCATCATGCCCGTAATAAAAGCCAGTGGTAAGAAGGCTAATACGATAGTAAAAGTAGACATAACAAGGGGTACTCTGATTTCGTTAATAGCACCTACTATTGTATTTTTTAAACCTCCTTTGCCTTTTTCTAAAAAACGTTCAATATTATCAACACCAGTAATAGGGTCATCAACTAACAAACCCAAAGACAAAATAAGTGCAAATAAAGTCACACGATTAATGGTATATCCAAAGGCTAAATCTAACGATAAGGTAATGCCATAACAAATCGGTATTGCCAAACCAACAACTAAAGCCGGTCGCCAACCTAAAAATACCCCAATAAAAACAACAACTGTAAAGACAGCAAAAGCTAAGCTGGTAACTAAGTTATTCACTTTTTCATTTGCCGTTTGGCCATAATCTCTTAAAACTTCTACTTGCACAGCTTTTGGAAATACAAACTTTTTAAGTTCAGCTACTTTTTTATGCACAGAGTTTGCAACATCAACCGCATTACTGCCTTTTTGCTTTGCAATACTAATAGTGACAAAGGGATGATCTTCCCCTCTATTTGTGGGGTGTGCATTAGTGAAGTCTATCCAAGTATAAGATGTTTGCTCACTTGGCCCATCAAATACAATTGCTATATCTTTAAGTAAAACAGCGGAGCCATCTATAACCCTGATAGGCGTATTTTCCAGACTTGAAATATCACGATACACATCACCACTTTGTAAAATAACAGACTGCTTTGCAAGTACAAGGCTACCTAAGTGTTTTAAATTATTAGAGATTTGAATGGCATTAAATACATCTTGCATAGCCACTTGTCTGGCTGCCATCTTTTCGGGGTTAAGTTTTATTTGAATTTCACGAGCGCGCCCTCCCACAATTTTCACTTCGCTTGTATTATCCAATGCTTGTAAAAATGTAGTGACCTCTTCTGCTAAACGGCGTAATGCAAAATCATCTAGATTTTCAGCATCCTCGCTCCATAATCCTAACATCACAATCGGAACATCATCAACTTCAATCGGGTGTACTCTCCAATCACTTACAATTTCTGGAATAATATGTGTATTTGAGTGCAATTTGTTATAGGTATCTAACAATGCTTGTTGACGATTTTGACCAACAGAAAAGCGTAAAGTAACAACAGACTTTGCGTTATCTGAAACAGAATATACATTCTCAACACCTTTGACCTGTGATAACAATTTTTCTAATGGTGTTGTTATAAGCCTTTGCGTTTGTCTGGCATTTATTCCTGGAGCTGTTACAACAATGTCAATCATTGGAACAACAATTTGCGGTTCTTCCTCACGTGGAGTGAAATTTAATGCCAGTAATCCTGCTAAGATTGATAAAATAAGCATAAATATCGGTATTTTACTTGAAAGTACTGAATGCACGAACCTAGTAGTAAAATTTACCTGCTCTTTCATTAAGTATTACCTCCTATTAAATATTTACGCCATTTACCTACTCAATGTTATAAATTTTGAAAGTGACCTCATTTCAAAATTAGTTGTTCATCATACTGCTTTAATATACATTAGCAATATCTAATTTAGCAATTTAAAATATAATGAAAGACTAATATCAATTTCTAAGATATGAAATTAGATGGGTAGCGCTTTTGAGATTAAAGCCTCGGCCTTTTTTATCAACAGAGCTAAATTCTTTAATGTTTATGACGTTATTTTAAAAGGTTTATTATGTTAAAAACTGTACCCCAAGTCGTTATGCAAGCACAAAAATCGCTGAACTGTATTACTGCTGATGAAGCTTTAACTTTATGCAAAAAAATGAATGGCATTATTATTGATGTGAGAGAGTCCATAGAATATGCGCATAAATCAGCAAGTAATACAATGAATATACCCAGAGGTATATTAGAAATGAAAATGCTTGAGCTATACCCTAATTCTGAGAAAGCAATTTTTATTCACTGCGCATCTGGTGTTAGGGCTATTTTATCAACAGAGCAATTAAAACGTTTTGGTTATAAAAATGTATGGTCTATCACATGTACATTAGAGGACATTTGCCAAGTACTCTAAGCCTAGCAAGTAGTTCAGCTCATACAAAAATGAATATAAATGATCATTTACAATATATTTTAGGAATATCCCGCCAGCGACTGGTGAATTGAGGCGACAAAAAATATCGCTTCATTTGCCATGATACGGCACTTTTCTCACAAGCGAGTTTTAATGTCCCTTGACCAAACCTGTTGTTTATCTTGTCAAAACAGGCCATTAACTCTGGTTTATCTTTATTTATATTAAACATATCCATTTGCATAAATTGCGCTGTCTCCAGTTCAATAGCCCCCACACCACAACGATAAAAACGCACGCCTGGTTGAAACAAAGACGGTAAAATATAGTTCATAGCCTTGGTAATGATACATGTATCTGATGTTGCGACTGCAAAGTCATGCATAAAGAATTTTTTATAATAATTATTTTCGTGAGGTGAGCTTGAAGCAAAAATGACAATACGTTTAGTGAGTGACTTTTGTCGTCTTAATTTTCGTGCAACAATATTACAATGTGCAGCTAATGCTGATTGTAGACTTTCTATATGAGTGATGCGCTTACCAAAACTTCGGCTTGAAAAAATCTCCTTTTTAACTTGTTTTATATCATCCCAACTTAAACATTGGATACCATTTAACTCACTGATAGTGCGTTCAATAACAATACTAAAAAGCCGCCCCATATCTCTTGCATTACAATTAGCCAAATCTAGTGCAGTATGAATACCCATAAGTTGAAGTTTTTTACCTAACCGAGTGCCTATTCCCCAAACGTCCGTCACTTTCATCTTAGTTAATATTTCTTGTCGACTTGCTTCATTATCAATAATAGCCACACCATTGTATCCAGATAATTTCTTAGCAGCGTGATTAGCCGCTTTAGCAAGCGTAGGTGTCGTACCAAAACCTACGCCAACGGGTAATTTTGCTTCCCTCCATACCGCCAGCCTAATGTTATGCCCATATTCATGCCAATCATCAACTAAACGTTTAAACCCCGTAAACTGCAAAAAAGACTCGTCAATGCTATAAACATACTGATTATCACAATATCGACCGACAATATTCATCATTTTTTCACTTAAATCGGCATAAAGCTCATAATTTGATGAACGTATCACCACATTATGTTTTGCTAAATAGCCTTTTACTTTAAAATAAGGCTGAAACTTAGGAATATTTAGTTTTCTTGCAATCGGGCATACAGCACATATACAACCATCATTATTAGTAAGTACAACAACTGGTTTATTACGGATCGCTGGATCAAATACTTTTTCGGCACTGGCATAAAAAGATACCGCATCAACTAAGGCAAACATTGCAATAATTCACTGGCTTGGCGATGCAAACGAATTGAACGAGTAACAACACCTTCAACTTGAAATTCATCTGTCTGATTCAATTTTACAGGGGGGTGCACAGGTGAAGCTGATAACAATAAAGCATTGGTTTTATCTAATAGTTTACATACAAAACCACCATTTAAATTCGCAACTATGACATCGCCACACCTTAGATTTTCGGCTCTATCAACCAATAATAAATCACCATCAAAAATACCAACACCTTGCATAGATTGCCCTGATGCGATGCCAATAAAAGTAGCATTTGGATGTTTTATCAGTAATTGATCTAATGATAATCCTAACTCTTTATACTCAGCAGCCGGAGATTCAAAACCACAAATCCCCGCATCAATATAAATTGGAATAACTTTCATTTAACACCCTTTAAGCACTGTTTATTCATACAGTATATGTTAAATCAAAATATAAGGTAGTTTTGTTTATGTTTTATTGCTAAAAGATTCGGTTTATAACTCTAATCACAAATTAGGTTCATTCAATAGATCCAACCCAACCGAGTTAGCATTCTATTTCAATAAGTTTGAATCAATACATAAATGATGTCGAATTTCTATTAACAGATAATAAAAACTCATATTTGAATTTATATAAGTGACTGAACTGTAAGAATAAAGCAGGTAAACATCAGAAAATCTTAATTTTCTCCATTCAATTTTTATAGGCATAGTCAACTATAAGAATCAAATATAAGCAGGCTCACCTGTATCATATGAAGTTATTATGTATTTAAATTAATAATAATAAATTCAGCAGAACTTAGCTTATCTTAGAGCGTAACATCCATGTTTTTATTTGATAACAAGCTGATTAAAAAGGTAAAAAATTAAACGAATAATTTAACCTTGTTTGGCTACCTAAGTTGGCACCAAAATTTATTAATTTAATTCGTGAAATAAGTTTACGTTCAATCTCTGGATTATTTAATTCACTTAACAGTATTTGACACATAGAGACTGAACCATTTTCTTCAATCACTAATTCAATTGTAACCTTGCCTTCTAAACTTGGATCTTTACGTAATGCCCGTCGATATAAGGTATAAATAGCCCCTTTATTTTTATCTAACACCTGTCGAATGGAATCAATTTTACGCTGCTCCTTGGCATTGCTCCTGTCTTGATCAAGCTCATCATATTGCGCCTCAACATCATCAGATACCTCAGCTGCTAATGCAACTAGGTTTCTTTGCGCTAAAGCAGTACTCGCTAAACGTGTTTGTGATAATTGACCTTGATCTAATCCAGTGCTTTTCAAAGGCATTTTTTTAGCAAGCATCACACGCTCAGTTTTAATTGCCTTAGGTTCAATTTTATTTAATTTTTTGGCTTGAACCAAAGGGGCAAAGTCAAGAGAATCTCTCATTAAAGCCAGATCATCCGCAAGCGCTAATAATCCGGATCGTTTGGCCTTATCTTTTGCCTTTTCAAGTGCTTTTTCTTTCACTTTAACTGCGGGCTTCATCTTCTTACTTTTTTTTGCAACATCAGGTTTTTGCTTTATTTTTGGTACGGTTGTTTGTTTCTTTACTTCTGCTTTTGGCTTTGGCTTTGGCTTTGGCTTTGGCACAATTTTAATACGGTCAATAAATTGGGTTAACTGAACTGGTATTTTTTCTTTTTTTGCACGTGTTATTTCAGGCAACTGAGTTAATTTAACCACCATAGCAAATACAATTGTTAAGCCCAAAAAAGTCATTGTGATACGCGTAAAACTTTTATTATTTGCCTCGTAATCAAACCAAATCAATTGATTATTTTCAGCGATAACTTGTTTCATTCAATTTGCTCCTGCGTTTTCTCAACCGCTAAAGCAATATCACCAAAACCAGCATTGGAACAGGTGAGCAAGATTTTTTTCAATAATTTATATTCAATTTCCTTATCACCCATAATGGTGATGGCACCTTCTATACTTTTATTCTTGGCACTAGCACGGCTTTTTTTTGCTTTATGGTAGGCAAGCTCTTGTAATAGCACACTAATCGTTTCTTGGTTTGAGTGTAAAACTTCACTAACAGCTATCAATTTTTTGCCTTGCAACATTAAATCTTTATCATTCACTAACAGCAATAAAGTTTCTTTAGGTAAACTTTTAGCAACAGAAGCTGGTAACTTAATGGTTTTATTCGATTCAATAACTTGTACACTGGAAGAATTTACGATTAAAAAAAACACTAAAATGGTGAAAATATCCATTAAAGACACCAGACTTAATTTTGACGTTTTTTTCATGCGTTTATGATGGCGTTCCATTCTCAAAGCGCGTACTGATTTTTTCATAATGCCTGCTCTTTTTCAGTCTTAGCCATATTTAAAGCCGTATCGGGTGCATCGCCTAAAGAAATATCAGGAAATAACTCAGCATTAACTAAAGATGCCGCAACCACAGTTTGGTAAGAACGTATGGTATCCATTAAGGTAACGATTGTTTGATAATCTATTTCTGGAGTCAGTAATAAATTTATATTTTTTTTAACAATATGTTGTTCACTTAATAAAAATTTCACTTCTTTTAATGCTTGTTGTAACAACGGGTAATCGTAGCCACTTTCAGTTAAAGGAATAGATTTAAGCAAGATCCCTTGAGGGTAATTCAACACTAATGCATTCGTTGATACCACAAGCTCTAATTGTTTTATTTTTTGCTGTGAAGCACTGTCGCCAGTGCCCACCTGTGGTAATTTCAAATCGAGTATAGTGATATGCGAAAATACCATCATCACCAATAATACCGGTACTAGTACAATCATTAAGCTCATAAATGAGGTAATGTCTAACTCGGGATCTTCTCGTTCAATACGTGATTTACGAAACATGCTAAACCCCTAAATTAATCTGAACTACGTGTTTTGTTACCCATTTCATATCGCACAGATAATAAATTAAGGCATTTAACACCTGTCATTTCCATGCTGTTAATGATCTGAGTCGTTTTACTTTGTAACACTGAGTGACATAGTAATAAGGGAATGGCTGCGATCAGTCCAAAGGCCGTGGTATTCATCGCAATAGAAATACTCTGAGATAACAAAGATGCTTTTTCAGCTGGGTCCGCATTCGCAACGGCCGAAAATGCCGCGATCAAACCTATAATGGTGCCTAACAGGCCTAGTAATGTCGCGATATTTGCTAAGGTTGCTAAATAAGAGGTGCGTTGTTCTAATCTTGGCATAACCTCAAGCACACTTTCTTCCATCGCATATTCAATATCTTCACGCCTTTTACTGTGTGACAAACGTGTTATACCCGAAGCAATAATATTAGCAATGGCAGATGAATTGTTTTGTGCATATTGTTTAATGGCATCATAATCACGATTGCCTAACAAAGGTTGAAGTGCTATTAACGCTTGCTTATTGGCTCGCTTAGACGATGCTAAAAATAACATGCGTTCAAATGCAATTGCTAAACCAATTGCCAAAACAAGTGAAATTGGCAACATAAATGGGCCGCCATCTTGAAAAAAACGTATTGCTGTATTGTAATATTCCATAACTTTTCCTAATAACCTGATCTAAAATGTTTCATTATTTAAATTAATAATCGTGTTTCACTGTGTAGTTCATCTAATAAAATTCAGATAAGTCTGTCGCATTTTTCACTGCAAACCTTATTGTTTTATTTTCAGTTGCGCTCTTAATTCCTGTGGTTCTATCGGCTTAAATTGTTTTGCTAATATTTTGCTAATATGATCAACTTTAGGCTCACTTTGATAACGCACTCTCCAAGGAACAATTGATAAAAACTGAGGTAAATGTTGAGAACTTTGTATTGTCGTTTCTATTTTAAGTACGCTTGATGTTTGTTTAAAATCCTCATCATTTTCACTACTTTTTACCTTCATACTAAGACTTAGAACCATAACGATAAAAACCAGCTGTAAATTATATAATTTAACCATTATCTTGCTCTTCTGACTTTACGGCTTGGTTTGCAACCTGTCGTGATAAGTCTGCGACCCAGCCCTTAACTTGTTTATTCAACTTATGCCCCTGTAAAGTGTTTAACTTTTGGTATAAACGATATTGTTCAAGCGCTTCAGGTTTATGTCCTAGGTATAAGTCATATAATATACCTAAGTTTAATCTAGCGATGTTAAAGCCAGGCCAACTGGCCAGCGCTTGCTGATATTCATTTTCGGCTTTTTTAAATAACCCCTGTTGTCTATATAAAAGCGCTAATCGATTTCGAGCAAAATAGTTATGTTTATTTTTATCTAATGCAGTTTGGTATAAAGCAATCGCAATATCAGGCTGTTGTCGTTTTACGGCTATATCCCCTAACTTTAGCCACGGACCCGATAACAAGGGCACAGTGCGACTTAAGCTTTCAAAAGCGCTTTTTGCTAGTGATAGTTCATTGTTTGCTAATAATGCCACTGCACGTTCAAACTCTGCTTTTGCTGCAGTTGAAATCACTACAGATCTTGATAAATACTGATTGTTACTTGTCAATGCCTGTTGTGCTAATGACTGCGGTTTAGGCGACCCATTCTGAGTCACTTTAATTGTTTCAGTTGCAGGTTTAATACCTTGGGGAATGTTTTGACAGCCAAGCACACATGTAATTAAAAAAATTAAACCTGTTTTAGGGTTATTAAATTCCATATTAAAAAATAACATTTTGCTTGCTCTCCGTGAGTTCAACCTTGTTATATCGGCCCGGCATTAAATCCGCTAAATCAGTAAAGCTGCGTTTTACCCAAGTATCATAAATACCCTGCTCAATATGTTTAATATTCGACTCATGTATTAAAATTGCTTTATCCTCAAATGGATATGCTTGTTCTTCCAATAAAATGTTGTATTGTTCCAGTGCTAATTCATCAAGCCCTTTGGGCCTTTGGGATTTGAATAAATCAGTTGCCAATTGGGTATAAATTTTTGCAATTTGATAGCTTGCGAGGGTACTAAATTGTGCGACGCCATAACTGGCTGTTTTTTGATATGCTTTAAGGGCTTTTTGTAAACTCAGCTTTTTCCGTTTAAGACTCTTTTTTAAGGGTAAGGTCAGTTTAATTCGATTAAATATATACTGGGCATCTTTTGCAAAAACCTCAGAGCTCATAGCGGCTAAATAAGTGGAACGCTCTGTGCTATGTTCGCCTGCATTTTTGTCTGCCTGTATCAGCTTATTTAACCAAAACCTACGCTTACTGTGTTCATTCGTTTTTAAGTAAATTTCACTTAATTTAAAACGCACTTCAATTGCTAAGTCAAAAGGCTGCTCATAAGCGTGAGCATATTCTCTATATTTTAAGCGTGCTTGATCTTGATTTGAACCCTTTTCAAAATACTGCGCAGATAAATAGAGTGATTTCCTGCGAGTTTGTGGATCAGAGTCTTGTTTAGATAATTGATAATATTTTTTTGCGGCAAGTAACCAGCGTTCATCTTGAACATAAATATCTGCTAATTGTGCAGTGATGTCTTTAGATTTTGCATCTAAACTAAAACGTGTTTGATAATCGTTTAACCAAAAATCCGCTTGTTCAAATTGTTTTAATTGATATAAATATTGTACAATATTATATTGTGCCACAGAACGAATACTGGCGTTAGGGACTTTATCGATAACGGCTAACATGAGCTGTATTGCCTGAGCGGTCATTCCCAATTCTAACTTTGTCTCTGCTTGCTTATAAATACTGGCAGCAAGATTTTCTTCAAGTATTTTTATGCGTTCATCCGAAAGAGAATAAAGACTTAATACTTGACTATATGCTTGTTCAGACGCTTGAAAGTCATTTGTATTAAATAACCCATGAGCAATAATTAAGTGCGCCGATAGTTGCTGTTTTTGTTCAGCTTTAGGTACCCAAGTTAACAATTGTTTAGCACTTTTTATGGCTTCTATATAACGTTTTTCATCAAACTGTTTTGTCATTACATTGTCTAAAACCGCAAGCGCTCTTACATCAGAAGCAAAGGTTTTTATAAACTTTTTGGCACTAAGCTCTTGTTCAACCATTAAACTTTGAACTTCACCACTCATTTCACTGTGATTATCAACCAGTAGATTAAGATGCTTTTTATATGAAAGTAGCGTGGCATAACCAGCTTCAGCACGATTTTTATAATCAGTATTTTCATATGCTAAAGGCGCATAAACCGCAATGGCTTTAATATATTGCTCACTTGCAAATAAACTTTCAGCCAACAAGAATGATACTTCCTTTACATTGTCGTCACTCATGCGATTATTTACATTAAACACCATCGTTTCAGCTAATTCTGCTAACCAGTTTGCGGCTTTAGCAAACGCTATTTTTTGTACCCTAGCTTCGGTTTGTTTTTGTGCATTACGATATTGCTTATAGGCAATTTGTGTTAAAAATTGCTGTAAATCATCTCGTATTTCTAATTGTTCTGCGACTGCCCAGTTTGAAAAATATGGTCCTTTCAAACCATATCGTGTTACAAAGTTAAGTTTTTGTTGGGTCGCTAATCTAGAAGATTTTCCCTGAGTATAAACCTCAATTTGTTTAATCATAAACGCTGGTGCTTGCTGATGTACGGCATAACGGTTTGCAAAAGCACCTAGTACCTGTGCACTATCATTAAAACGTTTTTTTTCTAAATATAAATCCGCTAACGCCTGATAATTCAAATATTCATAGTGACGATTACTTTGACTATCAAAATATTGTGCGAGCGTTGTTTCACCTTGCTGATATGAGAAAATCAAGCTCATGACCTTTAGGGCACCTTTTACTAATTCACGTTGAGATTTAGGTAGTTTAGCTAACACAATATTATTACCATCAACCGTAGATAAACTTGCATCTAAAAGTTGGGTAAATGAATGCAATGCCCGTGTATGATCCTCAAGTTTAAATTCAGACCAAGCTCGCATATATAATGCACTTTGGTAATAAGGTGACTGTACGCCAAAATTTATCACTGCTGCATATGATTGAGCAGCTTCATCAAATAATTTTTGATTAAACAAAACCTCACCGCGTCTAAAGTAAAGCTCTACAGCGTAAATACTATTAGGAAAATCGGAGATCAACTGGCCTAACACAGTAAAACTTTTATCTGTTTTTCCTTGCAATTCAAATGCTTTAGCTTGTTGGTATAATAAGTGTTCCCTGTGTTCACTATTTGGATATGATTGAATTAATTTTTGATATGACTTAATAGCCTGATCATAATAACCAAAGTCATCAGAAGGTATTTTACGACCTTGTTCTTGGTCAAACTCATTTTGCATTAATTCAAGCTCAGCTAACCGATAACGTAACTGTTCGGTTAATTTGGGATCTTGGCTAAGGGTTAGCAATGCTTGATAATCAGCTTTCAGTTGCGATAATGACGGAGGCTGAATAACACTAATAACCGCTGGTTCCACTGAAAAACTTAGGTCTGCTAAAGTAGATGGTTTTTCCACTGGTTGCTCTGAACTGAGGCTACAACCGGTTAAAAATAAAGCGAATAGCAAACTTAAATAAGGCATTATAACGTCTCCGATGAAGATGATTGTTTATCAAGCTCATGTTCAGGAGAAATGGTCTTAGAAAATGATTGATCTTGCATTTGAATATTTAATAATTGGGCTTGTACAATTGCCTGTTCAAGATCCGTTTTTCTTTGTGCATAATATGTTATGAAAGCCTTTTTTAATTTTGTTTCTAATCTATTTATAATGTGATTATTTTTATTAAAGTGCGTATCTACTCTAAGTTGTATTTTTTTAATTCTGGACAATTCATCACTCATGTCTTGTGCAGTATCTATACTTTTGAATAACTGAGATTTTTGTTTTTGTAGTTGCGCCATAAAATTATCAAGGTGTTTAATATCTTTTTTTGCCTGCCAACTTCTCGCTGAAAAATCTTGGTGTGCCTGCCAAATTAAACGCCCTTGTACTCTAGAAACGCGCGATTCAAAATCAACAAACTTACCTTCAGGTAACTGAGCTAAAACGACTTTGGTGCTATCAAGCCTTTTTTTCAAGCTAAGTTGCGATGGCGTAAAAAACGCTTCTGCATCTTGTTTTTTGATAGCATTATTTACTTTACTCATTAGCCCATTGCGTTTTTCAAGCAGATAATCAACTTGTGTTTGCAACGTTTTTTTCTTTAAAGCGTGCAATCTAATTTGTGTATTCATTGCTTTATCATCCAGCAATGCCTTAAAACTGCCAATCTGTTGTAACTGAGTTTTAAGCTGCTGTTTCAGAGCATAAAGCAACTCTAATTGCGCTAAATTAGACTGAAAGCCTTGCCCCGATAAAATTTCGTTTAATCCTAGAGCATTGTTTTTAGAACTTTCAAACTCTCTGATATCATCATAAATCTGACGCCATGACAGCTTGTTTAAAGTAACTAACTTTTGACTTAATTCAGCTTTATATTCTTCGAAACGATTAATACTAATAATGAGTTTATGCTGTGCAGCTTGTAAGTCCCCTTGCTGTTGGTAACTATAAGTTTGAACCAATAATGCTTCCTGCACATAAGGGGTGAGAATTTCAGAGCTTGTCAGCTGTGCTAAAACATTGCGCGCTTTATCATATTCATGCATGTTATTTAACGCCCACCCATAACCCAGTAAGGCAGGTTCAATTAAATGAGATTTCATACTGATATGTTTAAAAGTCTTTATCGCATTTTGGTTATCACCTTGCTTAATAAATGCAAACCCTAATGCTAAGTAACTTCTGTTTTGTAAGGCTAACATTTCAGCCGTTAACTTTTTTTTCTGCATTAAATTTGTATTTTGTTGCGTTATTTTTTCAATATTCGTATCCACAGCATCATTGAGTACCAATTGTTTTAACAAGGCATTATGTTCAATATACTCATGATAATCATGTTGGGCGCTGATTTGAGATTTTTCATTCTTATAGCCTATCTCATCATTATTTTTAATTGCCAATTGCGCTTTCATATAATGAAATTCATCGGAAAATTTAAGCGCCAATGCATCAGTTACCTGTGATAGTGCTGCAGCTGCCGATTTAAAGTCTTCAGCTTGATAATGCATTTTCCCAGTATAAAACCAGGCAGCAGAAAGTATCGTTTGATCTTCAGCTGAATTTAATAAGGTTTTAAAAATGTCATGAGCTTGCGACAACAACCCATATTTCAAACTCATACCCCCTTTTAATAATTCAGGGGCAACACCTTGATGCGCTAGAGGACTTTTATACTCTGCAATCGCTTGCAATGTCAGAGCTGCTTGGTAATTTCCTTGATAATATTCAAATAAAATAGTGCCATATCGAGGATCAACAACCCGATTTAAATCTTCCGATGCAGTCTCAGTTGCAAATATATTTGAACATATACATAAGCTAAAACAATTTACAGCCAGTATTTTTATCACAGTGGAAAAACTCATAAGGCATAAACCGTTTTGGTCGCGTCACATTCAATCACAGTTCAGATACCAAAAATTCAGCTTGTTCTTTGCCGGTTGAATCTACAATTTTAAGCTCTATTGCTTTAGCATCTTGTGTTTTAATAAATTTAGCTGTTGTAGCGCGCTTGTATTCACGTTTATTCGGGCCTGTACCAATAAAAAAGGCTGTTATTTCATGCTCACCTTGACTGACATTACCTAAATATAAACGTTGTACACCGCCTTTATACAAGGCGTTAAGTTGTTTTTCGGTATATAGATAATGAGTTGTTGAGTTGCCATCAATTTTTAATTCAATTGAGTCCAGTTGAAAATATTGCCCGACATCCATAGCCAAATAAACTGCGACTTGTGTACTTGCAGGATAAAGTAAATCTTCTTCTAAAATAAATAAATCTCTATTAAGTGCTATTACTTGTTTTTTCAAAGCTGCTATTTCATCTTTTATGCTCAATTCTTGTTCGGCATAACTGTGAAAGCTCAGCATCATTAATAATGTTAGTAATTTAAATTTCATTGTTTACCCTAATACCAAAGTGAAACATAAAAGCGGATCACATTGGCCGAAAAACTGTAAAATGGTTCAGTACCCATTTGTTGCTCAGCCAATACATTGCGAAAATTTTCATAATCAAATTGAATATGATCAATGGATAAATTAATTGAACTTGATTTTATCCAAGGTGCACTCGAAATTTTAAATAAGTATCGCGTCGTTAACCCAATAGATAAATCATTAAATGTACTCATTTCTTTATCTCTGGCCATAAAGTTAAATTGATCTTGACGATCAAATAAATCACGGTAGAAATCAGCCGATGTTTGTGAATAATGCCTAAGATGAAAGTCCATTAACCAGTTATTCATGAAACTTTGGCTATAACCTAATTTATAAGTATTGGCATCTATACCCCAGGTATCAGAAAATACCCGAGCATTTGCATAAATAGCTGCTTTATTAGGTAAAAAGTAACGGGCTCTTAGAGACGCTGCATTGCTTGTTCGTGTATTTGGATATATTTCAGTTGCATAACTAAATCCAGTTGCAGAATTTGCATCTTGATAACGATAACTACGATAAGGATTATTTAAATAACCTTCATCAGTGATCGCTTCAAGATTCATCCCTAATACCAAGTTCTTGGTCGCCACCTGACTTAGTCCTAAGCGGTAATTAGCTCTGGTTGCGGTTTCTTTAAAAGTTTCATTGCCGTTTTGACTTATTTCGTCATTCCCTTTTGAAAATCCAAAACTTAATGTTGTTAAATCACCAAAGAAGTCTTGGCTCACATCAAAGTGTAATGACTTTGCATCAAAATCACTTTCTTTTGATTGGCTATAACCCAGACTCAACACAGTCTTATCATGTAAATAATCAACCGATAAAGAGTGTTCTTTTCGCTCTTCTTTATAAGGACTTGCGGTTGCTAAAACATCAATTGAAGCACTACTGACCATATCAATATAATAATTTGTGGAAACAGAAACGCTCTTGCCTATTTTTTTACGTAGCAAAATTGATGGCCCGTCAATCGACATGCCGCCACCTTGGTAACTGTGGTACATGGCATCGGCTCTATCTTCGGGTAGTACTGCGGCATTGCTTGATAACGTCATAAAAACAACGATAAAAAGAGCGGTAAAAATAAGATATTTCACCTTCATATATTCACCATTCATATTTTTAACTGGATTAATTACAACCACAACCACCACCCGATGTACCTTCAGCGCCCCGCGCTCCTTCTCTGGCTTGAAATACATGGTGAATATAGGCACTGGCAATAGGATCGAGTTGCCAGTTCATTACCGGATCTGCAAGGTTGTTTCGCTCATAAGGTTTAACCCAAGGTTTTATGCTGGTTGAACATCCAGAACATGCTAGCAATATACTTGCTAAAACCATGCATTTAGCTTTTGTGTTATTCATGTAATAACCCCTAATATTCTTTATGGATCAAGTTAATTACAGCTTTGACAGAAAACATAGGCTTGCTATATCGCTGCTGATAAACACCCTTTTCGTTTAAGTTATTCACGTAGTAATGCCTTAATTATCTTTTGATATTTAACCTCATCTCCGCTCTGGTAACCACGGTGTAAATAACGTTGATAACCGTCTCTATCAACTAGCACAGTCATCGGCATAGCATCAACTTTATACATTTCACTAACCGTATTTTTATCATCAAATAAAATTGGAAAGGAAACCGATAATTCTTTGAGTAGTGCTTTTGCGGCCGTACTATCTTCCTCAACGTTGATCCCTAATACGGTGAACCCTAAGTCATGATATTTTTGTTGGATTTTTTCTAAATAAGGCATTTCTTGACGACAAGGCCCGCACCAAGATGCCCAAAAATTAATTAATACCACCTCGCCACGCATTTCTTGTAGACGTAGGTTTTCACCTGACTGACTTTTTAGCGTAAAATCAGCTGCAGCACTTTTAGCTTGATCGGCATAACTATTAAAAATACAGCCAATCAATAAACCAATACACATGAGTTTATTTCTGAAATTTTGACTCATATAAAACACCCTTTAGAAGAACCCACTGAAACCAAGCGAAAATGCTAAGTTATGACTTGTTTTTTCTGCACCTAAAATATCACTATCAAAAACATGATCTGTCATATCAAAATGAAGCGTGAAATTATCAGATAATAAAATACGATACCCTGCGGTGAAACTCACAGTGAAGCGACTATCTCCAGCGAACTCAGTACTACCAGCGCCTAATAGAAAATAAGTTGCAGAATTAAATGTTAAATCCTTGGTTATAAAAGTTTCACCGTTAAGGCTATAACCTAACCCAAGATCATAATAACGAAACTCACGTTCATCTTGAGTTAATAAGTTTGAGCCCCCACTGAGCCTTTCATAGCTAGTAGTACCAGCAGTTGACTGACCATAGCTCAGCCGAGTAAAAAGCGTTTCACTAATATGATAAGTCAACTTTGCTCCAAGTAAGCTGCTAGTACCAAAGTCTTCAATATTAAGCACACCTCCAAAAACGCCAAACTCAAAATCATCAACATTAATTTCAGATTCATTTATGTCTCGGCGTTCAATATCAGGGTCGATTAGCGGCACTTCAATATTAGCGGCTTTATCGTCATCATTTAGTGTTTCGCTTGCAAAAGCAGGCTGTAACAATGTGCCAAATATTAAAAAAAGACTGCAAATCCTGCTTTCCATTCTTCTAATTCCTCAGTGTTATCTCGGGTTGTTAACGCCCGATAGTTTTTATATTCCAGGGTTAATACAAAATTGCGCATTAAGTACGTTTTAACACCGACAGCTGCGGCTAATGTATCCGATTTTCGGTTTTCATCTGAATGGCCTATTAATGGGCTTCGTGGTTTTGTATTTATGATGCCAGCCCCTAACGATACATAAGGGGAAAATCGCCAATGAGGAAATGCTTGATGTGTTAATGCGATACTGGTAATTTTATTTTCAGATACATTACCAAGCGCTTCAGTATATTGAAGCTCTAATGCCAAGTTTGCTGTAAATTGCCAAGCCGCTGAAACACCTAATGATGATGCACCTTCTAGTACACCAGCAGTAGTTGCAAATTCAAATTGCCTTTGGCTAAAACCCTTTTGATCTGTGTGTGACAAAACCAAAGTTTCACCGTTTTGATCAAGTGTTTGTGCTAAAGCTTCCTGAGTAACCCAACCTTTCTTTCCATTTTCTAATAGCACTAAATACCAGTTTGTATGTTGTTTAATTATGGTTATCCATTCTTGGTTTTCCGCTACATAAAAGATGGGGTAGCCGCGACCATGCCCTGTATGCAATTCAATATAAGGTTCTGCTATTTGTACTTTCATAAAGCCTGTTTCTGTTGCAGACGCTTTAAAATACAAAGATAACAACACAAAAAATAAGCCCTGTAATACATGTTTGAATTTGATCATATCAATTAGCCGGTGCATCAAATGGATTATTGTAATACTGGGCGCCTATATCTAGCCACTCAGAAATCAACCTGAGTTCTGCTGGAGTTAGGTAATCAAAATGGCTTCCTTGAGGTTCAAATAAATTGAAAAATCGGGGGCTTGATTTTGCTCCTGCAACCGATAAACTTGGTTGAATCGATACGGTTTGCATGACAGGGATCGGTTGACCATTTGTATCTAAGATTAAATCACCATTTTCCTCAGTTTCAAAAACTGGGTTGCCATCGGCATCGAGCATTGGCACTAATTTATCTATGAGAATGTCATCAATAATTTCTTGTTCATTATCGTTAAAAAGTAACTCTCTATAAGCAATGCTATGTTGACTATTTTCATTTGAATCTTGCCCTCTTAAATCTAATTGTGCGGCTGGGATTTTAAGCTCGTCATCGTCATTTGTATTACTATGGCAACTTGTACAACGGTTTTGCTCAATTTCCGTTATGCCATCGGTATCAAAAATAGGCCTAGGTAGCTCAAATAATGTTTGTATATGAGTTGGAAAGTTAATAGTGATGCGGCATTGGTTTTGCCAATTTTGGGCACATTCATCAGAGACAGGTTTTGCTGTATTTAGATCTGCATACGTTAAGTCCTTGGCCTGATCTGGCGTACGTTGTGTAGGGTCACTCCATATATCCACATAATTTAAATCTGCAGATAAAGACTGACGGCCAAAAATCCGTGACTTGGCTTGTGCCATGGTTTCACCCGCCATAGCCAAAATATCTGGATCACTGCCAGCAAAAGCACTATTTTCAGCGCCCCCTAAATTAATTGATGGGGTACCACGGTCAATAAGTCCATGAGGTAGAGTATTTTGAGCGGTGTGGCACCCATTGCATTGACGAATTTCACCAGGAGCCAACTGCAACCAGCTATCATGACGCTGTGAGATACGCTGTCCTTTTTGATCTAGCACTTCAATTGAAAATGCAAGATCCGCCGGCATTTTAAAACTCACTGAACCATCAGGCTCTATCGGAACGTAACCTAAAATATCTCGCATTAACTGACCTCGACTACGGCCAAAAGCTGCATTTGTAAATGGATATTCATCTGAATCTGGTATCGAAACCGGTTTAATAATACGCAAAAAATGGGCTTGGCGTTCATTTCTCGTACTTAACATTGGGTTGCTGACAGTTACTAAATCTGGTTCAGCCATGTCCTGACCTGAAAAATCATAAACACTACGGATATGGACTAATCCCTGATTAGCACTCTTTAATGCTACATCAGAAGGCACTTGAGTGCTTAAGGGGTATGGTTTTTGTTCCAGTGAAACAACTTCGGTGTAAATGCTGTTTTCTTCAGGTAATACTAAAGGACGCTGTGTTTGTGTCACAGGATCATAAATCCAAATACCAAATAACAACGGAGCTGATTCTATCCCTTCGCGCAACAGTAATTCTTCAGTACAAGGTAGGTAATTACCTTCTAATACTGGGTCAATGATCCTGCATTGACTCCAACCCATTAGAATACGTTTGCTGCCGTCATATAAGGGGGTAGCCATATTAAACTGCCCTTGCAAAGATAAATTTTCATCTAGAGGACTCGATGCAAATAATGCATTGGATTGTGCCGGACCAGTTAAACCTGAATTTTGATCCACTGCTTGCAGGTTATCTATATATGCTTGAATATTAATTAAAACAAAGTTGGTACTCAAAGTAGTTTGTACGATGGGTTTAACGCCAACGAGAACCCTGCCATCAGGCATTTCCCTTGGCTGAATAAATTGAACCTGCTGATCATTTTGGTCGTGAGAGTGTCGACCATAAACCAATTCTAAGTGCTTTCCGTCAGAATCAATCTGATACAGACTCATGCCACTATTTATTCCCCTTTGCTCCCACCGAGTAAATAAAATTTTACCTGTAGACAACACTATGGGGTTAAAGTCATTGCCTTGATTAAATGATATCTGATTAATATTGCTACCATCTGCATCCATAATATGTAAAACAGACGACTTTTGCTTAAGTTGGTCATCCAACGCTTGATATTGAGGCTTACCTTCATCAAGTAAAGTCGCCTTATTTGTGCTTTGTCGGGTTGAACTGAAAACGACTCGCCCATCAGGTAAGTAGTAAGGAGAAGTGTCATGACCTTGTTCAGCCTGCAGGTCTGATTGGATCAGGCGCGTTAGCGCAGCTGAGTTGATTTCATATTGCCAGATATTCCACGTCGGTTGTTCATCTTCATCCGCATCTTTTATTTCAGGTGCGCGCATCGCAAAAATGACAAACCTGCCATCATGTGACGTTTCAACATCTTTAACATCATAAGGTTCAACTGACAGCCCATTAGTAAATGCACTATCGGTAATATTAATAGGTGGTGAGTTTGTTGAACTATTTAGTTGTAAAAATAAAGCGGCGCCTGGATTAAAAGCCGCTAAGGAAGCCCCTTCCATCATTAACATTTTATCAACAGAAAAACCAATCCTTTTTACGTAGGCGAAAGGTGTTTGCTGAACAACAGGATCAGGCGCTTGTTCATCCTCATTTAATAAACTATCTCCACCACACCCTATGAAGAAAAGTATAAAAACTAAAGGCAAAAAATGATAATTCACGACAAGAACAATCCTAATATTGATAAAAAATGCTATTAAACTATTTTACAAACTATATTTATTAAAAATAAACCTGATAGAACAAAAGCCCTACAAACCGCGCTTAAGCTGACGATTGCGCCAATGGTACTACCAAATAAAAATAATTTATAGTAAAATTTCACATAAATATATAAAATAATTTACAAATTCATACTTTAATTACATGAATCATTCAAACTTGTGAACAGGAGTAACCGAAGGTGCGATATTTTACAGAAAGGTTTAAATACCTATTCAAGAAAAATAATTTACACTGTATATTAATTGCACTGACATTCAGCTTGAGTTCAGACTTTAGTATTGCAAATGAAAAAGATCAAGCCTATAGAATTCACATAAAATTAACAGGCATTCCTCCCTCTAGTGATGTACTTGAACAAATGCTGACAAAAATATCAGCAGGACATATAAAAGAAGCTGCTTATATTGCGATGGAAAATCCAAACTTTTATACAGTGACATTAAAAAACTGGGCAACCCCATGGACCAATGAACAAGCAAATATTTATGCAACACTCAATGATTACAGTGCGACTGTTATTGGTATGGTTCGGGATGACGTTGACTTTAGAGA
The DNA here is from genome assembly GCF_900112265.1 of Pseudoalteromonas denitrificans DSM 6059. GTDB lineage: Bacteria > Pseudomonadota > Gammaproteobacteria > Enterobacterales > Alteromonadaceae > Pseudoalteromonas > Pseudoalteromonas denitrificans. The sequence continues at coordinate 6,635 of NZ_FOLO01000061.1, read as the reverse complement.
AGTATTATCTGCCGATATTTTGTATATAGGTCATGCTAATTTAGGTCTGCCTGATTATGCCATAGATAACAATGCGCATTATCAGGCACTTGAAGCACAGGATATTAACTTAAAAGAACAGCTTGTCGCCACTGAACAATCAGCCAAAACAGGCTTGCCTGTTGAAGCTACAGCTGGCATTTTTACAACCAGAGCGGCAGCAAAATCATTTTTTATTGATGGCACCAACAGAGCCATGTTTCGTTTCACTTTAATTAATCATTTATGTACTGATCTGGAAGCATTAAAAGATACCAGCCGTGCTCCAGATAGGATCAGACAAGATGTGAGCCGTAGTCCTGGCGGAGATAGTCGTTTATTTATGAATTCATGCAGTGGCTGTCATTCAGCAATGGATCCGCTCACACAGGCATTTGCTTATTATGATTTTGAATACAATAGCGATACTGATCCAAGTGGTGAGAATGGACGCTTAGTTTATAATCAGGAAAATCAATTAGACTCTCAAACCAACAGCAGAGTAAAAGCTAAATATCATATCAACAGCAATAATTTTAAATATGGTTATATCACTGAAAATGACCGCTGGGATAATTACTGGCGCAATGGCATAAATGCTAATTTAGGATGGAGTAGCGAATTAAGCGGCTCAGGGTTAGGCGCTAAATCAATGGGACAAGAACTGGCAAACAGTACGGCTTTTGCGCAATGCCAAGTGAAAAAAGTATTTAAAAATGTATGTTTACGCTCCCCAGAAAACAGTCAAGATCATAACCAAATAGACACTATGGTCTCTAATTTCAAATCAAGTCAATACCAAATTAAACATGTATTTGCTGATGCAGCAGATTATTGTAAAGGAAATTAATCATGTTTAAAAAGTTTCTACCATTACCCTTTATTTTATTCCTAACGGCTTGCGGTGGAGAGTCTCAAGTTAAGCAAAACCCTGAACCACCTACAGCTGAAAGTGGACCTTTTATTTATTTAGGTCCGCCTCCTACAACGCAAGATATACAAGAGTTTAAAGTGCAACTGTGGGAAAATATTATAAGCGAAGACCGATGTGGCGGCTGTCATAATAGCCAAGTAGGACAAGCGCCTTATTTTGCACGCACTGATGATATTAATTTGGCCTACAATGCAGCAAATGAACTGGTGAGCTTACGTACTCCAGAAGACTCAACGTTAGTGCAAAAAGTAGCTGGCGGGCATAATTGCTGGCTTAGCAGTCCCCAAGCATGTAGTGATATTATGACGACCTGGATTGCTAATTGGGCTAATATTGAAGGGCAAACTAATGTTATTAAACTGGTAGACCCTGTTATCAAAGATCCCAGTTCAAATAAAAGCTTTCCTGCACAGAGTACCCTATTTGCCACTCATACCCATCCTTTAACGAGTCGCTATTGTGCAAGTTGCCATGCAAGCTCTGCAACGATCCCTATCTCGCCTTATTTTGCAGAACAAGATTTAGACACGGCATATCAGGCAGCTCAAAGTAAAATAGACTTAAATAATCCAGAATTATCACGTTTGGTATTACGTTTAAGTAAAGAATTTCATAATTGCTGGGGCGACTGCCAAACCAATGCCAATGAAATGCTAACTGCAATTAATAGTATGGCGTCGGCAATACCCCTGTCGGTACTTGATAACAATATCATTCATAGTAAAGCCCTTACGCTTCCCGATGGGATAATTGCAAGTGGTGGTAGTCGTTTTGAGCAAAATGTTATTGCTAAATACCAATTTAAAACTGGCTCAGGTACAACTGCCTTTGACACCAGTGGCATAGAACCCGCACTTGATTTAACCCTCAGCGGTGAAGTAGATTGGATAGGTGGCTGGGGAGTTCAATTTATCAATGGCAGAGCACAAGGCAGTACCACAAAGAGTAAAAAATTATATGATTTGATTTCAGCCACGGGTGAATACGCTATCGAAGCTTGGGTAACTCCAGCCAATGTCACTCAAGAAGGTCCTGCGCGAATTATCAGCTATTCGGGTTCAAATGATGCGCGAAATGTTACCTTAGGCCAAACATTATATAATTACGACCATTTACTGCGCACTACGAATACCAATATAAATGGTATGCCAGCCCAGTCAACTCCAGATGCAGATGAAGTTTTACAGGCAAGTTTGCAGCATGTTGTCGTAAATTACGATCCAGTTAATGGCCGTACTATCTATGTAAATGGAGAAGAAATTCAAACTCCTGATACAACAGAGCCTGGAACATTCACAGATTGGGACCCCAGTTTTGCATTAATTTTAGGGAATGAAACGTCTGGAGAATTTCCATGGGCTGGCAGTATAAGAATGTTAGCAATTCATAATCGCATATTAGATCACAGTCAAATACAACAGAATTATTCCGTTGGCGTAGGCGAACGCTTTTATTTATTATTTAACATTACCGATTTGATAAACGTACCGCAAAGTTATTTCGTTTTTGAAGTAAGTCAATTTGACAACTATAGCTATTTGTTTCAGGAACCATTTTTTATCAGCTTAGATAAAAGTGCAAATCCGCAAAGTATTCCACTGATTGGTATGCGCATTGGCATTAATGGTTCGGAATCTCCCATAGGTCAAGCCTTTAAAAACCTAAACCTAGTGCTAGGTTCTACGCTATATAATAGTGATAGTGGTCAGCACATTTCTCGCTTAGGGACTTTAATACCTCTTGAAAATGGCGCTCAAAATGATGAGTTTTTTCTGACTTTTGAAAAACTGGGTACCCATGAAAATATTATGGTTGAAGCCCAGCCCCAAGTGCCTTTACCACCACCAAATTTAGAACCACAATCAAGAATAGGTGTTCGTATTTTCAGCGAAATAAATGCCACCATGTCACAGATTACCCGTGTTCCAGTTCAAAACTCTCAGGTAAAAGCCAGTTTTAATAACCTAAAGCAGCAGCTGCCCTCAGTGACAGATATTAATAGTTTTCTATCCTCTCACCAAATGGCAGTATCGCAAATGGCAATAAAATATTGCAATGAACTTGTTGAAGATAGCAGCCTGAGAGCCGAATATTTCCCAGGGTTTGATTTTGATTTGGCTGTTGCTAGTGCTTTTTCAACTAACCAAAGAGATTTAATTTTAATGCCATTACTCAATAATGCACTATTAACAGGCATGAAATCTCAGGCAGACTTGGTTGAGGTGAAGCAAGAGCTTAATAATTTAATCGATACATTAAGCCTATGCTCAGGCGCTACCCAATGCGATAGCAAACGTACTAAAACAATTGTTAAAGCAAGTTGTGCTGCCCTTGTAGGTAGTGCGGTTTCATTATTGCAATAGCGGTTTAGTCATTAAAATAATGAAAAGAATAGAGAAATTATTATGACCAACAGAAATAAAAAATTGTCAGCCGATGATCCGCTTTATCATAATGATCATAAAAAGCCCGTTACACGCAGAGATTTCATTGCTCAGGGTTTTGTCGCAGGTGTAGGTACGGTATTTTCGGGATCCATACTGAGTTTATTTGCCAAACCAAATACGGCCCATGCCGCACTTGCTCCAGATCTTGAGGCGCTTAAAGCCAGTTGTGGCATAGCATCACAAGGCGCAGGAAAAATTCCATTTATTTGTTTTGACTTGGCAGGAGGAGCCAATATTGCAGGCTCAAATGTACTGGTTGGTAAACAAGGGGGACAGCTCGACTTTTTGACTACCGCAGGCTATAACAAGCTAGGTTTACCCGGTGATATGATCCCATCTATTATGAACCCTGCAAGTGGTTTAAGCGATTTCGTAAATACTGAACTTGGACTTGGATTTCATGCCGACAGCCCATTTTTGCGGGGCATACTAGAAAAAGTTGCCGTGGGTAATCGTGTTAATATAAATGGTGCGGTGATCCCTGCACGTTCAGAAAATGATTCAGGTAATAACCCACATAACCCCATGTATGGCATAAATAAAGCGGGTTCTGATGGCTCTTTGCTTACTTTGTGTGGGTCTCAAAATACCGATTCTGGTGGTAATTCTATGGCACCCAATAATCTCATTGACGTAACAAAACGGCCAACTAAAATTGACCGACCTTCTGATGTATTAGGTTTAGTTGATACTGGCGATCTGGTTGGTTTACTAAATCAACAAGACTCCGTCGCCGTGATGGAGTCTATTCAACGTATCAGTGATATGAAACTGAATAAAGTTAATACCCAAATCAATAAAGATGATGTGATAAAAGATTTGGTGCGTTGTGGTTATGTTAAAACCGCAGATATCGCAGACAGGTTTGGCGATCCTAGTAGCTTAGACCCATTAGCCGATCCAGAGATCGTCGGTGAAAATGGTATTTTCACTCAACAAGAAATTGAAAATGACAGAGAGTTTCAAAAAACTGCATCGATAATGAAGTTAGTAATGAATGGCTACTCGGGTGCTGGCACTATTAGTATGGGGGGGTTCGATTATCATACAGGCGATAGAGCAACTGGTGAAATAAGAGATCTTCGTGCCGGACGATGCATGGGTGCTTGCTTAGAATATGCAGCCCGGTTAGGCACTCCCTTAATGATGTATGTATTTAGTGATGGTTCAGTCGCCAGTAACGGCATGATAGATGATTCCGTTGAAGGACGAGGAAAAGGCGTTTGGACTGGTGATAATTCCTCGACCGCAGCGTCATTTTTTATGGTTTATAATCCAAATGGCACACCACAACTTATGGGAGCAACACCCGAAGCACAAGCCCGCAAACAACAAATCGGTTATATGCGTGGTGATGCATCAGTGGAAACCGCCTCAAGCCCGGCTGCAAATAATGTGAATCTGCTAGTCGAAACTGTTATTTTAAATTACATGGCGCTGCATGGCGAGCAAGGTAATTTTGCTAACTTATTTCCAAACCATGGGCTAGGTAATGCGAGTTTAATGGACAGTTTAACAGCATTTGAGCCAATTAAGAGTTAACTCCACTTCTAAATAGTGCAAATTAAAGACTACGGAGCAAATTAGAGCCTAGGCACATCTTCTTTTAAATCATCATTTCCTTAAAAGAAGATGGGTCAACAATATGTCCTTCATTATTCATGTTATAACATTCGCCTTGTCAGCAAAACTCATGATTTTATTGAAATTTATGTTATTGAATTTAAAGGTTCTTTATTGCGAAGCCATTAATTCTTCAGAGTAATGAAGTTTCCTGTATTTATCTAAAATAATGGCATCATAGCCTTCAAGTGAGTTTATCAAAGCTAAACCCGACTTTACTCCCAAAACAAAAACACTGGTGGACAGTGCATCTGTCATAATAGATTGAGAGCCTATAATTGAAACACTTTGCACTTGAGAAACGGAACGACCCGTTTTTGGATGTAAAATATGGTGATAACGTACCCCATTCTCCTCAAAATAACGTTCATAATCACCTGAAGTTGATAACGCTTCGTTTTGCAGAGGTAACTGCACTGCTTGTTTATCTTTGTTTCTGGGATCTCTTATACCTACAATCCATGGACGACCTCTTCTATCACCTAACAAGCCGGTATCTCCACCAGCCGTTACCATGGCATTGCTAATTTTGTATCGTCTTAACAGAGTCAATACATTATCGACAGCGTAGCCCTTGGCTATCCCGCCTAAATCGACTTTAATATCAGGGTGAGCAAAATAAATAGAGTGAACATTTTCATTTAATATTAACTTTTGATAATTAATGGCTGCAAGTTTATTTTTAAGACTTTGCTCGCTTGGTTTATGTTTGTTTCTGTAATCATATAAAAAACCGATACTTGCAGAAGTAATATCAAATGCACCTTGTGTCAATTCTGAAATTTCAATCGATTTTTTAATTATATTAAATAACTCGGACGAGACTAAAACGGGCTTTTTAGCCGCGCTTTGATTTAGCTTAGATAGCTCACTTTGATTTTTATAGGGACTCATTAATTCATCGATACGATGCATCTCGGCCATAGCTAATTTCAAGGCTAAATTTCCTTGCTCTTGGCTATCGGCCCATAATTCAACGGTTATTTGCGTGCCCATAATTGCTTTATCTGAACGATACCAGTCGGCAAATACACTTGATGTACTCAAGCTTGAAATGAACAAAATGACATAAAAAAATAAGCGCATGAATATTCTCTTTAATTATAATTAAGGCTCAGTATTTAGGATAAGCCCTTTCGATTAAACGCATTTCGATAGGAAGGTGAATAAATTTTATTGTGGCAAGAACAACAAACTTAGTTAACCATATAATACCGACTTAACTTAAAAGCATTCAAATATCTGACAAGCTCCCTAACAAAAAACACCCAGTAAACTAGGGGCTGTTGATCTTTGTTTGAATTTTGTGCGTAAGTGACAATCTCGTATAATTCACTTCGCCAAAACCAAACTAAACGAGATTGTCATGCCCCGATTAATGCTCACTGATGAGCTGTGGTCGAAACTAAAAGCTATATTGCTTGAAGATAGAGTTTATAACAAGCTTGAACATCGACAAACACTAGAAGGAATACTTTATCGCTTACGTGTTGGCTGTCCGTGGCGTGATTTACCTGAATGTTTTGGGTTGTGGAATACCATTTATCGTCGTTTTCTTCTTTGGTCAAGAAAAGGCATATTAATGAGACTGTTCAAAACTTTAGCAAAAAATA
>NZ_FOLO01000037.1 GCF_900112265.1 Pseudoalteromonas denitrificans DSM 6059 | reverse complement strand
CCCATTCTGTATCACTATTTTTTGCTAAAGTTTTGAACAGTCTCATTAATATGCCTTTTCTTGACCAAAGAAGAAAACGACGATAAATGGTATTCCACAACCCAAAACATTCAGGTAAATCACGCCACGGACAGCCAACACGTAAGCGATAAAGTATTCCTTCTAGTGTTTGTCGATGTTCAAGCTTGTTATAAACTCTATCTTCAAGCAATATAGCTTTTAGTTTCGACCACAGCTCATCAGTGAGCATTAATCGGGGCATGACAATCTCGTTTAGTTTGGTTTTGGCGAAGTGAATTATACGAGATTGTCACTTACGCACAAAATTCAAACAAAGATCAACAGCCCCTAGTTGAAAAACATAATTAATCTTTATTTTTATAATAATAAAACGAAAGTTAAAGGATTAAATAGTGCAAAAATATAGTCATATTGCACCCATTGAAGAAATTGAAGAAGATACTCAGTTTTGGGATATTCAAAGCTCATTAAAAGTTTTGTTAATCAACATTTTTTCAATTCAAGTTGTATTTTATATTTTAACAACCTTAACATCTGTATTTGCTAACCAGATTATCAGTACGCTCAATTTAAGTTTTGTTAGTACGCAAGGGTTAAGTTATTTTGCCACCAACATGTGGAGTATTACCTTTGTTTTTTTACTGTGCATTCCTATTTATATAAAGCTTAAAAAAGTGGTGAATTACCCATTATATTTGATGGCACTTTATCCTGTAACATTATTGCTTTTTTCATTTAAAAACAGTGTTTCTTCACTGGTTGTTTTAGTGCTTGCATTTCTATCTTTGTTAATTGTTTATGCTGTTAATTATTTCCAGTTTAAACAACGAGAAACTCAGTGTTAAGGTTATATTACTTATTTCAATAGTGGGAATTTAAAATGAAAAAATGTGTTTATTTATTGGTTTTAGTATTAGTTTTGAGCATCGTTGCACTTTTTGTTTTAAAGCGCCCTGATGGCCAAACTTGGTTAACGATAGATACAGTAAAACCTGACTTAGTTTCAGTAGGTAATGAAGTTGATAAAGTAAAACAAAATTTTATTAAAAATATTAAAACGACGTTCAACACTGATAGCCAAGAGAAAGTTGAAATATACCGTTGGCAAGATGATAAGGGCGTATGGCATTTCTCTGATAAAGCTTCTGCTGCAACTAAAAGCGAGCAAGTATGGTTAGACCCTAAAGATATCACAGTTCTACCAGCTATAAAGCCAGTTAAAGCTCAAGTGACTGAAAAGCAAGTTGAAGAGAAAAAAACAGAGTTACCTAGTCCTATGACAATTTCACCAAATAAAGCTTTAAAATTGATGACGGATGCTAAAAATATTCAGCAATTAGTCGATCAAAGAGAAAAGAAAGTATCGGAAAATTTATAGCGAATGTTTTTTTAATAAATACTAAGTAGAAATACCCATGCCTCAAATTAATATCCAATTTTATAAGACTCAGTATGCCGAGTTTATTTTAGGATCTTTTAATAACCAGTTATGTTTACTTGATTTTAGATATCGAAAAATGCGCCATATATTAGATCAAAAACTTAAAGTTCATTTAAAAGCTGATTTTATTGAGCAAGATACGCCACTATTAAAAGAAACACGTAATCAAATAAATGAATATATAATGGGGGAACGTAAACAGTTTGATTTACCTATATTAATGCAAGGATCTGAACTAGAAAAAAATGTTTGGCGTTTATTAATGCAACTACAATATGGACAAACAACGACTTATCAAGATTTATCAAATAGTATAAATAGAGAAGCAAACCTTAATATAACAGAAAAAATGGTTGCTTCTGCTAATGGCGCCAATTGCATCGCTCTTATTATTCCATGTCATCGTATTCTAGGAAGTAATGATGAACTCGTTGGTTACGGTGGCGGGACAAATCTTAAATTAAAACTGTTAAATTTAGAGCAAAGCTTATTTTAAACCTCTATCAATATTGACTTGTACTTAGACTAAGAATAAATATGTGAATAAGGTACATTTCTTTACAAAGTAGTAAAAAAGTTTAACATGTCCCTTTTGATAATTTCGCAGCAATAATACGTAATTTCTTCGGGGTATGTTATGTCTACTAAGTTAGTGGGAGCTATATTTTTTATTTGTTTTATTGCTTCAACTAATTGTTTTGCTGAATCATTCACTTTTTTAAATTTAAATGAACAAATAAAGCTCAATAAAATTGCTCATTCTACTTATCAAGTAGACGCTAAAAACCTAAACATACGCATTTCAAATCGTTTAATTATTAAGAGTAAACATTTCTTAACTTCAGAGGAAATAACGCACTTAGCGCCACAATTAAGTCGTCAAATTACCTTATTTAAACTAAGTACACAAGCTTATTATTTATTAGAATTTGAAACAACTGATAGTGCACTTTCGGCGCTTACTTTATTACAGGTCCATCCTCAAATAAGCTTGGTTCAACCAGATTTATTACAGCTAAATTTAACTTCTCCTAAGTCATTAATAAAAGAGAATGTGAGTAAGTTTAAACCAGAAAACTTAACCCATTTCATCACCTTAAACGATATAAAAAAAATGAAGGAAAATAACCAAGGTGAAAATGTAAAGGTTGCCATTATTGATGATGGCATTGATACCTCAATACCTGAACTACAAAGAGTGGAACAGATATTTAATTATGATTTTAATGCGAACAATAAAGACGAAAACTTACAGTTTGGTCATCATGGTACTCAGGTTGCGAGTACTATTTTTTCAACTTTACAGAAAAATATGGGTATAGCACCAAGAGCACAACTTATTTCAATTCGTCAACTTGATACTTGGACATCAACAACCTTACTCAGCTTTTATATGGCGCAAGCGGCAGGAGCCGACATAATTAATGCCAGTTGGAATTCTAGAATATTGTTAGAGCCTATAAAAGATATCGTAAATTATTTGGCAATAAATGGACGTGATGCTAAGGGAATTCCAGTTGTTTTTTCGGCGGGTAATAGTGGTCAAAAAATTGAACCTAATCGCTTAGAGTCATCACTAAAGAAAGCCATAATTGTTGGTGCGATAAATAAAAACAATCAAAAGTTACCATTAAGCAATTATGGTGGAAGTGTTGATTTATATGCACCCGGATGGGCAGTTAATGTCATCAAATTAAAACCTAATACCTTGTTTGGAGCGACTTCTCGCGCTGCTGCAATCACCAGTGGCTATATTGCATTAATGCTGTCTGAAAATGCAGATTTAACACTTAAACAAATATCCAATACACTCGGGGCTCATTAATGAATATAAAGCAACTTGCGGGCGAAGACGTTACTGAAATGGACTTTAACTGTGAATATACCAGTAACATACCGAGTCTATTCAAACAACTGAACATTTCAATTGCTTTTACATCTTATCAAGCGGGTCGTTTGATGCTAGTGCGCTCGGATGGAAATGAACTTGATGTCAATTATAAAAGCTTTCTTCGACCTATGGGTTTAACTGCGTATGAGGGAGGGATTACCTTAGGGACTTACACTCAAGTAATTAACTTTCAACGTGAAGATGACATGTTAGTGCAAATAAAGCAGCCATTAACACCTATTGAAGATGACATCACAGCGCCACGAATAAAACAGCATGGAAAAAAACAGCTCACAAAAAGCGATATTTCAGAAGAAGAAATAAAAATAGAACAAGTACTTGCGGGTATTAATTTATCAGAAACTCAAAAAGCGCAACTTGATATCAATATGCTTGAATTTAAGCAAGAACAAGCAAATAAAATGATCCCAGTTGATTATCGAACCGACGCATGTTTTATTACACGCGCTACGCATTATACAGGCATGATAAATATTCATGATATTCAATGGGGAGAAGAAGGCTTGTGGGCTGTAAATTCTAGCTTTTCTTGTCTTTGTACATTAGACCCTGATTATAGTTTTGTACCACGATGGCAACCTTATTTTATTTCTGAACTAAAGCCTGAAGACCGATGTCATTTAAATGGAATGGCTTTAAAAAATGGCAAGCCGGCATATGTAACTACTTTTTCAAAATATGACTCTCCTGCCATGTGGCGCAAGGGTAATAAGTTTGATGGTACTTTAATGGATGTTGAAACAAATACTATTTTACTTGATGGGCTGGCAATGCCTCATTCGCCTCGTTGGTATAATAATAAAGTGTATTTTTGTAATTCAGGCCATGGGTTAGTGTGTTGTTATGACCCTATAACAAAACAAACAGAAACAATTACACAGCTTCAGGGGTTTACTCGGGGTATCGACTTTTTTGGTCCTATCATGATGGTTGGTTTATCTAAAGTGAGGGCCAGTGATGTCACTAAACCAGCTCCTTTGAAAGAGCTTTATGATGAAACTTTTTCAGGCGTTTGGTTAATAAACCTTGACGAAACTGACAATGAAAAGCAAATAATAGGTTTTATTAAATTCACTGGCAATGTTGATCAGGTTTATGATATTGCGGTTATAACGGATAGTCATTTTCCAGAATTAATAGACCCAAACCACCCAAGAATGAGAAACCACTTCAGCCATAGTGAGTTACAACCTATTCAAAATGAGTAATGATTAAAAGTGTATAAATAAGTTTTCAATAATAATTTTTTGAAGTTTAAATGAGTTTTAGAGTAATAATTTATGAGTCATGACAATAAAAAAGTAACAGCGAATAAAAATACAGTAACAAATGTATTTAAAGCCTTAGTCCCTTTTATAGCTATTGCAGCGCCGCAAGGAAATGCATCAAATCGACACTTTAGTTCAATAAGAAAAGCGAATAAAGCTGTTGTTGTGGCTAAAAATAAAAACTTATCAACTTTTGACATATCGTCTTCAAAAAAACCAACTCAAACCATCATTTCAAGTGATAATAACCCTGCAACAATCAAACGCAGTGTATTTTCTGCTTTTTCGAATAAGCATTCAGCAAAGAAAAATAGCAATATATCCATAAATGATAAATATAGTGATGAACTATTAAAAATAATATCTGATAGCACCTTGCTTACTAAATCAATTAATAAAGCAACACTAAGTGGTGATATAGGTCAGAAGTTTTTCTTATCTTGTAGTATGCCCAGTTATGCAACGCAAGCGATATGTGAAGGTAACGGTGGTACTTGGACTAACCCTAATAATGCACCGGTTAATACACTACCGTCAGCACCTACGGTCAATGAAGATGATACTAATGTTGCAGTAGCCGATAATATTAATATCAGTGATAGCAATGGTGATAGCCAAACAATCACTTTAACATTTACCGGTGGTACAGGCTCTATTACAACAGGGTTATCTTTTGGTGCTGGAGATGGCACTGATGATACAAGCATGTCCTTTAGTGGTTCAATAGCCAGTATTAATACAGCTTTAGATACTTTAACTTTCACGCCTACAGCAAACTTAGCTGGTACGAGTGCTGGTGCAATCCGAATGCAACTTAATGATGGCAAAGGGGGAGCTGATGACGATACATTACAGTTTGATATTGTTGCTGTTAATGATGATCCAACACAAACGGGGACTTTTCCAACAGATATTACTGTAGCTGGCAATGTCTCAAGTAATTTAGATTTTTCAGGCTTATCGTTAGCTGATATTGATTCAGCTTCAAATAACCTAGTTATGACATTTACAGCAAGTGCAGGTATTTTAGCTGCATCTGATAGTGGTGGTGTAATAATAAGTGGTTCGGGTACGTCCACTTTGACCTTAACAGGCTCAATAACCAATATTGATACGTATATTAATACAACAAGTAATATTCAATATACCAGTGCCGCTGATGCTAACGGTAATAATGCTGCAACAGTTACTGTTAAAATTAACGATGGCGGAAATGTTGGCACAGGCGGTGGCGCAGACATTGCGCTTGGTAGCGTTAATGTTGATATTCCAGCACCTCAAATTACTTCCGCAACATATAGTGAAGATACAAAGTCCTTAGTGGTTACGGGTATTAATTTCATCACTAAATCAGGGGTAAGTAACGATGTAGATGTTACAAAATTGACTCTAACTGGTGAAGGAAACTCAAGCTTTACACTCACTAATCAAAGCGCAAATGTTGAAATAACCAGTGCAACCTCATTCACTGTAATTGTCGGCGGGACAGATGTCTCAAGCGTTGAAGCGTTGTTAAATTCAAATGGTACAACTGCTGACGATAGTACTACTTATAACCTTAATGCAGCTGATGATTTCATTAGTGCTTATACAGACGCTGATACAGCAGATATCACCAACGCTATAACTGTAAATGGATGGCCACAACCTAGCATTACATCAACAACTTATGATACTAATACCGGTATTTTGGTTGTCACAGGTATTGATTTTTCTGCCAATGGTGCGGCTAATGATGTAACGGCTGCACATTTTACTTTTACAGGTGAAGGTGGTGTAACTTATACCTTAACTAATACAGCTGATGTAGAACGTGATAGTGCAACACAGTTTACTTTTACGCTAAGTGCAACAGATAAAGCTGCTGTAAACGCCATAGTAAATAAAGAGGGCTCAACTTCAACAGGTGGTACAACCTATAATATTGCAGCCAGTGATAACTTTATCTCAGCTGTTACTTTAGGAAATACAGCTGATAATAGTAATGCCATTACTGTGAGTAATGTTGCAATTCCAACTATCGTATCAACAACATATGATGGCTCTGCGGGCATTTTTGTTGTAACCGGAACTAATATTCCAAATATAAGTGGTGCAACAAATGATATTGACGCATCAAAGTTCACCTTCACAGGTGAAGACGCAAATACTTATACCTTAGTAGGAACAAGTGATGTTGAACGCACATCACCCACCAGCTTCTCGCTGACATTAGATGCAACTGATAAGGCGCAAGTACAAAAGTTAATCAATAAAGCAGGAGCCAGTACTACAGGAGGTGTTACTTATAATTTGGCTGGCGCAGAAGATTGGGCTCTAGGTGCTGATGCAGCTGTTAATGTTGTCGATAGTTCAAACAATGGCGTTATTGTGAGTAATGTACCTGTTCCCGCTGTAACTTCGGCAACATATAATGAAGATACAAAAGCTTTAGTCATCACAGGTGTAAACTTTGCTGCATTAGGGGGAGCGAACAACGATATTGATGTAAGAAAGTTTACTTTTACTGGTCAAGCAGGTAGTACTTTTACTTTAACTGGGCAAAGTGCAAATGTTGATATTACAAGTGTTACATCATTCACAGTAACAATCGGTGGCACTGATGTCGCAAATGTTGAAGCCTTGCTAAATGTAAATGGGAGTAAAGCAAACGATAATACAACATATAATTTAAGTGTTGCAGATGATTTTAATGCCGCAAATACCGATGGTAATACAGCTGATACAATAAATGCGTTAATGGTAAGTGGCTGGCCGCAACCTTCTGTTTCGTCAACAACATATGATGCTAACACAGGTGTTTTGGTTGTTACAGGCATTGATTTTTCTGCTAATGGTAGTGGTTTTGATGTTGATGCATCTACTATTACTTTCACTGGAGAAGATGGCGTAACTTATACATTAACTGATACATCCGACGTTAATATAGACAGTTCATCCCAGTTTACCATTACGCTTAGTGCGACAGATAAAGCAGCTATAAACGCATTACTTAACAATAATGGAACAAGCTTAACGGGCGGAGCGAATTATAATATTTCTTTTGCCGATAACTTTATGTCAGGAGTTACGATAGGAGATACATCAGATGCAAGTGGTAATGGCATAATTGTAAGCAATGTTGCTGCGCCTATTATTTCTTCAACAGCTTATAATGCGACAACGGGTGTATTAGTTATTACTGGTGCTAATATTTCAAATGTAACAGGCAGTGCAAATGATATTGATGCATCAAAATTTACATTTACAGGTGAAGGGGCCACAACATACACATTAGTTGGTACACCAGATGTAGAGCGTACCTCTGATATTAGTTTCTCATTAACATTAGATGCCACTGATAAAGCGGCTGTACAAAAACTAATTAATAAAAATGGTACAAGCTCAACCAGTGGCACAACTTATAATATTGCCGCCGCAGAGGATTGGGCTAAAGGGGCTGGCGCTTCTGTCAATGTTGTTGATGCCACCAATGCAATGAATGTGAGCAATATTGTGAGCCCTTCAATCACTTCTGCTACATATAATAGCAATACCGGTGCACTCTCAGTTACAGGCATTAATCTACTACAAAAGTCAGGAGCAATAAATGACATCGACTTGTCTACTTTGACTTTGACTGGGGAAGCTGGGGGAACATATACGCTTACAACCGCAACAGATGTTGATCTTACTAATGCTACAAGCTTTAGTGCAACATTATCCGGATCAGATAAAACGCAAGTTGATTTGTTATTGCATATCAACGGCGCACAGTCAGATGACAGCACAAGTTATAATTTAGCGGCAGCAGATGACTGGAATACGGGGGCTGATCCTGCTGTTAATATTGTTGATACCACGAATACGGTCACTGTAAATGGCTGGCCAGTGCCAAATATAACCTCATCTACTTATGATGAAAAATCAGGTGTATTGGTTGTAACAGGGGAGAATTTTTCAGTAAATGGTGGAGGCTTTGATATTGATGCTTCAAAATTAACTTTTACTGGTCAAGCTAATGCGACTTATACTTTAACGGATACCAGTGATGTTAATATTACAAATGCCACAAGTTTTAGTTTAACTTTAAGTACTGCTGATATTACAAATATAAAGGCTATTTTAAATAAAAATGGTACTTCATCTGTTGATGCTATTAATTATAACTTATCTGTCGCTGATAACTTTTTAACGGCAATAACACAAGGTAATACTAGCGATAGTACTGCAAGCATCACAGTGAATAAAGTTGCACCTAAAGTAACAACTCCAAATAGTGCGCTACAAATTAATGCTGCAAACCAAATAATTAGTGGAACCTATAGCACTAACGGTATCAGCATAGGTTTATACCTTGATGCTAATAACGATGGAATTTCAGATGGCGGTGCGGCGCTTGCAACAGATAATGTTGCAGGCGGTAACTGGTCTATGAGCGCTTCTTTAGTTGATGATACTGTATTTAATTATGTGGTGATTGCAGATTTTAGTAATGCAAATGAATCGGCGCATATTAATGTACCAACGATAACAGAAGACTCAACTGCACCTACAGGTTATAGCGCAACAATACAGAGCAATATTACCGCGAGTAATGCATCAGCATTGGCATTTACTTTTGCAGGAGCTGAAGTTGGAACAACTTACAATTACACTATTACGAGTTCTGCTGGTGGGGGCACTATCACTGGTACGGGCACTATTTCAACTGCGACGGATAAAATCTCTAATATAGATGTATCAAGCTTAAATGATGGCACCTTGACATTAAGTGTGACTTTAACTGATTTAGCTTCAAATGCAGGGAATGCGGTTTCAGATACCACGATTAAAAATATAATTCCACCGAATGTCGCACCTGTTATTACACAAGGCTCAAGTGTGACAGTTAATATGTCAGAAGATAATTCACCTACTGCATTTTCTCTTTCTTTAAGTGCAAGTGATGGTAATGGTGATGCTTTAACTTGGTCTGTTTCAAATGCTGCTTCAAATGGTGTTGCAAATGTAAGTGGTTCAGGCACAAGTAGTAATGTTAGTTATGTTCCAAAATCAGATTTTAGCGGCACAGACAGTTTTGTTATTCAAGTAAATGATGCAAATGGTGGTACCGATAGCATTATAGTGAATGTAACTGTGATAGCCGTGAATGATTTGCCAACAGGTGCAGTTTTGATTTTGGGCGAAGCAAAAGAAAAATCAACACTAACAGCCAGCAATACTTTAGTTGATAAAGAAGGCTTGGGTACTATTAGTTATACGTGGAAACGTGGAAATATCTCTGTATCTACAGCTAACAGCTACATATTAACCAGTGACGATATCGGTAGCTTAATGACTGTTATTGCAAGTTATACAGATGGGAAAGGCTCTGTAGAAACAGTGACATCAAGTAGTTTTGGTCCAATTGTAAACGTGAATGATGCACCTGTAATTAATGGCTCTGCAATAACAAAAGTAAATCAAGATAGTGCTTATAGTTTTACACCTACGGCATCAGATGTAGATAAAGATAAACTGACTTTCTCCATTGCAAATAAACCTAGTTGGGCAAGTTTTGATGCTTCAACAGGGTCATTAACGGGCACACCTGACAATACACATATTGGAGCCACAACTAATATAGTGATTTCGGTGAGTGATGGTATCGAAACGATCTCTTTATCTGCGTTTAATATTGAAGTTGTTAATGTGAATGATGCACCTGTGATCAGTGGCTCTGCAATAACAAAAGTAAATCAGGATACTGCTTATAGTTTTACACCCACAGCATCAGATGTAGATAAAGATAAACTGACTTTCTCCATTGCAAATAAACCAAGTTGGGCAAGTTTTGATACTTCAACAGGGTCATTAACGGGCACACCTGACATTACACATGTTGGCACTACAAGTAATATAGTGATTTCGGTGAGTGATGGTATTGAAACGACCTCTTTATCTGCGTTTAATATTGAAGTTATTAAAATAAATCAGGCACCAGTGATAACGGGTGTACCTATCACTAAAGTGAATCAAGATGTGAGTTACCGCTTTACACCAGCGGCATCAGATTTAGATAAAGATAAACTTACTTTCTCTATTGCAAATAAACCTAGTTGGGCAAACTTTAATACTTTAACAGGGGCATTAACGGGCACGCCAAATGAGAACCATATAGGCTTAACAAACAATATAGTGATTGCGGTGAGTGATAGTATTGAAACAACATCTTTATCAGCGTTTAGTATTGAAGTTGTTAATATTAATGATGCGCCTGTCATTAGCGGCTCTCCAATAACAAAAGTGAATCAAGATGCCAGTTATCGCTTTATACCCACTGCATCAGATGTGGATGGCGATAATTTAACTTTTTCAATTAGTAATAAACCTAGCTGGGCAAGTTTCAATGTTGCTACAGGTGAGTTAACAGGCACACCTAACTCTGATAATTTAGGAAGCACAAATAATATTGTTATTACTGTGAGTGATGGCGAAAAATCCACTTCTTTGGCTGCATTTAGCATTGAAGTGATTAATAAAAATGAAGCGCCAATAACACAAACAGGTGTCATTGAGCTAAATGAAGATGAGAGTAAAAGCGTCAATTTTATTGCATCAGATATTAACCAAGATGAACTGACCTTTATTATAGTGACGCAGCCAAGTTTTGGTGCTGTATCTCAACTAAATAATATTTGGACATATACACCTGAAGCTAACTTTACGGGTGATGATAACTTTACATTTAAAGTAAATGATGGCGAGTTAGACTCTAATATTTCAACCGTGAGTATTCATGTTTTACCTATTAATGATAAGCCTCTTGCACAAGACGATGTTTATACTTTAGCTGTGAATAATGAGGGGAGATATGAACTTGATGTCATGAGTAATGATGCGGATATTGATGGTGATGAGTTAAGCATTATAGGTGCCTCAGCAAGTGTTGGTACAGTATTAGTTGAAAATAATAAACTGATTTATCAAGCGATAGAGGGCAATATAAGTGACATTAATTTTGAATATATTATTCAAGATGTAAGTCAAGAAACGAGCACCGCAAATGTATCACTCACAATAGAACAAAACGATGATGCTGCATTACCAAATATTATTGTGCCACAAGATATTGAAATCAATGCACAAGGTTTATTCACTAAGGTTGACTTAGGTGTTGCAACAGCAACAAATAAGAATGGTGATCCCATCGCTGTATCATTAATTGATAATAATACGGTATTTGAACCAGGTGAACATATTGTTTATTGGCAAGCGAGTGATAGTGAAAATAATACATCAGTTAAAAGCCAAAAAGTGACTGTTAAGCCAATTATCTCAATTGAAAAAGATGCGCAAACAGCGGAGGGGACTAATCAAAGGGTTTCAGTATATCTGAACGGTCAATCACCTCAGTACCCCGTAACGATAAGCTATAGTATTTCAGGAACATCTGACTTGAATGATCATGATTTAATTGGTGGTGAAATCACAATTGAGCAAGGTTTAGAGGGCGTTATTGCGTTTAATGTTTTTGAAGATGGACTTTCTGAAGGTAATGAAACTTTAGTTATTAACTTAAATACCAATCAGAACTTAGGTAATAATGCTGCACATATACTGACAATTGTTGAAGAAAATGTCGCTCCAGTAATTGAAGTACAAGTATCTCAAATGAATGAAGTACGTTCATTAGTCATTAATAATGAAGAAGTCGTTAATATTAAAGCAAGTGTCACTGATGCTAACCCAAATGATAATCATACAATTACTTGGACAAGTGGCCATGAAGGCATAGTAAATACTTCATCAATTGACAGTGAGTTTATTTTTAATGCTCAAGGTTTAGCACCTGCTGTTTATCAAATAACAGTCACTGCAATGGATGATGCAAATATACCACTTGAAACACGTGAAACTGTTTATATTGAAGTGATACAGCAGTTAGCTCAGTTAGGCAGTGAAGATACGGATGGCGACCTTATACCGGATAACCAAGAAGGTTACAGTGATTCAGATAATGATGGCATACCTGATTATTTAGATGCCATTAGTGAATGTAATGTAATGCAAGAGCAATTACATAGCTCAGATCAATACTTAGTTGAAGGTGAACCAGGTGTTTGTTTACGTAAAGGTTCTACTGTTGCTTCAAATGAAACTGGTGGCGTGCAGCTATTAGAAAGTGAGTTGCCATCGGATGAAACATCAAAAAATATAGGTGGATTATTTGACTTTATTGCAACAGGTCTGCCTCAGCAAGGTCAAAACTATACGATTGTATTTCCTCAGGTATTACCAATTCCACAAGGTGCAATTTACCGTAAATTTAAAAATGGTGTTTGGGTTAATTTTGTCGAAGATGAAAATAATATAATTAGCTCTGCTGCGGGAGAAGCGGGATACTGCCCTCCACCAGGTCAAAGTGGTTGGACAACAGGTTTAACTGAAGGTCATTGGTGTGTTCAACTTGTTATTGAAGATGGTGGTGCTAATGATGATGATGGTATTAAAAATGGTACTATTGTTGACCCCGGTGGTGTGGCTGTTATTTTAGATAATAATAACCTACCTACTGCAAATCCTGATAGCATCACTATGAGTTGGAATGAAAACATTATTATAGATGTACTAGTAAACGATACAGATACTGATAATGATGAACTCAAGATCAGTAGTGCTACAGCTGATTTTGGTACTGTTACAGTAGAAAACAACAAGCTAGTTTATCAATCATTAAATGATTTTTTTGGACTGGCAACAATTCAATATAGCATTAGCGATAATAATGGTGGAACAGCACATTCAACTGTTGAAGTTAATGTTGTAAGTAATATGGCACCTGTTGCAAATGATGATGTGGCATCAACGAAAGATACCATGCCTATCAATATTGCTGTATTAGAGAATGATACTGATATTGATGGTGATTTTTTAACGATTACTGAGGCACTGGCTGAGTTTGGAAATGTCGTTATCAATACAGATCAGACTTTAACCTATACACCTAAATTAGGTTTTGCAGGCTTAGATACTATCAGTTATAAAATGACTGATGGAAAAAATGAAACAGTAAGCGCAAAAGTAACTGTAACGGTAGAACTTAATGAACCAACATCTGTAAAACGTAAAAATTCGTCTGGTACTATGAGCAACTTATTAATACTAATAAGTTTACTTATGTTACGCAGAAAAAAAGTGCGAATGAAATAAAACTTAACCATTGATAAAGCCTATTAATAGATGATTATATTTATTAATAGGCTTTTTGATATGGATTAAACTATTTCATGACTTTTGGCACTGTGCCATAAATAACGCTTCTATTATTCTGATGCTATCAACTTAGCTTAGGAATAATAATGGCTTCTACTACCCTTAAATCAGAACTGTCAGCGTTAAGCATAGACCGTAGTTCACCTAATCAAACGAATAAGTTGCCACTAACAAGTATTGCGATAAGTTTTAGTATCATACTTATGGCTGTATTATATGGTTATTCACAATATTCTGTGGCTGCTAGTCAAACTAAAAAAGTAAATAAAAACCCAACTAAAGTATCGAATTTTGCCTTACCCATTAAAGATTTACCAAGCGATATTAATCAAAAAAATAGAAATGTTTTAAATAATAAAGTACTTGATGCCAGTGGTCATATTGTTGCGAGACGTATTGCAACTGTTTCATCTCGTGTAACGGGAAAGTTAGATAAGCTATATATCGAAGAAGGGTTAGCTGTGACTAAAAATCAAGTTTTAGCGCAATTGGATGACGAAAGAGCAAAAATATCTTACCAATTGGCTTTGGCTGAACTTATGTCACAAAAAGCAGGTTTAGAAGAGCTTGATGTGAGTTTGAAATTCGAAAATCAAAAGCTAGAGCGCAGAAAAAAACTACTAAAAAACAACCAGATCAGTGAAGAGCTTCTCGAGAATAGCCAAGTTAAAGCACAAAAAATTGCCGCACAAATTAAAAGTAAGCAAGCCAAAGTGATAAGTGCTCAAAAGCAAGTTGAATTGAGTTTGTATCAGCTTAATCACCATAAAATTGTAGCCCCCTTTGATGGTGTCGTGATCAGCAAAAATGCGCAAGTTGGTGAGCTTATTTCAACAGGTTCCTCCGCTGGTGGATCAATTCGAACGGGGGTAGGCACTATTGTAGATATGCGCTCTTTAGAGATTGAGGTTGAAGTAGGTGAAAGCTATATCAATCGAGTTTTTAGTGAGCAAGCTGTCGTTGCCACTTTAGATGCTTATCCACAGTGGCAAATAAAAAGTCAAGTGATTGCAGTGATCCCTACAGCCGATAGGCAAAAAGCCAGTATTAAAGTTCGCATTAAGTTATTGGAAGCTGATGAACGTATATTGCCTGATATGAGTGTCAAAGTGAGTTTTTTAGATAAATCGATTTGAGGATTAAAATGATGAATAACAATATTGAACTTAAGGCAATTAATAAAACGTATCAAAAGTCTAAAAATAGTACTGATAATCAAGTTGTTGTTCATGACAACTTTAACTTAAAAATTAACTCTGGTGAGTTTGTTGCTTTAATGGGCCCGTCAGGTATGGGGAAAAGTACGTTATTACATTTGATTGGAGGTTTAGATAAACCGACGAGTGGGCAAGTGATTATTGGCGGTGAACAAATAAATAACTTAAATGAAAGCCAGCTAACGCGATGGCGTGCAGATAACATTGGTTTTGTTTTTCAATCACATCATTTATTACCTGTATTAACGGCACAAGCCAATGTTGAATTACCTCTGGCTTTAACGCATTTAAATAAATCACAAAGAAAGCATCATGCAGCGACTGCTTTATCTTTAGTGAGTATGGCTGATCGCGCTAAACATTTTCCTAAAGAGTTATCGGGTGGACAGGAGCAAAGAGTTGCGATAGCCAGAGCAATTGTTAGCGACCCTAAAATTTTATTATGTGATGAACCTACAGGTAATTTAGATAGAAAAACAGCTGATGAAATTTTATCTTTATTGGCCAAGCTGAATAAAGAATATGGCAAAACAATTGTCATGGTAACGCATGATTTAAAGGCGGCAGAATATGCAAGTAAGGTCATAAATTTAGAAACTTATACTTATGACTTGAAAGCGCATAACGTTCAAGAGGCTAGACTATGAGCTTATTTGAAATGATTATTAAAAATAGCTTTCGTAAAAGAATACGTTTCGCTTTAACTGCTTTATCGGTCGCCGTTGCATTTTTTTTACTCACTTTATTGGCAGGTATAGATCATGCGTTAAATAGCAATATTGGTGGTAATAGCCAATTTAGGTTGATGACCAGCCATAAAGTGTCTATGACACAATCTTTACCCATTAATTATCAAAAGAAAATAGCAAAAGTGGAGGGGGTAAAAGCGGTCACTTATGCTTCTTGGTTTGGTGGATACTTTAAAAATGAGAAAAATCAATTGGCTATGTCAGCAGTTGAACATACGAGTTATTTTTCATTGTTTGATGAATACCTTATTTCACAACCGGATTTAGATAGCTGGAAAAAGAATCGTATTGGTATTGTGATAGGGCAAGGCGTAGCAACAGAATTTGGCTGGAAGTTAGGTGATAAAATACCACTTAGCTCTTCTATTTGGATGAATAAACAGGGCTCTTTTAGTTGGGAGTTTGTTGTTGCGGCCATTTATCAGACAAAGGGTGCTTCTGTAGATGACAAACGCATATTTTTTCAGCATCGTTATTTTGATAAATCACGTGCTTATGGCCGTAATAATGCGAGCTGGTTCTCTACTCAAATAACACCCGAAGCAAATCTTGATTTAATAACAAACCAAGTAGATGCGCAATTTAATAACTCAAGTTTTGCTACTCGGACTACTTCTGAACAAGTCTTTATCAAAGAGCAGGCACAGCAGTTTGCTGATATGGCTATGGTCATAAAAGTGGTACTAATCGCTGTGTTTTTTACTTTACTACTCATTGTATGCAATACCATGGTTCAAGCTATTCGAGAGCGTTTAAATGAAATTGCTATGATGAAAGCATTGGGTTTTTCATCTTTTAATTTAATTAAACAAGTTTATTTAGAATCATTTTTTTTATTAAGCTCAGGTGCTTTCATAGGATGTCTATTGGCAAATATAACGTTATCACAGGTTCAAAAACTCATGTCTAACTTTTTATCTGGTATTACGATTGACCCAAGTTATTATTTTTATGTTTTTTGTTTAGTTTTATTCGCTGCTTTTATATGTAGTTTCTTCCCTGCACTTACAATTAAACGCTTAATGATAAGTAATACCTTAGGAGCAAAACAATGAAAAAACTGATTTTACTGCTTAATCAGGGATGTGCTTTAACTTGGATTAACTTTAAAAGCTTTCCACACAGAATCGCATCTTCATCTATTAGTATTTTGAGCATAGCCTGTGTTGCTGCTGTGATGCTAGCTGTTTTAGCTTTAACTGATGGCATGGTAAAAACAATGGCAAGAACGGGCTTAGATAATACGCTTTTAGTAATGCGTTCAGGTGCGGTATCCGAGCTGCAAAGTGTGATGTTTCCCGTGGAAGTTAATATTTTGGCAAATCATCAACAAATTATTAGAGATAAAAATGATAGGGCAATTGTATCAGCAGAAATGTTCGTCAATGCTGAGTTTAAATCAAAAAGTGGCGTAAATGATCAAAGTTTGTCATTAAGAGGCATAAATAATAATACGTACCTGTTTCGTCCAAACTTCAAGCTTATTGAAGGAGCTAAATTTAAAACAGGATTAAGACAGGTATTAGTAGGTAGATCAATTGCTAGAAAAATACCTGAATTAAAGATTGGCAGCACCATTATATTAGGTGATTCATCATGGCTAGTTAGTGGTATTTTCTCAGATAATAACAGTGTATTTGAATCTGAATTATGGGCTGATATTGGCATAGTGCAAAGTGACTACCAAAGAGGAAATACAGTGCAGTCAGTGCGCTTAGCAATGCATGATGGTACAAATATTAATAAGTTAAATGAAGTCTTTGAAGCAGATCCTAGGCTGAATGTTCGCATTATTGAAGAAAAAGTATTTTTTGCACAACAAGCACAAGATTTAACACGTTTGATCCGTTGGATAGGATCACCTGTAGCCTTAATTATGGCTTTTGGTGCTCTGATAGCAGCATTAAATACTATGTATGCTGCAATAAGCAGTCGTAGTAAGGAAATTGCAACCCATAAAACCATAGGTTTTACCCCTTTTGCTATTTCTATATCAATACTCAGCGAAGCTATGTTACTAGCGTGCATCGGCGGTTTATTAGGTGTTTTGCCTTTATATTTGTTTTTAAATGATGTTACGGCAGCAACACAAAACGCCAATAGCCTAAGTCAGATGATGTTCAATTTTAAAATAACGCCATTTCTAATGGCACAGGCTATGTTGTTGTCGGTTTCAATAGGTTTAATCGGAGGGGTTTTACCTGCAATTAAAGCAATGAGGTTGCCTGTGACTTTAGCTTTAAGAGATAACTAAATAACGATAAATATAACGAAGGGTTAACGAAATGGGCGTTTCAATTTTTGTACATGTCACTTTAGCAATTGCAGCTTTGTTGTTAGGCTTAATCACTTTTACTCTGACAAAAGGTACAAAAATACATAAGTTATTAGGTAAAGGTTGGATTATTTTAAATTTAGGTATTGCGATGAGCTCATTTTTTATTATGCCAATGGGCCACCTTACTTGGCTGCACTTATTCTCTTTTGTGGTGATTGTTATTTGCATATTGGGTTTCATTGCTGCTGATAAAAATATTAAACAGCATATTGCTTGTATGATTGGTGTTTATATCGGGCTATTTATTTCAGCGATTGTTGCCATTGTAACTCCTGGAAGGTTTTTAAATCAGATTATATTGAACTGAAATTAGTTTAAATCAAGGGCTAGCTGAGTCTGTAATTTTCAGAGCCTATATATCGCAAAGGGTAGTTCACTATATAGATATAGGTGAATTCGAAAAACTAAAAGAACGTATTCATATGATATAAGAAGCGAATCAAAAAATAGTGCCCAGTCAGATCAGGTTGGTGATCATAAGCATTTCAATTAGAAAGAATTAAAACCTATACCTAGGTATTAAAAAACCATTACTTCTGGGCTGAGGAAATGCAACAAAAGCTAAAATTCGTAAATATGTGCAAAATCAATCGATTAAATTAGACAAAAGAGAATCACTGAAATCAGTCACAATTTTTTATATTGTAAAGCAGCTAACCTCTCAATTCAGATTACTCTGCGATAATTGTGAAAATATGAGTACTCGTTTTTTTAAACCAACCTTTAAAGGACATCCCTTTGATTAATTTCTTAGTAAGAGACTCTTGTAAGATTAATTCAAAGTGATTGTTTTTTGATGAATAATAAGTTAATTCTGCGGCGGTAAAATCAAAATATTTACCCACATAGGGATAAAGTGCTTTAAATAAACTTTCTTTTGCGCTGAAGGCTAATGTTAAGGCGTGTTCAAAACTCAGCTGAGTATTTAATAATAAAGAATATTCAGCATCGTTGATAATAGTTGACTTAATTTCGTTTGCTATTTTTTCTGTCATGAGCTCTTCATAATCTATTCCTAGATATGTGTAGTGTGAATTACTGGCAACAGCACAAAATGCATGACTTTTAGTATGCGATATAGACCCTAAAACTCCTTTTGGCCAAATTGGTGCTCTATGCATTCCCGGTGTAATATTAGCATTATGAATATTTAATTGGCTTAGTGCTTTATTCGCACAATAACGGCCTGCTAAATATTCAGATTTGCGTTTATCAAGTGAGTTTAATAGTGAGCTGGTAAGTTCGATATTAAACTGTTTAAATAAACTTTGATGAAAATTGTTTTTATCATAAGTACATTTAAACAAATGCAGCTTATTTAAATGCGGTATTCTTATGCTATTTTCACTGAGAATAAATGGTGCACTTAAATTATTTTCGATTTGGTTACTGATAAAATTCATATTAGAGAATATCTCAACAAGGTATTGTTTTATTTATATACATAGACAACACCTTGTTTACTTTTTCTAACACTAATTCCTTATGACTATTTATAAAAAAGTGTCCTCCTGGAAATTTAGTTGTTTTTGCTTTTGGTTTAAAAAATTGTTGCCATAAATATAGGTCATCATTTGTAACATCAGTATCATCTTCACCTCCAAATATACTCAGTGAAATGTTAAACAGTGCATTGCCAGTATATTGAAAAGTTTCAGCTATTTCAAAATCAGCTCTTAACATAGGTAATAATAACGACATGAGCTCTTTATTTTTTAATAATTCTTCGGGTGTTCCATTCATTGTTCTTAATTTAGAAATAAACTCACTTTCAGGTAAATTATAGCTTATATTATGCCTTTCTTTTTGAGGTCCACTACTACCTGAGGCAATAAAATGTAGTGGAAGTTGGAGTCCTAGTTTATTGAGGCGGAGAATTAATTCAAAACAAACTCGACTGCCTAAACTATGTCCAAATAATACATAAGGTTTATTTAATAATGTGGGTATTTCAGCTAATAAATTATCAGCTAATATATCCATTTTATCGATGGGAGTTTCAAACATTCGGTTTGATCGTCCAGGTGCTTGCATTATTATTAATTCTACATTTTCTGGAAGACTATTTACCCATGACGTATAAATTGAAGAGCTGCCTCCCGCATAAGGAAAGCATATTAATCTTATATCTGCTTGTGGGTTGTGTTTTGGAATAACAAACCATTTACTTTGCATGTTTTACTTCTTTTTACTAGATTTCAGTGATTTGTGCTAAATACTATCATCAATAAGACATTAATAAATTGAAATTTTGGTAAAATAAAGTAAGGAACATCGTCTTCCTTACTTTTTAGATTGATTAAAGCTGTGTATTTTCTAAAAACGTAATTACTTTTTCCATTGTATCTGACACATCTAGGTGGTCTTCCCAGTTAACATTGTCCCAGTCTATTCCAGTATCTAGCATCATCACATTGGTTGTTAATAAGGTTTTAATGGTACTAGATGATTTTATCGGCTTCACTTTAAACGTTTTCTCAACTTTTTCAGTCGGCTTTTTGTTAAAAAGCCTATCTTTAATTTCATCACTGATATTGGTTTTGTCTGTAATATTTAAAACAGATTTATCATATTTACTTTTGTATTCAGATTCTGTTTCAAGAACGACTTTTTTTACTTTTACAAAAGGAAGGCTTAAACCTGATTCATATGCCGAAATAACACAAGCATAACGCGTTAAAACATTATAGTTATCGAAGGCTCCCATTGAAATTCCTAAGTTGGTAGCTGTTTCTTTTACTGTTAACTTTTTCAGACCATTTTTTAGCCTAGCGTTATTTAAAGTGTCTATTTCCATCAAAGCACTTTGAAATGCTTGTAGTTTTCCGTATTGCGGTAAATCTTCTCTGCTTGCATTTTCTTGAAATTGCTTTACTTTGGTTAAAAGAGGTTTTGAATCATAGACTTTAAATTGAGCCGCTGATCCATATCCATTGGCGTAAATTAAGGCAAAAAAGCGTCTGTGACCAGTTAATACTCGGTACCTACCGTTTTCTAGTGGGTAAAGTGTAGGTGCTTGGATTAACTCAGAAACAGATATATTATCACCAAGATCCATAATTGTTTTTATTGTTTGGTTTGCTTTTTTCCAGTCCTCAGAAGCATATTTTAAACAATTTATCATGCATGATTTACCAATGATAACGTGATTCTCACCATGGTATTTGTTAAGTAATTGTTTTTTAGTTAATTTCCTGCTTACAAAAAGTTTTGCATCAGCGTCTTCAATTAACACCGCTGGCAAGAAGCGAGCATTGGTAGTATCAGGTTCAATTGATGATAAGAATAAAGATTGATAAGTGAATAATGCAGTATGTATTTCTTCTTGGTTATTAATACTACTAAGGAGTAGTTGATCGTATTTTAGTTCACTCATGTATATCATTTCTCGCAAGGATTTATTACTAACTGTAACGTAATATTTCTGTATTAAAGCTAATGTACCATACTACAAAGGTTTTGTTAACTACTTGGTACCCTTTATAGGTACTTGTTTGCTAAGGCGTTTTTTAGTACATAATTGGTATAATATGACTTGTTTCTATTGTAATGGTTACCTATATGAGGTAAATTCATCTCTAAAATTTGTTGTGAAACTTAAGTAAGGATGTATTAGGTTATGCTTAGCTCTAATAAGGTTGATAAAAAGGTAGAAGAATTAAAATGGGCTTTTCGAAAAGGTTATCTATTAGCTACATCAGATATTAAAGAAGGGATTCATATTAATTATCGTGAGATAGAACAAAATTTTTTAAAAGAGTTATTAAATATTGTGCCGGAGGAAAATAAAACTGGATGTTTTAAATCTTTGGGCTAATTTTGTGATTATCTCATGCGTGAGGTGCTTAATATCAGTCAATTTAATAACTTGTGAGGGACTTACCATGAGTGAATCCAAGTTAGAGAGTTAGTTTGACCTGAAAAGACTACTTAATTTAGACATTTCAATTGTAAATACAGATTTTTAGTGTGTTGGCCTTTATTTTATAAAGGCTTAATTTTAGCAATAAAACTTAATTTTGATTAAAAATGATAAACATTGGTTGTTAATTATATGGGGTAATGATTACAAATTTAATGACAACTTTTAACGACCTAAGGAGATGAATGTCTTTCGAGGGGCAAGTCAAAATAAATATTTAATAGTAAGCTTAGTTAATGCTTTGTACTAATTAAAATTATATTTTGTCTGATTATTAAACGAAAGCTTAATCTATACTTATTTCACTGTGCAAGGGTTTTTCCTGAACGACATAAAAAAGAGTTAGTGCAGATAAGGTTTTGTAAGGTGATAGAGTCTATTAATTATATTTTACTTAAAGTATAGAGCTTTTAGGCATTTTTGATATGTATTATCAGATACGGTAAGGTTGTTTTGAGATGTCAGGAATAATGGAAATAAAGCGCGACAGGCACATAAATATGAATATAAGTGTTCATAAATTTGGTGGTTCGAGTCTTGGTTGTAAAGCATCTTTTTTAAGAGTTATCAATATTATAGATGAAAATTGTTTAATGGGAGATTGGGTTGTTGTTTCTGCTGCAGGAAAAACAACAAATAGATTACTTGAAATTGCGAACTTAGCTGTGAGCGAGAAACATTTTGCCTATGAAAAATTAGAGGCGCTTCAAACCTTTCAACTTTCACTTATTCCAAGTTTAACTCAAGAAAAAACAGCTGAGTTAAGACAATCAATAAACCAAGATATAGCATTGCTATCATCTTATATTAGTAAGGCTAGTTTAGAAAATTTATTTATACCTGAGTGGCTATGTTTTGGTGAGTTATGGTCATCTCGTTTGTTGGCTGCGCTACTTAATGAAAAAAGTCAAAGAGCAATCGCTATTGATGCACGAAATATTTTACGTATGCAGGGAGAAAAGGTAGATTTGATCTGCAGTGCTCAACAACTTGATAATTCTGGTGCGTTAGAAAATACATTAATTAAAATAGCAACAGGATTTATTGCTTCTGATTCAGATAATATCACACAAATACTTGGTCGCAATGGAAGTGATTATTCTGCAAGTTTATTTGCTTATTTGAGCAATGCTAAGAAAGTGGTTTTTTGGACTGATGTGTCTGGTGTTTACAGTGCCGATCCGAATATTGTGAAAAATGCGATTGCTTTTGATAAGTTAAACTGGAATGTTGCTAATATTTTAGCCCAGTCAGGTAACCCAGTATTGCATGCTAATACAGTGGAAACACTAAACGACAGTGACTGTGAAATACAGATTAAAAATAGTCACTTTCCTAAAGCGAGAGGGACTAAAGTCGTAAAACACGCTCCTATTTATACACCTTTGGTTTCTAAAGGGAGTGGTTTTGGTTTACTTTGTGCCAGTTGGGAACATGAGGTCGATACTAATCAGGTTGCATTTAAATTTACAACAAACGTGGGAAAAAACATTTTGATTAAAAATGAATATTTAGCCCAATATGATAAACATAAGTATAATTTCAAACCTGTAGATTTAATATTAAGTTTTGGTTGTGAGAGAAAGTTTAATGACTTACTTTCATCTTTAGATATTAATGTATTTCATATACATAGTTTCGATGAACATTATCGTTTTTTGATAACTGAAGATAAAGTAACAGATGAGTTATACGAAGTATTTCATGATGTGATGTGCTTAGAGTCAAATGCTTCATATATAGACCTTGAACATGCCTAAATTAAATTTATTGTATACAAAAATAATTCCTATGATATTATTCAGGAGTTAATTTAGGTACTGATTTTAGTGCCTGTCTTTTGAAATATTAATTTAATAGCAATATTTATTTCATATTCATCCTTTAGGATGTAATTGTATGAATAGTATATTTATATTGATTTTTCTAAGATTCAAATTTTTAATGTATTAATGAAATTGGAAGTAAATATATTAGATTCACAATTTTTACTTTATTTTTATCGTTAATAGAAACATCTCATGCCTGAGATGTCTGACTGATGGTTTTGGCTGAGATTATCAACTGAAACTATGCCTAAAAAATAAGTAGTTGAATTTGATCCTCACAGCAATATTAGGGTTGAGTTAATTTTAAAGTTATATCATAAAAGGAAATTTTTGTGTTTGAGAAATATGAATCTAACGTTCGAAGTTATTGTCGTTCTTTTCCTTCGGTCTTTAGCACTGCAGAGAAAGAATACATCTGTGATATTGAAGGAAAGTCTTATTTAGACTTTCTTGCTGGAGCTGGAACTCTTAATTATGGTCATAATAACCCTCTTATAAAAAATGCTGTTATAGATTATTTAAAACGAGATGGTATTGTTCATTCTCTAGATTTGCATACTGAGGCAAAAGAAGATTTCATCGCTTCTTTTCAAAAAATCATACTTGAGCCGCGTGAGTTGGATTATAAGCTGCAGTTTACTGGTCCAACAGGTGCTAATGCTGTTGAAGCAGCACTGAAGCTGGCGCGTAAGGTAACAGGAAGAACCCGAGTTGTCGCATTTACAGGTGCTTTTCATGGAATGACATTGGGTGCCATGTCTGTATCAGCAAAAGAATCAGCAGATGGTCTCGTGGCTGGTATGGAAGTCACTCGGTTTCCTTTTGAAGGATTCTCACCGGATGTAAATCTAGATACTTTAGAGAAACTGATCGTCCACCCTGGCGGAATAGCTAAACCTGCAGCCTTCATTTTAGAAACACTTCAATGTGAAGGTGGTTTAAATGTTGCCAGTAACTCATGGCTAAGACAGCTTTCTGATATTGCTCAGAGGCATGGGATATTGCTGATCGTTGACGATATCCAAGTGGGCTGTGGGCGCACAGGTCCTTTTTTTAGTTTTGAACGTGCTGGTATCAAACCTGATATTGTTTGCTTAGCTAAATCCATTGGGGGCATGGGAATGCCAATGGCGCTCGTATTATTAAAGCCTGAATTGGATATCTGGGCTCCTGGTGAGCACAATGGCACTTTTAGAGGAAATAATCTCGCGTTTGTAGCGGGTGAAGCTGCTTTGAAACTATATTGGAGTGATGATAAATTTGAAACTGAAATTAAGGTATTGAGTGAAGAAATGGCCTTTGGTTTAGCTTCTTTAAAATCAGATTATCCAGACCTTATTACAGATACAGTTGGCATAGGTTTAGCTCAAGGGATCCGTTTAAAGCATCAACACCATGCACAACTCATAACAAAAGCAGCTTTTGAACAGGGGATCATAGTAGAAAGCTGTGGACCATATAGCGAAGTTGTTAAATTAATGCCTCCTTTGATTGTCACTGAAAGCACAATACAAAAAGTAATTACTATTTTGCATCAGGTTATTGCAACCCTGCCAAAAGAAGCTGAAATAGGGGAACTTGGAGCTAAATTAGAAAAATCTGATGTGTCGTTACCATGATGACCCGTTAGCGCTGAACGGCATTTAAAAGGTAAGTATTTTGATAATTGCCATAATTTATGTAGAACTGCGATTTTAATAATAAAATCGCAGTTCTATGTGTATAAATAACACCTTAGCTAAACTAACTTATTTACAAGGAAAATATATTTTAATGAATACACAATTTAGTTCAGTAAATAGTACTGACAGCTTTCCGTTTATGGTCACAGTTACTGAAACGATGTCTCTAAATAAGTTGAAAGAATATACGAAAAAATTAATTAATGAACAATTATTACAATACGGCGCGATACTTGTTCGAGGTTGCACTGAATTAACAATCACAGATTTTAAAGAGTTATCGGAACACTGTACAGGAGAGTCTAAAAATTATGACTTTGCGTCGACGCCTCGTTCAAAAGTCGCTAAAGGTATTTATACAACAACTGAATATCCGCCACATATGACTATCCCTTTACATAATGAACAGTCATATACAAATCAGTGGGCAGATCATTTATGGCTTTTTTGTGATGTGGCAGCAACTAAAGGCGGTGAAACCCCTTTGGCTGATAGTCGTCTGGTTTATCAAAAAATACCTGAAGATATTCGAAATCGTTTTATTGAAAAAGGGATTATGTATGTCCGAAATTATGGTGGCGGGTTAGATCTTCCTTGGCAAGAAGTTTTTAATACAGATGATAAATCTGTTGTTGAACAATATTGTACAGATCAGAATATAGAATTTGAGTGGAAAGAAGATGATGAACTCAGAACCAAACAAATTTGTCAGGCTATAACAAGTCATCCTGTTAGTGGTGAAAAGTCTTGGTTCAATCAAGCTCATTTATTTCATGTTTCAGCGTTAGCTGAGAAAGTACGTACTAATCTTTTGTCTATCATAGAGGAATCAGAACTACCTCGTAATGCTTATTATGGTGATGGTTCTCCCATAAAATCAAGTGACTTGGATATCATTCGTGCTGTGTATGACGAAGTTGAAGTCAGTTCTCCTTGGCAAAAAGGTGACTTTGTCATTGTAGATAATATATTAGCAGCCCATGGTCGAAAAAGTTTTGAAGGTGAGCGAAAGGTATATGTTGTTATGACTTAATGTTCCATAACAAGTTAGTCTGTTGGTAAGTGTAAGATATCATCAGATTTTAATTTAAGAAGTTTTGCTTTAGCGAGTTCAATATGGACTGTGAAGCATATGAATTAGAACTTAGGTCTTTATTGACCATACTCACTATACTTTAAAGGTGAATTATTATGGTGTATGAATTTATTTATCGTCACCGCTGGTTATTATTACTGGCTACGGTGCTGAGCATAATCAGCGCGGTATCTGGGATCGGCATTTTGTCATTAATAAATCAAGAAATTGAAATGCTAGGTAAGGGGCAATCAGATATTATAAAAGGTATTATTATTTTTTGTTTATCTTTAGGAGCCCTATTTGTTTTTGGTTTAATATCGCAATATATTTTAATTAGACTGAGCGCCACAGTTACCGCTAGTTTAAGAGATAAAATGGTTCAACGTATTTTATCTACAAATTATGAACAAATTGAAAAACTTGGTGGGCATAAAGTTTATGCAACTCTGACGGGGGATATTAACGCTATTTCTACGACCTTAGGTGTTTTACCTCATATAGTATATAACTTGGCGACTGTGATTTTTTGTCTTAGCTATATGGCATATACATCTTGGCAATTATTCTTATGTGTTTTTTTGTTTTTAGGTATTGCAGTGGTGGTCGCTCAGTTATTAATGAATAAAGGAATGAAACTGTTTGAAGACCTTAGGGAGCTTGATGATGGCTTGTTTAAAAATTTTAAGGCGCTTATTGATGGCGGTAAAGAACTTAATATAAACGTTAACCGAAAACACTTTTTTTATCATCAAGTCGTTCATCCGGATATTAATAAACTGAGACAATCATCTATTGGTGCAAATATCATTTTTGTTATTCTGTCTAATTGGGCTAGTTTAATGTTGTTTATATCTTTAGGTTCAATTGTTTTTGCCTCTCAACTTCTTTTCACTGGTATGACGACAGAAATCATTGTGGGATTTGTTCTGGTCGTAATTTATATGATAGGGCCTCTGACTGTTTTGATAGATAGCTATTCCACAATTGCCATGGGATTTGTGGCAAATAAAAAAATTAGTAGTTTGAAATTGTCTGAAACTGAAAAGGCACTTGAACATCAAGATAAAGTTGCAATACAAGCTTCGCATGATTGGATGTCTCTAAAAGTTAGTGATCTTTATTATGAATATGAGCCACAGGAAAATGACCAATATGTCTTTGGTGTTGGACCTATAGATGTATCATTAAAACGCGGCGATCTCATTTTTTTAATTGGTGGTAATGGGAGTGGAAAATCTACCTTTGCAAAATTGCTTTGTGGACTTTATACAGCAAGCTCAGGTGATATAAGTATTGACGATGTTAGTGCGAGTGATGCTGGAAATCGTGATTGGTATCGTTGTCATTTTAGTACTATTTTCTCTGATTTTTATTTGTTTGACCAAGTATTAAATGCATCTGGATGTTTGGCAGATGATAGACAAATAGTGGCCTACCTTGAAAAGTTAAGATTAGCCGATAAAGTTTCTGTGGATAAAGGGATACTATCAACGACTAGCCTTTCTCATGGACAAAAGAAACGTCTTGCTTTACTTTTAGCTTATTTAGAAGATACCCCTATCTATATTTTTGATGAATGGGCCGCAGATCAGGACCCTTATTTCAGAAATTTTTTC
Organism: Pseudoalteromonas denitrificans DSM 6059; assembly: GCF_900112265.1. Taxonomy (GTDB): domain Bacteria; phylum Pseudomonadota; class Gammaproteobacteria; order Enterobacterales; family Alteromonadaceae; genus Pseudoalteromonas; species Pseudoalteromonas denitrificans. The sequence goes on along the minus strand of NZ_FOLO01000037.1, from coordinate 27,456 downwards.
TATACCGAATTATTACCAGAGCTAAAAGCAAAACAAAAAACTGTTTTGGTGATAAGCCATGATGAGCAATATTTCGATTTAGCAGACCGAGTACTTAAGTTTGATAAAGGGAAAATGATAGAGATAACAGATCATTTACCGGAAAAAGTATTTGTTGCTGTATCTGAAAAAGTGAAAGATAAATTTCTTCAGTCGAGTTCTCAAGATGAGAAAGTATCGTCTTAATATTTTAAAATAATTTTAGTTGGAGCGCATGCTCCCTTAAACATGCGAAGCGATATCTTGTAATGAGTTCGAATTGGAGTTTTCTGTCACACGCTTCAGAAAAATAATATTTGTTTTCCCTAAGAACAATGAAGTTTAAGGAATTAAAAATGAACAACAGCAAAACCTACCCTCTTAGCTCAACGCAAGAAGTGGTGTGGCTTGATCAAATCTTTACACCCGATCTCCCTTGTTACAATATTGGCGGTGTGGTGTTGCTAAAAGGAAAGGTAGATTTAGAGCGCTTAAACATCGCAATTAAACATATGGTGTCTCAAAGTGATGTTTTTCGTTTAACAATGATAGAAACCCCAGCATCTGCACAGCAGTTGTTTCAAGAAGAAATGGAATTTCAGCTAACGGAAGTTGATTTTTCAGAGTTTCCTGATGCAAAAGATCGCGCTTTGGCTTATATAGATGAAAAATTTAGCCAACCATTTTCACTTTATAATAGTCGATTGTGGACTATGGAATGGTTGAAAACGAGTGAAAATGAAGGATATTGGTTTGTTTGTTGTCATCATTTAATTGCGGATGGTTTTACTATAGGGTTAGTGGGGAGTGCTATTCCTGAGATTTATAACCGCTTAGGAACAGAAGGTGTATTGTATGAAAATGATGAAAAGGTGCCTAGTTACCTTAATTTTATACAAAAAGACCAGAGTTATCTATCATCTAATAAATTTGAAAAAGATAAGGCGTTTTGGTTAGAACGTTTTCAAAAACTACCAGAACCTTTACTTTTAAAAACTAAAAATACTTACGATAATCAAGCATTCGGACAATTAATTTGGGGTATTAATCGCAGTATTTTTACTCAGATATCAGAACTTTCAACTGCAATAGGCTGTTCGACATCACATTTTTTTTCGGTGATTATGGCTGTTTATTTCTCAAAAATAAATAATAACAGAGAAGAAATTGTATTTGGAATGCCAGTTTATAATCGTAGTAATGCAGAGCAGAAGAAAACTTTTGGCATGTTTTCTTCTGTCATTCCAGTTGCGATTCCGATTTCTTCCTCAAATACTTTTCAAGAAACTATGATTTCGCTTAGCAATGAGCTAAAGCGTGTCTATCGGCATCAACGTTTTCCAATGTCTGAAATTATTCGACAGGTACGATCTGGTCCGGATGATAGGCTTAGATTGTATGATATTGCTTTATCTGTTGAAGATTTCTCCTCAGATTTAGGTTTTGATGATATGTCTTCATCCATGAGGCCTTTACATAATGGTTATGAGTCTCAACCTATGGGAATTTACATTCGAAGTCTTGAAGAAAATGCTGATGTATTAGCTGAGTTTAATTTCGATTTAAACTTTTTCAGTGATGCTGATATGAGGTTACATCAACAGCGCATTGAAAGGTTGATTTTACAGACCATAGATCACCCCCAAGTTTTAGTATCTGAAATGACCTTAATGGATGAAAATGAACGAAGAAAAGTCGTTCAGAATTTTAATGATACTCGGGCGACGTATTCTGAAAATACGTTGATCCACGAACAGTTTGAATATCAGGTTGAACAAAGAGCCAATGAACAGGCTCTGGTATTTGAAAACGAGACGTTAACTTATTCTCAGTTGAATGAACGAGCAAATCAATTAGCGTATCACTTACTTGAATTAGGAGTGAAACCAGATACTAGAGTAGCGTTATGTATGCAACGCAGCCTAGAAATGGTTGTCTCGATACTTGCAACAATTAAAGCGGGTGGTGCTTATGTACCTATAGATCCGGACTATCCAAAAGATCGTATGGCACATATGATGAAAGATAGTAATCCTGTTGTCTTATTAACTCAAACAGCATTGGCTCAGCATTTAAATGCCTCAGATGGCACTTCAGTGGTGTTCTTAGATGAAGTCCCTTGGCAGCAATCAAAATTTAATGAATATTCTACAGATAATATAAATCGTCAAGATATCGGGTTGAAAAGCTTTAACTTAGCTTATGTCATTTATACCTCAGGTTCTACGGGATTACCTAAAGGAGTAATGGTTGAACACGAAAGCTTAGTTAATCGAATAGAGTGGATGCAACAAGCTTATAATTTGGATAACAATGAAGCTGTTTTACAAAAAACGCCTTTTAGTTTTGATGTATCAGTTTGGGAGTTTTTTTGGCCTTTAACATGTGGTGCGAAATTGGTACTCGCTCGTCCTGATGGTCATAAAGATCCTCTTTACCTAGCGCAATTGATTAGAGAACAAAATATATCAACATTGCATTTTGTGCCCTCTATGCTGCAAGCATTTTTGGTTGAACAACCTGAGTGTAAAACTTTTAAACGTGTGATTTGTAGTGGTGAAGCTTTACCTTTGAATTTAGCGGTTCAAGCTAAAAAATTATGGCCACATTCAGAGCTCTATAATTTATATGGTCCAACGGAAGCTTGTATTGATGTTACTGCTTGGCGTTGTTCGGTAACTGATAATCAAATCCCAATAGGTTATCCAATAGCGAATACTCAAATATATATTTTGGATGATAATTTACAACCTGTGCCAGTTGGGGTAACTGGTGAAATTCATATCGGGGGAGTCGGTGTTGCCAGAGGGTATTTAAATAAAGCTGAATTGACCGAAGAAAAATTCATAGCAGACCCATTTTCTGAAGTTCAGGGCGCCCGGTTGTATAAAACAGGTGATTTGGCACGTTGGAACTGTGATGGTGCGATTGAATATTTGGGCCGCAATGATTTTCAAGTGAAAATCAGAGGGTTTCGAATTGAATTGGGGGAGATAGAGGCACAACTATGTGATATAGATGGTATACGTGAGTCAGTGGTTCTTGCTCGTGATGATGTGTCAGGTGATAAGCAACTGGTCGCTTATATTGTGGCAGAACAATCGGATAATAAACCGGAGCCTGAAAAAATACGAGAAGATTTAAGCGTTAATCTACCTGCACATATGGTTCCCGCAATATATGTTCACATGGCATTTCTTCCTCTTACCGCAAATGGTAAGTTGGATAGAAAAGCGCTTCCTATTCCCGAAGGAGAATCCCATATACAAAAAATCTATGAAGCGCCTAAAGGGGATCTTGAAGAAAATTTAGCTCAATATTGGTCTAAATTGCTTGGTGTTAAAAAAGTAGGGCGTTTGGATAGTTTTTTTGAATTAGGTGGGCATTCACTTTTAGCTGTGCAATTAATTTCACTATTACGTCAGCATCAGGGCATTGAGTTGTCGATTAATACTTTATTTAATTACCCTGTTTTGTCAGACTTAGTCATAGAAATTAAAAAGCTTGGCCATAAGGAAGTGACTGAGATTTGTCTTGCAGATAGATCTGAACCTTTGCCTTTATCCTATGCGCAGCAGCGTTTATGGTTTATTGAGCAAATGGATAAACAAGCAAGTTCAGCTTATCACATGCCAGGTGGTTTACGTTTGACAGGGCAATTAAATCAGGTTGCTTTAGAAGCTGCATTAAATCGTATTGTTGAACGTCATGAAATATTGCGTACACACTTTATTACGGTGAATGGACAACCTCAACAAGTTGTTGAACCATCATCAAGTTTCTTTTTACAATATCAAGATTTAACAAATGCATCTCAAATGGAATATGAGTTTGCATGTGCTCAAGAAGCCGCAGAGCCCTTTTATTTGGACACAGGCCCTTTGATCCGAGGAAGGCTTTTGACTCTAAAGCAGGATGAACATATATTGTTGATAACAATGCATCATATTATTTCAGATGGTTGGTCTATAGGTATTTTAACCAAAGAGTTGTCACTTCTATATGCTGCATTTAGCCAAGATCTGGCTGATCCTCTGCCTCCTCTCTCAATACAATATGCAGATTTTGCTCAGTGGCAATCTTCACTTTTGGAAGGTCCTATATTACAGAAACAACAGGACTACTGGGTGAACCAACTCTCAGACGTGCCTGATTTGGTTAATTTACCAACAGATAGAATACGTACTGAAATTCAAGAGAATAATGGTGATAGCATTAGTATTTCTCTTGATGCGGATTTAAGCCGTAAACTTAAAACTTTGAGTCAAAAACATGGTGCCACCTTATATATGACCTTACTGGCAGGGTGGGCCGCTGTGGTAAATCGGTTAGCATCTCAAGATGATGTCGTAATAGGGTCTCCAAATGCAAATAGAGCCCGAGTGGAATTGGAACCGCTAATAGGTTTTTTTGTTAATACTCAGGCATTAAAGGTTAACTTCACTAATAAGCCTACGGTCAGTGAATTATTACTTCAAGTAAAAGACACTGCTTTAGCGGCACAAAATAATCAAGACATCACCTTTGAGCAAGTGGTAGAAAAAGTCAATCCAGTCCGTTCAATGGCGCATAGTCCTATCTTTCAGTTGATGTTCAGCTGGCAAAATACACCTGAACATAATTTGAACCTTGGTGATTTGACTCTTGAAGAACTCGTGATCCGTAAATCTGTTTCTCAGTTTGATTTGTCTTTAGACCTACAGGAAACAGGAGAAAAAATTGTAGGAAGTTTGAATTATGCAACAGCATTGTTTGATGAAAAGACGATAAAACGTCATTGGTGTTATTTAAAAACCATGTTGCGCGAAATGGCCATGGATGATGCGCAGAAGATCGATGAAATCCCCTTACTTAGCTCTGCTGAACGTAGTCAAGTTATTAATACATTCAATGAGACAAATACACCCTATTCGCAAGATATACTGATCCATGAACTGTTTGAACAGCAAGTCCAGAAAAATCCACAGGCCATTGCCGCTGAATTTGAAGGACTTACTTTGACTTATGCTCAACTCAATAATAGAGCCAATCAGTTGGCTCGTCATTTGATTAATCAGGGAGTGAAGCCTGATGATAGAGTGGCTTTATGTTTGGAGCGAAGCTTAGATATGGTCGTTAGCATATTGGCAACAGTTAAGGCTGGTGCTGCCTATGTTCCTATGGATCCAGGTTATCCTGTTGATCGATTAATACATATGATGAAAGACAGTACACCTAAAGTATGTCTGACTCAAATGGCATTATGTGATGCAGTTGAAGGATTGATGGACTTGCATACCTGTCCTGTATTTGTATTAGATGAAATGCCATGGGAAAGCTCGATTTGGGGTCATTTACAAGAAAATAATTTGAATACGCATGAATTGAAATTAAATAATTCTAATTTAGCTTATGTGATATATACATCTGGTTCTACAGGTTTACCCAAAGGAGTGATGATTGAACATAGGAGTCTGGTGAACCGCATTGAATGGATGCAACAAGCTTATCAACTAGATAATGATGAAACAGTACTGCAAAAAACGCCATTTAGTTTTGATGTATCTGTATGGGAATTTTTCTGGCCTTTAAGTTATGGTTCAAAGTTGGTGTTAGCCCGCCCTAATGGTCATAAAGACCCTGTGTATTTGGCGCAGTTGATAGATGAACAGCAGGTCTCGACATTACATTTTGTTCCTTCTATGCTGGAAGCATTTTTGGTGCAACAGCCTGATTGTAAATCATTAAAACGCGTGATTTGTAGTGGCGAAGCACTACCTTTGAATGTAGCAATTCAGACGAAAGCTTTATGGCCTCATGCTCAGCTTCATAATTTATATGGCCCGACAGAAGCGAGTATAGATGTGACTGCTTGGACCTGCTCGGAATCAGATCGACAAGTACCAATAGGATATCCTATCGCAAATACTCAAATTTATATTTTGGATGACCATCTACAGCCTGTACCTGTGGGTGTCGCTGGTGAGATTTTCATCGGGGGCGTAGGTGTTGCACGAGGATATTTAAACAATCAATTGTTGACCGAAGAGCGATTTATCAATGATATTTATTCAAGTGATTCGGCTGATCGATTATATAAGACTGGAGACCTGGCTTGTTGGCGAACTGATGGCGCTATTGAATATCTAGGTCGCAATGATTTTCAAGTGAAAATTAGAGGGCTACGTATTGAGCCGGGTGAAACGGAGCATAAGCTGACGTCTCTGGAGCAAGTACGTTCTACTGTGGTATTGCCTCATGGTCAATTATCGGATCAAAAATTAGTTGCTTATGTCGTACCGAGTTCTGAATTTAAATCTAAGACCAAAGAGCAGGAGGCTGAGTTAATAATTTTATTACGTCAGCAATTACAAAAGCAATTACCCGATTATATGATCCCTTCATTTTTTGTATTGATAGATGAGATTCCTTTAACTGCAAATGGCAAAGTTGATCGAAAAGCGCTGCCAGAGCCTAAAGCTGAATTATCATCGGTTGAATATCATGAACCAAAAACAAATACTGAGCAGGCTTTGGTAAAAATATGGGCCCAACTATTAAACTTAGCTACGAATGAAATCAGTACTTTGGATAACTTTTTTAGGCTAGGAGGGCACTCACTTTTGTCTATCCGCTTACAAGCCTGTGTTAGAGATATTTTTGATGTGGAATTACCAGTTAAAGCCATATTCGAGACCGATAATTTGCAGATGATGTCAATCCAAATTGATATTTTATTACCTAACTTAGATATAACTGAAGATGTTCAGGAAAGAGAAGTATTTGAATTATGAAAATGTTTAACTTACTAGCCGCACTGCATAATAAAAATATTCGTTTATATGCTGAAGATGGCAAACTAAAAATAGATGCGCCTAAAGGGGCTATGACTGACACTTTGATGAATGGATTAAAAGAGTGTAAAGACGAGCTTTTAGCATACTTTCAATCAAGTGGATCAGAAAATAATAATATAGAACAAGCGGATCGCAGTCAGTCGTTACCGCTTTCTTTTGCTCAGCAACGTTTGTGGCTAACTGATCAGATTGAAGAAAATAGTGCACATTATAATATCTCAGGTGCTTTGGAGGTGAGTGAAGGCTTTTGTGAGAAGGTTGCTGAGCAGGCATTTTCACGTATTATTCGCCGTCATGAACCGCTTAGAACCATTTTTACGGGTGATGCTGTCAATGCTCATCAGGTTATTTCTGAAGATTTTGAGTTTAAGATACACAATGTTGATTTGAGTTCACTCAATGCGATTGAACAAGAAAAGTCGGTAGCTGATGCCATTGAATTTGATGCTAAAACTCCCTTTAATTTAAGAAAAGACTTGATGTTGCGGGTATCTTTTCTACGTCTGTCAGATGAAAAAGGGGTTTTACTCTATAATATGCATCATATTGCATCTGATCATTGGTCTACAGGTATCATGATCCAGGAGTTTATGCAGCATTATGAAGCAATTATTACTGATCAACCTACACCTTTAGCGGACTTACCAATTCAGTATGCTGATTATGCATCATGGCAACGTGAGTGGTTGGTGGGCGAGGTATTGGAACAACAATTGAATTACTGGCGTAAACAATTGGCTGAACTTCCTGATGTTCATGCATTGCCTTTAGCTAAAAAACGACCTAAGCAACAGACTTTTGCGGGAACACATCACGGATTTAGCGCTGATAAAACACTTTCTGATCAAATTAAAAAGCTGGCGCTAGATAACAAAGCAACAATATTTATGGTATTGCATGCCGCTTTTTCTCTTTTATTATCTCGTAATGGGAATCAAGACGATATTGTGATTGGTACCCCTGTGGCAAATCGAAGAAAAAAAGAACTTGAGCCTTTGATTGGTTTTTTTGTTAATACGCTGGTTTTACGTGCGAATTGCTCTGACAATCCAAAATTTACAGACTTCTTAGCACATATTAAACAGGTAAACTTAGGCGCGCAAGCTAATCAGGATGTCTCATTTGAGCATGTGGTTGAAACTTTGAAACCTGAACGTAATGCAAGTTATTCACCGTTATTTCAAATTATGCTCAGTATGAAAGATACAGATGAGCAAGAAATCATTAAGTTTAATGATCTGTCTATGACGCCTGTAGTATCTGAACAGTTGGCAATCCGTTTCGAAATTATTTTATATGCTACAGAGACAGACGAAGGTCTGGAGTTTGATTTGGCTTATAAATCTGACTTGTTTAGTGTTGAAAAAATTCAGAAGCTCAGTGACCAATTTATTGCCTTATTAGGTGATATCGTTGCTAACCCTCAGGCACTGATTCAGTCATATCCAATTTTGACACAACAAGAAAAGAATGAACTTAATGCTCTAAGTTATGATTGTCAGGAGCCTGTTACACAATTATGCGTACATGAATTATTTGAACAGCATGCTGCTCGGATCCCTGAGAAAGTCGCTGTTAACTGTGGTGCTGACACGATGAGTTATCGTGTATTAAATCAACGAGCAAATCAGTTGGCGTTTTATTTACGAGAACATGGTGTAACAGCTGATTCTTTGGTTGGTCTTTATATGAAGCGCAGCTCTGATCTGATTGTCGGGTTGCTGGGAATTCTTAAAGCTGGCGGTGCATATGTTCCGCTAGATCCAAACTATCCTCAAGAACGATTAAGCTTCATGATGAAGGATTCATCAATAAAATGGCTTGTTACTGAGACTGCGTTAAGTGGAGAAGGGTTTAATATACCATCATCAATATCTTGTATTGAATTGGATAATATGCCCGAGTTAGATGAATTGCCAAATGAGAACCTTAAGTGTGTTGATAACTTCAGTGCATCAGCACTTGCGTACGTTATCTATACTTCAGGCTCTACAGGTCAACCAAAAGGTGTACTGGTTGAGCATGGCAATTTGAATAATTACCTTGCTGGTATTTTGAAACGTTATGAAATACCACAAGAGCTGAGTTATGGTGTTTTAACGACAGTAGCGACGGATCTTGGTAATACAGCGCTTTATCTCAGTTTGATTTCAGGCGGAGAAATCCACCTGTTTGATGAAGATATTATCAAAGATGCACACGGTTTTTCTCAACGTTTGTTAGCTTACCCTGTTGATGTATTTAAAATGACACCGAGTCATTTTAATGCTTTATTTAGCTCTGAGTATTTGCAAACGAATTTCCCTGGCCGTTGGGTATTTGTTGGTGGTGAACCTAGTACGGGAGAGGTGCTAGATAAGCTTGTTGCGCTGAGCAGTCAAGGTTGTAAAGTGATCAATCATTATGGACCTAGTGAAGCAACAATTGGTTGTCTGACTTATGAAATAACAGATCATCCAGGCACTGAAGCCTTACCTGTTGGACGGCCTTTACAGAACAGTAGTAGTTATCTGGTTAATAATTATGGTCAACCTGTTCCTTTAGGAACAAGTGGAGAATTATACATCGCAGGAAAAAGCATTGCTCGGGGTTATTTGAACCATGAAGCTTTAACTGCGGAACGCTTTATCAAAAATCCATTTAATAATGGTGCGGATCGACTATATAAAACGGGTGATTTGATGCGCTATAACCCTGACGGTCAGCTGATATTTATCGGACGGGTGGATGATCAAGTCAAGATACGTGGTTACCGTATTGAGCCGGGCGAAATTGAGCATTTATTATCTCAAGAACCTGAAGTTAGATCCGTTGTAATATTAGTTAGAGAAGATGAGCCAGAACAAAAAAAGATAGTCGCATATTTGATCACTAAAGATGACAATACGCCTGCTGATTTAATACAAACACTTACATCCCGGATCAGTAAAACATTACCTGAATATATGATCCCAGATCATTTTGTGATCATGGATGATTGGCCTATGTTAGGTAATGGCAAAATTGATAAAAAAGCGTTACCGTCACCGGATCACACGTCAGCAGAAAATGATTATGTTGCAGCACAAAGTGAAACAGAAAAAACTTTAGTTTCTATCTGGGCTCAAGTATTGAACTTAAATCCAGATACATTGAGTATCAATGCCAACTTTTTTGCTTTAGGTGGAGACTCTATTTTATCTATTATGATGGTATCTCGTGCGGTAAAGTTAGGCTTAAAAATAAAACCTAAACACTTACTTGCTCACCAGACTATTAGTGAATTGGCAAAACATTTGCCTGAACCTAAAACCGAGGTTAAGGAAAAATATCACGAGGTGTCAGGATCTCAGTTATTGCTACCGATCCAAGCTGCTTTTTTAAACAATGAGCAAGTAGATAAGCATTATTATAATCAGTCACTTTTAATAAATATAAATGCAGATTTTGATGCTTCGTGGTTAACTCAGATAGTGACTAACCTATATCAACGTCATGATGTATTACGTCTCGCTTTTAGTTATAAGAACAAAAAGTGGCAAGCAAATTATCGTGATTTTTCTCAAATAATGGTTGAACAAAGCCTTGAAATAATTCGCTTAGCAGGAACTGATTTTAGTGAATTGAACGATAAGGCTAATGAAGTTCAAAGTAGTTTATCATTAGAGAAAGGGCTTTTATTTAAAGCTGTATTATTTACGCTCGATAATGGTGAAAGACGTTTGTTACTGGTTTTCCATCACTTAGTCGTGGATGGGGTATCGTGGCGAATTCTGCTCGAAGATGCTGAGCGGATGTGCAAGCATTTAGTTGCAGGTGGTTCACAAGAGTATAAAAATATAGCTAAAACATCATCGTATCAGAAATGGGCTCAGTTCTTATCGGACTATGCTGCTGGTAGTGCGTTAGAGGCTGAACGAGAGTATTGGTATGATACTGTAACGGAAAAAATTCCACTCTTGCCATCAGATGTTGTTGCGTCTGAAGGCATTGCTGGATCACTTGTAGAGCAGGTTCAATTTTCTCTAGAAAAAAGTAAAACGACTGATCTTTTACAAAAGGCTGGCTTAGCGTATAAAACTCGTATTAACGAATTATTATTATCGGCACTATTTCTTGGAGTACGTCAATGGTGTGAGAATGAGCGCATTCGTATTGACCTTGAAGGTCATGGTCGCGAAGATTTGTCTGCGGATTTAGATCTTAGTCAGACTGTAGGGTGGTTTACCAGTGTTTTCCCGTTAATTATTGGAACAGATGAAACCTGTATCTCAGATCTGATTTGTACAGTTAAAGAACAATGTCGAGCCATACCAGGAAATGGGATTGGCTATGGTTTGTTGAGCGAATTACAACAGGATGAAATTTTACGTCAAGCCCCTAAGTCTCAGATTTGTTTTAATTACCTTGGACAGTTTGATCAGCAACTACAGGATGATAATGTCTTCAGTCAGGCTAGTGAAGCATCAGGTAATATGATAAGTCCTAACCGTCGTCCTGCATATGAACTTAACCTCAGTGGCATGGTTAATAATGGTGCACTGACATTTACGCTACAATATGATGTGAATAAACATAAAGCTGATTCCATATTGTCACTATCGCAGCATATTAAAGATGCTTTGCATACAGTGATTAATCATTGTCTTGAACCTGATTCTGCCCGTCTGACACCGTCAGATTTTCCTTTGTCTGAGCTGACTCAAACACAATTATCTTTATGGCAGAAAAATTACAACATCATAGACATTTATCCTGCGACCGCAATGCAACAAGGTTTAATCTTTCATAGTTTGCTTGACACCAGTGCTTATGTTTCGCAGTTACAGTTGACTCTGGAAGCAGATTTGGACCAAGTTATATTAAAAGAAGCTTGGCAAAGTGTGGTAAATCGTCATGATATTTTCCGTACTATTTTTGTCGGTGAAGATAACGGTGCTATGCAACAGTTGGTTCTGCCTTGTGCCGAACTGCCTTGGTCGCACAGTGATCTCAGTCATCTTGATGAAGCCGAACAATTAAATACGATTGAATCATACCGACAAGATGATAAGCAGGATGGCTTTTCTTTGATCAATGCGCCATTAATGCGAATTCGTTTATGGACACTGGGCAATGGGCGTTATCAGTTACTTTGGAGTCACCACCATGCGTTAAGCGATGGCTGGTCTTCTCCTTTGATTTTTAATGAAGTGATCCAAGCTTATCACAGTCGTATACTTGGGAGTGACGTTAATCTGCCTGCACCAAAAAAATATCGTGATTATATTACTTGGTTGCAAGAACAAGATCATCAAGCAGCAAAAGATTACTGGCAAAATATGTTGAGTTCAATTGAATCATCAACACGTATGGGTATCGAAAACCTACCGGTAGACCCTGAACTAAGTGGACCTCAGGTAGAAAGTTTGACATTTAGTGGGTTGAAATTGGCTCAATTAGAGCAGTTAGTTCGACGTACAAATACCACTTTAAGTACTGTGATCCAAGGTGCATGGGCTTATTTATTACACCGTTATAGTGGTGAAAATAGGGTTGTTTTTGGTGAAACCATATCTGGACGTCCAGCAACTTTGCCGGGAGTTGAAGATATTATAGGATTGTTTATTAATAGCCTACCTGTTGTGGTGAACTTTGAACAAGACCTTAACATAGAAAACTGGTTACAGAGTCTGCACAAAACGAGTGTGGAGCGCCATGAATACGGTTTCCATCCATTAGGAGAAATTCAGGAGCTCAGTGGGGTAGCCAGTGGTTCTGCGTTATTCTCTACTTTAATTGTTTTTGAAAATAACTCTGCAGACAGCAAGAATGAAGCCGAATCTAATAGTTTGCTAAATGTCGCACAAGTGGTAGCCGATGAACAAACTAATTATGACTTAACACTGTGTGTTACGCCAGGTGAAAAATTGTCGCTGCGTTTAGAGTATTTAGCACAAAATTATCCAAAAGAAATTATTGAACGTTTGATATCTCATTTAGGAGTTATTATTGAAGGATTAGCTGATGTTGATTGTCATCAGGTTCATCAACTTCCTTTATTAACGACCCAAGAAAAGTCATTATTATTGTCTGATTTCAATAGTCCTATTGTCGAATATGCGGGTTCACCTTGTATACACCATAGATTTGAAGAGCAAGTTGTACGTAGACCTGATCATATTGCGGTTGTTCATCATGATCAGGAGTTAACCTATGATCAATTAAACTGCCAGTCGAATAAATTGGCGCATTATCTGATTGAAAAAGGTATTGAGCGTAATTCTCTTGTGGGTATTTACGCTCGCAGATCTCCAAGGTTCTTGATAGCGATACTGGCGATTATGAAAGCCGGAGGGGCTTATGTGCCGCTAGATCCTAATAATCCTAAGCAGCGTATTGACGCTATGTTGGCTGATTCAGAAATTTCTGTCATTCTGACTGAAAGTGCACATGTAGAGGATTTCAATGATGACAATGAACGTACTGTATGCTGTCTGGATTTAATTTCTGAAGATCTGGCGAACTATCGTTTTGATAATCCTGGCTTTCAGTCTGATGGTAATGACTTTGCTTATATGTTGTATACTTCAGGCTCTACCGGGACACCTAAAGGAGCCTTGGTGCATCATAGTGGTGCTATGAATCATATAGACGCAGAATTTGATGTCTTAGGTTTCATGTCTTCACAGAGAGAGTTGGAGCCTCATAACTTCCTGCAAAGTGCAGCATCATCATCAGATGTTTCAGTTTGGCAATTTTTGGCTCCGGTAGTGTGTGGTGGTAAAACAGTTATTTTAGATGATATGTTGGATATTCCTGGCTTGGTAGGTTTATTGCAGCAGCATAAAGTTCATCTTATGCAGGCAGCGCCTGTGGTATTGCAAGTATTAGTGACTTATTTACAGTCATTGGATGATGAATCGCGAGCCTTGCTTGATTTAAAATGGATGATGACCATAGCTGAAGCGGCCCCTGTATCCTTGATCAATACCTGGCTGGATCTGTACCCTAATATTCCTATCATGAATGGCTATGGCCCTACAGAGGCATCTGATGATATAACTTGGTATATCATGCGTGAGCCATTATCTGGTGAGATTAGCTCAGTTCCTATCGGAAAACCTTTACCTAACTTGACCATGTATGTATTAGATAAAGAGTTGCGATTGACACCGCCGGGGGTACCTGGAGAATTGTGTATATCTGGCGTTGCTGTTGGGCCTGGTTATTGGAAAAATGCCGAGAAAACAGACGAAAGTTTTGTTGCTAATCCATTTATAGATGAAGGATACAAGTTAGTTCAAGGAGATCGAATTTATCGTACAGGTGATCTTGGACGTTGGTTACCTGACGGAAATTTGGAATTTATGGGACGGCTAGATAATCAGGTTAAAGTACGTGGTTTTCGTATTGAACTTGGTGAGGTTGAAGCAGCTTTGGCTAGTTTGCCTGAAATGAGTGATGTGGCGGTACTGGTACATAAAGATCATAATGATAATAATGCGTTGGCAGCCTATTGTGTCGCAAAAGCAGATCAAAACCTTGTAACACAAGAGCTGCGTGAAGCACTTAAAGTTAAACTGCCTGAGCATATGATCCCGACAAGTTTTACTATAATGGATAAAATGCCGCTTAACGCTGCAGATAAAATAGATCGTAAGGCATTACCTGAGCCAAGCTTTCAGTCCGAAACGGATTATGAAGCAGCGTCAAATGATATTGAACAGTCTTTATGTAATATCTGGCAAAATTTATTAAACCTAGAGCGAGTGGGTGTCACTGATAACTTTTTTACTTGTGGTGGTGATTCGATTCTTTCTATTCAACTTGTTTCTAGGGCTAATAAAGCAGGGATCAAGATCACGGCTAGGCAATTATTCGAATATCCCACGATAAGGGCGCTGGCATTACAGGTTGGAACAGGTGGGCAGATCAGCGCACCACAAGATGCAGTGGAGGGTGTACAGCAATTATTACCTATTCAGAAAATGTTTTTGGATGATGAAGGTGTTGATAAGCATCACTATAATCAAAGTATTTTACTGCAAGTACCAGCAGCTTTAGATTTGGAAAAACTAACAACATTAGTTGGTGCTTTGTATCAACGCCATGACGTATTACGTTTAGCTTTTGATGAGCTGAATGCTAATTATCAACAGTTCAATGGTAATTTGACCAATCAGGCTGTAACCCAAATAGATGTTAGCGGTTTGAATGATCTGGACTATCAGCAAACACTGGCAAAACAAAGTGAGGAGATCCAAGCTAGTTTATCTTTGTCTGAGGGGAAATTATTTAAAGCGGTTTTATTTAGCAGTGATGAGCCACACAAATGCAGGTTATTGTTAGTAATACATCACCTGGTCGTTGATGGTGTATCATGGCGTATTTTGCTTGAGGACTTACAGCAAGGCTTTGGGCAGCTATCTGGTAATCAACCTGTGAAATTATCAGATAAAACATCATCTTTTAAAGAATGGGCTAATTTCTTGCGAACGTATGCGACCAGTGATGCTATCCGTGGTGAAAGAGATTATTGGTTATCACAACTAACGCTTCCGATCAGTCCGTTGCCTGTTGACTATCCAGATGTAATGGATAATCGTTTAACTTCTAATAAATTAGTTTCATTGACAATTCCAGCTGAACAAACTCAGGCTCTGCTGAACAAGTGTCATAGTGTTTATAATACTCGCATCGATGACTTGTTGCTGAGTGCGGTTATGATTGGCTTGCACGCTTGGAGTGGTAATAATAATTTACGCATAGACATGGAAGGTCATGGTCGTGAAATGTTGTCAGATGAGCTGGATATAAGTGAGACTTTAGGTTGGTTTACCAGTGTATATCCGGTAGCCATGTCAATAGAGCCAGAGGCATCCATATCACAAATTATAAGAGATATAAAAGAACAGCTTAGGGCAATACCTGGCAAAGGTGTAGGTTATGGTTTGTTAGTGGATATGATTCAAGATCCTGAGCTAGCTGCAGTAGCTAAAAATACGAAAAGTGATTTTTCATATAATTATTTGGGACAAGTAGATCAGTCCTTTAGTGAGCAAAGTGATTTTTATCTGGCATCAGAATTTACCGGTAATGATGTTAGCCTTAATCGTCAACGTGAATATCCTTTTAGTATTAGTGGCATGGTAAAAAATGATAGTTTGGAGCTATCTATACATTATAACGGACTGAGATATGAAGAAGACAATATAAAGGCATTTACTGGATTAATCGAGCAGGCAATAAATGAGATCATAAGTCATTGCCAATATAATGAAAATAGACACTATACTGTGAGTGATTTTCCGTTGGCGTCTGTTAGCAAGGCAGAGTTAGAGCAGTTACAAGATGACTACCCTGCATTACAAGATTTATATCCTTCTACACCTATGCAACAAGGTATGTTATTCCACAGCCAATTAGATAGATCTGCTTACTGTTCACAATTGGTTATGTCAATAAAAGGGCCTATGCAAGAAAAAGCGTTTGAAACTGCCTGGCAGCAAGTATGTGCTCGACATGCGATATTTAGAACAGCCTTTACTGGTAAGTTATTACAGCAATTAGTTTTATCACATGTAGCTATCCCTTATTTGTTTGAAGATTGGAGTGACTTATCTGAACAACAGCAAGTTGAGCATATGAGTAAACTTCGCCAAGAAGACAAACAATTAGGGTTCAGCATAAATCAGGCGCCACTTATGCGCTTAGCTTTGATTAAAAATGATGCAGAGCATCACCAATTTGTCTGGACAAATCATCATGCATTACTTGATGGTTGGTCAATGCCTGTGATTTTTGATGAAGTACTCAGCTGTTACTATGCAATAATGGCTGGTAGAACTGCTCAACTTGCATCATTACCACCGTACTCAGGTTATATTCAGTGGATACAAGAACAAGATCATGAGTCAGCAAGACGATACTGGACTGAGACGCTTGCCGATGTAATAGCTCCAATGCAACTTGAGTTGTCGCCTGATGGCATTGCTGATGAAAAACCGTGCGAACAAGAGTTAGTTTTGGATATTGCTCTGACTGATAAATTACGCAGGTTAGCTCAGCGTACACAAACGACTTTAAATACTGTGATACAAGGCGCATGGGCTTGTTTATTACAACGTTACAGCGGTGAAGCAAACGTTGTATTTGGTGAGACTGTTTCTGGCCGACCAGCTGAACTGCCAGGTGTTGAACAAATGATCGGATTGTTTATTAACAGTTTACCGGTTTGTATCAATGTTATGCCTGAGCAAGAAATTTATGATTTTTTACAGGAGTTGCACCAAGCTTCAATAGATAGAACAGAGAATGGTTTCTTGTCACTTGCCGAAATCCAGCAATTGGCGGGTTTTCCGGCTGGAACAGATCTGTTTGATACGCTTATCGTATTTGAGAACCTACCTGTTGGTGAAGCACTTGCTAATGAAGCTCGTAGTGAAAATGATTTGATTATAGATGACGTTATCTCGGATGAACAAACGAATTACGGACTAACGCTGGTTGTTGAAACAGGTGATACTTTAGGTCTGAAGTTACGTTATTGTGCTAGCCGTTTTGGAGAAAGCATTATAAATATAATGTTGACTCATCTAGGTACCATTATTAATGGGTTTGTGGATGCAAAAATTACTCAGGTAGGTCAGCTACCCATGTTAACTGAGAGTGAACATCATCATCTAGTAAATGAATTAAACGCTGCGCAGGACTATTACTCAGATGAAGGTAGGATCCATGAATTATTTGAGCTGCAGGTACAGCGTTTTCCTGACGCTGAAGCGCTGGTATATAATGATGAGGTGCTGAGCTACCATGAGTTAAATATTCGGGCAAACCGATTGGCAAATCATTTACGTAATAAAGGAGTGACTTCTGACGTATTGGTTGGACTTAGTGTTAATCGCTCTCTTGATATGATAATTGCTTTACTGGCGATACTTAAAGCCGGTGGTGCTTATGTTCCCCTTGATCCTAATTATCCACAAGATAGATTAGACTATATGATTAGTGATAGTAAGGTATCATTATTGTTGACTGAGTCATCTCTGAGTGAACGTTTTGTGGATATGTCGTTGACAGTGATTGAATTAGATGCACCTGATTTGTCTGATTTACTCAATACTTACCCCAACAGCAACTTACCTAAAATACAGATGCAATCATCATCGGATCTGGCTTATATCATCTACACCTCAGGTTCAACAGGACGGCCAAAAGGTGTGATGGTCGAACACAAAAATGTTTGTCGCCTTTTTGATGCGAATAAAACAGACTTTAATTTTAATGAGAAAGATGTTTGGACCCTATTTCATTCTTATGCGTTTGATTTTTCTGTTTGGGAGATTTGGGGGGCATTAGCTCATGGCGGTAAACTTGTTGTAGTACCACATGAGGTAGCACGTTCAAGCCGAGATTTTTATCAGCTTTTAACCTCTCAGCGTGTAACAGTACTGAATCAAACGCCTTCTGCCTTCTCTCAGTTGTGCATGGTCGATGAACCAGATGCTGATCTGGCGTTACGTTTAGTTATTTTTGGTGGTGAGGCTTTGAATTTAGCAGAATTAAAAGGCTGGGTTGATCGTCATGGTGATGCTAAACCCCAATTGATTAATATGTATGGTATTACAGAAACTACGGTCCATGTGACTTACAAACGTCTGTTTAAAGAAAATATATATGAAGGTTCTGGTAGCTTAATTGGCTGGGCGTTATCTGATTTATCGCTATATTTGCTGGACGAAGGTTTAAGGCCTGTTCCTGAAGGCGCTGTAGGTGAAATTTATGTTGGTGGCGGTGGTGTCTCGCGAGGATATCTCAATCAACCACAACTGACAGCGGAACGTTTTATCATGAGTCCTTTTGAACAATCACAACGTCTTTATAAAACAGGTGATCTTGCTCGCTTACGTTTTGGTCGTGAATTGGAATATTTAGGACGTTCAGATGAGCAAGTGAAAATCAGAGGGTTCCGAATTGAATTGGGTGAAATTGAGCAGCAACTTTCTGCATTAGAAGGGATTTCTTCTTCTGTGGTTGTTGTGAAAGATGATGCTTATGGTCACAAACAGATAGTTGCTTATTTAGTTGCACAAGAGAATACAAATGATGGTGATTTGATTTATAAAGTAAAAGATGAGCTTAAATCTAAATTGCCTGATTATATGGTACCTTCAGCATTTATCCGATTAGAATCGCTGCCATTAACAGCCAATGGCAAAATAAATAAAAAATCTCTGCCAGAGGTTAACGAACATGCTCAGCTGTCTGGTGTTTACATTGCACCATCAAATGATACAGAACAGCGCATGTGTGACATTGTTCAAGGATTAGTTAATCGAGAAAAGGTTGGTATTAAAGATAACTTTTTTGATATTGGTGGTCACTCATTATTGGTGATGCGATTAATTGCAGAAATCCGTGCTGAATGGTCAGTTGATATTGCGGTAAAAACTTTATTTGAACAAACAAATATCTCAGATATTTGTTTGTTAATTGATGACGAAGTGGCTCTGAATCAAGGGCTGATACAAGAAGATGACGAAACTTGTGATGAGGTATGGGAAATATAATGGATAAAAATAAGGTAATATCAGAGCTGAAAAATCAAGGATTTTCATTGATAAAAAATGTATTTTCATCAAAGGAAATGGCGATAATAAAAAATCGACTTGCAAGTTACAGTAAACAAAAGCATCCGGGAACCGTTATGGAACATGATAATCAAACGGCAAGAGGGCTGCATGGACTACACTTGTTTGATGATTTTTTTCATGAATTATCTTCGGATCCAAGGTTTAGAGATCTCGCTTTTGATTTTCTTAAAGAGCCATGCTATGTGCATCAATTTAAGGTAAATGTTAAGCGAAACACAAATGGTCAAGCTTGGCCTTGGCACCAGGATTTTATTTACTGGCAGCAAGATGATGGAATAACAGAGCATAAATTAGTTAATATTGGTTTGCTTATTGATGATGTGACAATGGAAAATGGGCCGTTGAAAATGCTCCCAGGAAGCCATCTAAAAGGTGAATTGACTGATCTTACACATGAAACTAATAGCTGGCTTGATTCCTTGTCAAAAGATTTAACTTATCAGGTCAGTCCCGAAACAGTGAATGTTTTGGTTGAAGAGCATGGCTTAGAATATATGACTGGAAAGTCGGGTGATGTGTTAATGTTTGATCCTATGATAGTACATAGTTCGTCTGATAATTTATCTTCTAGTAATAGAACCTTTTTGATTATTACTTTTAATGCAGTTAGTAATGCACCTCCAACAGGCTATCACAATATTCGACCTGATTTTTTATGTAATCGGAATAGTGAGCCTTTAATGGCATCTAAATCTGCAGAATATTTGAAAGAAAAGGAAGTTGATCAGGTGTAACCATTTATTCAAACATTCTTAATTTATCGATGAAAGTATTAGATTGAGTTAATTTAAGAGTTAAAAGCTTTATATAAAACTGCTAATTAATATGTAAATAAATTAGCAGTTTTATTATTTAAGGAAATGAGAGTTCGCTCTGAATTTTTGAGATCTTGCTATAAGTGAAGAGCTTAGGCTATACTGTTCCCAATTCGTAAGTTTTTTCTTTTTAGCGACAAAAATGTATTTGTGTGATTTCTAGGTCTTTTTAAAGACGTAGTTATAATGTGCTTCTGAATATAAAACTAATCTGGGTTAGAAATGATTGAAGTCTATTTTTATTTCATATTTATTTAATAAAAAGGCTTTAATATCAAGATAAATTTCGTGAAAGCATAGTTTTATAGCGCTCCTACTAAAAGTTTTTTGCGGTTAAAAGGTTTTATCGGTGTCGTAGCTGATGAAAAAATAAAAGGTGAAGGATACTATCTTTGTTTGTAACTTTAATCATCAAAGTTACTGCCTCTAGGTTATTTTTTTGAAAACAGTTTTATATTCCCATTGGGGTTTTATCGTATCTCAGGTGCACTTGTGATAGGTAAATAATGAGTTTAGTTCCGTTTTTTGAAATGTTAGATGGAATTAATAGGAAAATTATTTTTATAATTGAGTAGAAATTAATATGAAAAATTACATTCTTTCTTTACTTAAGAAAGGGGTTACGCTTAGCCTTGCAGATAATAAACTACAGGTAAAAGGAAATTTAAAGTCACTTGAAGCAGCAGATAAGACTTTTTTAAAACAAAATAAAATAGCTGTAATCGAATTTATTAAAGATAGAAAAAATGTTGAAAACCTTTCTAATAATCAAATCACAAGCGTTTCTCACTTAAATAACAAAAGCGAACTTTCTTTTGCTCAGCAGCGATTGTGGTTTATCGATAAATTACAATCTGGTTCACCTGAATATAATATACCTGTGGCTTTTAAAGTTGAGGGGAAACTTGATACTCAACTGGTAGAGTCTGTGATCAGTGAAATAATACAACGTCATGAAATACTACGTACGGTATATATAAAAGGTGATAATGCAGGCTTACAACATATTAAAAGTAATTTTAATTTTAGTTTATCACATCATGATTTAACAGGGCTTACAGACGAAGCACGTAAGGTTACGCTAAAATCTCTGATTGATTCAGATGTACAAACGCCATTTAACTTGCAATCAGATTTGATGATCAGAGTAAGCTATATTTTACTTACGAATGAAAACGAAAAGCTTGAGCAGATACAGCAAGGTGTTTTATTATTTAACATGCATCATATAGCCTCTGATGGCTGGTCGATGGAAGTATTAAGTAAAGAGTTTTTTACTTTGTACCAGGCTTTTGCAACAGGCATAGAAAATCCATTACCGGTGCTTGAAATACAGTATGCAGATTATGCACAATGGCAAAATAAATTATTCAAAGGAGAAGCGCAGAAAGCACAAATTCGCTATTGGGAAAAACAATTGGCAGAGTTGCCGCTACTGCATTCTATACCATTAGATAATCCAAGATCTGAAACAAAAAATGATGAAGGGGGCATGATTTCAACTCAGTTGCCAAAAGAGATTGCGGTAAATCTATTGACACTTGCAAAGCAGTATCACTTAACGCCATTTATGTTATTGCATAGCGCACTTGCTTTAGTTTTGTCTCGCCATAGCAATAGCTGTGATATTGTGATTGGTACACCTGTTGCAAATCGGATGCAGGCAGAACTTAAGCCCTTGATTGGTTTTTTTGTAAATACCTTAGTATTAAGGCTTGATACCCAACATTTATATTTAGATGACTATTTAGCACATGTACGTCAGGTGCACCTAGATGCACAGTCAAATCAAGAAGTGCCATTTGAAAAATTGGTTGAGCGGTTAAATATACCTAGAACATCTGCTCACAACCCATTATTTCAAATTATGCTAACAACCAATACTGATTATGGCCTTAATAATTTACAAGAAAGTGAGTCATTCAACTTACCAGGGATCAGTTTGAGTCCATTACAATCAGAATCAGTAACTGCTGCTTTTGATTTAAATATTGATATGAAAATCAGTGATGAAGGCCTTATAACTCGCTGGATTTATGATGTCAATTTATTCAAAGAGCAACATATAAAACAGTTGAATGATCATCTTTGTCGTTTACTTGAAGGATTAAGCAAAATGCAAAAATCATCAAGGCCTTTCCTTGATGATTTATCTATGCTTTCAGAAAAGGAAGTCGATTATTTAGTGCATAAATTAAATGATCGAACAATAGACTATCCTAAGGATAAATGTATTCATGAACTTTTTGAGCAACAAGCAAAAGATAAACCAAATGATATTGCTGTTGTCTTTGAAGATAAACAACTGACTTATAAAGAACTGAATGAAAAATCAAATCAATTAGCACATTACTTAAGGGAAAATCATCATATTACACCTGATACACTCGTGGGTTTGTGTGTTGAACGTTCATTGGAAATGGTGATAGGTATTCTTGGGATCTTGAAGTCTGGTGGGGCTTATGTCCCACTTGATCCAAGTTATCCGCAAGAGCGTATTAATTATATGCTTAAAGATGCATCGCTGAATGTGGTGATAAGTCAAACTCAAGTGCAAGATGTTTTAGTTGACTTTAATGGCTTTATTTTAGCTCTAGATGGATTGGATGCAGTTAAAGCAGATAATGTAACCTATTCATATACGCAATTCTCTGCTGAAAATCTAGCCCTCTCACAGATCGAGACAACAGTTTCTAGCTTAGCTTATGTTATTTATACGTCTGGTTCTACGGGTCAGCCTAAAGGGGTCATGGTTGAACATCGTAACACTGTTTCTATGTTATATTGGGCGTTAGATACTTACTCTAAGGAAGAGCTTAATGTTGTATTGGCATCAACGTCATTGAACTTTGATTTATCAATATATGAATTGTTTTTACCCTTAAGCGCAGGCACTAAACTACGAATAGTAAAGAATATATTAGATGTTGCTACTGGAAATTTTGTAAGCGATATAACATTATTAAATACAGTTCCGTCGGCAATGGATGCGCTTCTTAAAATGAAGGCGGTTCCAAGTAATGTTAAGGTCATTAATTTAGCTGGTGAGGCGCTTAGAGGTGCTTTGGTCAATGGCATCTTGGCAAGTTATCCTGATGTGGTGGTTTGCAATTTATATGGTCCTTCAGAAGATACAACATATTCAACATATGCACGTTACGAAGATATTGTAGAGACACCGCCACATATTGGTAAAGTGATTTCAAATAGCCAAGGTTTGATATTGGATGACAACCAGAAACTGGTGCCTTTGGGTTCATCAGGTGAATTATATTTAGGTGGTGATGGCTTAACTCGAGGATATTTAAATCGTTCAGAGCTCACAGAAGAACGTTTTATAGAGAACCCTTTTTATGATGAAGTAATACCAAACAGCTCAAAATATTTGTATTGCACAGGGGACCTAGTTCGCTATTTACCTGAGGGTGATCTTGAATTTATAGGGAGAGCAGATAATCAAGTAAAAATACGCGGTTTTAGAATTGAGTTAGGTGAACTTGAAGCTCAGTTGTCACAACTTGAGTTAGTAGATTCGGCCTTAGTAATAACTAAAGAACTTGCTGGTAGTCAGCAATTGGTAGGTTATATAAAACCAGTCACTTCCTTCGGTGAAAAAGAACTAACAAGTTATGTTGCTCAGACTAAAGTGTCTTTAGAACAACAACTACCAGAGTACATGATACCGAATATTCTTATGGTTGTTAGCGAGTGGCCATTAACACCAAATGGTAAAATTGACAGAAATGCGTTACCCGCGCCCGATGGCAGTGCTTTACAAAGTGAATATATAGCACCAAGTACTGAAATAGAGTTAATTCTTGCAGATATTTGGGCGCAGTTATTAAATATTAATGTGGGGTCCATTGGCATTACAGCAAATTTCTTTCATTTAGGTGGGCATTCATTATTGACCATCCGCTTAATATCTGAAATTAGTAAACGTTTTGAAGTTGAAGTATCGATCATGAATATTTTTGAGAATGCCCAATTGAAGGCACTGGCAAATATCATAAAACAAAGTTCAGATCACCTAGCCCGCCCCCCAATTATTGCGCAAGTTAGAAATAGTGATAAAGCACAAGTTTCATTTGCTCAACAGCGATTATGGTTTATTGATAGCCTACAAGGAGGTTCATCTGAGTATAATATGCCCATAGCATTTAATGTGTCAGGTGAGCTGAATATTACTTTGGTCACCAAAGTATTTAATACCATTATTGAACGACATGAGGTCTTACGTACCTTATATAAAGAGAAATCAGGGGAAACGCTTCAGTATATTCGCAACATGTCAGATGTTGATTTTGATATTACAGTCGAAGATTTAACTCATCTCACGGGTGAGACGTTAATATCAGCAGTTAAGAATATTGTTGAGTCAAATATCACAGCGGTATTTGATTTAAGTACAGATTTAATGCTAAGAGTTAGCTATGTTAAAAAAACAGCCGATGCAGGGGTGTTGATTTTTAATATTCACCACATTGCCTCCGATGGCTGGTCAATGGAAATATTAACTAAAGAATTTATTGCTTTATATCATGCTTATAGTGAAGGTCTCCAAAGCCCATTACCTGAACTTGATATTCAATATGTCGATTATGCCCATTGGCAAAGAGAGTTTTTAGAAGGTGAGGTATTAGAGTCGCAATTAAGTTTCTGGGAAAAGCAATTAGATGAATTACCTGCGATACACTCTCTACCTTTATGTAAAATTCGCCCACAAGTTAAAAAAAATACAGGTGCAATTATCACAGGGCAGTTGCCAGCCATCATTTCTAAGCAGTTAGATGTGTTAACTAAAGAACATGAGATAACACCATTTATGTTATTACATGGTGCGTTGTCATTACTTTTATCTCGCCACAGTAACCGCTCTGACATTGTTATTGGTACACCTATGGCAAATAGGTTAAAACCTGAACTTGAGTCTTTAATTGGTTTCTTTGTTAATACCTTAGTATTACGAGTTGATACCAAAAAAGAAACTTTATCTGATTATTTTACACATATAAGACAAGTTCATTTAGATGCTCAGTCAAATCAGGATGTGCCCTTTGAGCAGCTGGTAGAGCGATTAAAGACGCCCAGAAGCACTGCGCATACGCCGTTGTTCCAAATTATGATGACCACCACCACGGATTATGGCGTTAATGACAACCATAATATTGCGTCATTGCAATTGCCCGGTGTCGGCATTCAGCCGTATCAGTCCGATTTTATCCAGGCAAAATTTGATTTGAACATTGACTTAAGTATCAGTGAGCAAGGTGTGGGTTTAAATTGGACCTATGATACTCATTTATTCTCTGAGCAGTATATCAGTCAGTTGAACACGCATTTGTGCTGTTTATTGGAAGGGTTAAGTCAAATGAAAGGGCAGTCAGTCCTTCATCGCTTACCTATGTTGTCACAGGGAGAGGAAAACTACCTTTTAAATACGTTAAATGAAACTCAGGAGGATCACCCTAAAAATAAATGTATTCATGAACTTTTTGAGCAGCAGGCAAAAAATACACCTAATGCGACTGCAGTTGTCTTTAAAGATAAAAAATTGACCTATAAAGAGCTGAATGAAAAAGCAAACCAACTAGCACATTATTTAGTTGCACATCATCAAGTAAAAGCGGATACGCTTATTGGTTTGTGCATTACGCGCTCAATAGAAATGATGATAGGTATGCTAGGGATACTCAAAGCAGGGGGTGCTTATGTACCAATGGACCCTGATTATCCTAAAGCGCGTTTAGATTATATGTTGGAAGATGCAGGGTTAAATGTTGTATTAACTTTGTCGCATGTACAAAAGGAAGTGTCTTTTGGAAATGCACACGCGTTATGTCTCGATGGTTTAGGGCAAAAAGCGCCACACATACAGAGCGTATTTGATGATTTTGCGATAGATAACCTAGAGACGAGGGAGCTTGGGCTTAATTCAAGTCATTTGGCGTATGTGATTTACACGTCAGGCTCGACAGGAAACCCTAAAGGTGTATTAACACCTCATATTGCAGTGAGTAGATTGGTAATTAATCCGAACTTTATGCCATTGGATCAGGATACGGTCTTCTTACAAAGTGCGAATATTGCTTTTGATGCAGCAACGCTTGAGATTTGGGGGGGGTTACTCAATGGCGGTAAATGTATCCTTTATCCAGAAAGATATCTCGATATTAATAGATTAAATGAGATTATTGTAAGTGAACAGGTAAATGCACTTTGGTTAACGGCGGGATTATTTAGTGAGTGGAGCCGAGTAAGCGATAAAGCGACGACATTAAAATGGGTATTAGCAGGGGGTGATGTTCTGAATCCTGATGCTGTGATGCGAGTGCAAAAGATGTTGCCACAGGTTACTTTGATAAATGGTTATGGTCCAACAGAAAATACAACGTTTACATGTTGTTATCAAATACCAAAAGTCTTAGAAGGAGACAGTCCAATCGCAATAGGTCGTCCGTTATCAGGAGACCAAGTTGTTATCATGTCAGATGAGGGTAATTTGTTACCAATGGGCGCGACTGGCGAGTTATGTGTTGGTGGCGATGGGCTGGCAAGAGGGTATTTAAATAGCCCAGAATTAACGGCAGAGCGGTTTATTGATAATCCATATTATGATGAGAGTAAACCAAATAGTAGTAGACGCTTATATAAAACAGGAGATTTAGTAAGATACCTTAAGGATAGCAATATAGAGTTTATAGGGCGTATTGATGCACAAATAAAAATCAGAGGGTTCAGGGTTGAGCTGGGTGAAATAGAATATCAGATAAACCAAGATGAGCGGGTTGATTCGGCTTTAGTTGTAGCAAAAGAGACAAGTTCAGGAGGCAAGCAGCTGATTGGCTATGTTAAATTATCACTCATGCATGAGACAGCGGATGTTGAAAAGGCAGTGTTAGCACAGTTGGCAGAAATAAAAGGGAGTTTGCTTACTCGTATGCCAGATTATATGGTGCCGAGTGCATTTGTAAAAATAGAAGAATGGCCATTAACGGCAAATGGAAAAGTAGATAGGAAATCATTACCGCAAGCAGATGACAGTTTATTACAAGGAGAGTATGTAGGGCCACAAACGGATACGGAAAAAGCATTAGTCAATATTTGGTCAGGGTTACTGAATCTTGAAGCGGATAAAATCAGCACGACAGCTAACTTTTTTGAATTGGG
>NZ_FOLO01000100.1 GCF_900112265.1 Pseudoalteromonas denitrificans DSM 6059 | reverse complement strand
TGTTGATAAATATTAATTCTATTTTGATGTAGTGTTTGGTTACCCAGTAACCTGTCAATGCGTTTAATACCGTATTTTTCAATTGAGCTATTTGACTGTGCTAACGCTCTACCGATAGAAGTTAAACTCAGTCTTGCGCCATGTTTAACTGCATCAACAGCTTCCATTAATGACTGTTTAATTCGTTTATCAAATTTAATTGGATCTATCATATTTAGTGTGGATAATGTCATTTGATGTCTGTATCTGTTAGGTTTGTTTTTTGGCGAAAGTATATTTAACAGATCACAGGCATCACTTCAAAAATTTGTGGGGATCCTTAAGACTAAAACCTTACCCTTCTACAGGCAATTGTAACCGCTTAAATCAGCGACAGTTTTTTAGGTTAACGCAAAAAATTAACGATTAAAACATCTAAAATGGGGGCGATATCCTCCACCTTTTAGTTTCTATTTCAGAATCAATAACATCCCAAATAAAAAAACTCAAAATTATTTTTAATGCTTTGTTTTTAAATAAGATATAGCTAAATAAAGTTCGAAATAGGCATATTGTAATTCGCTAAATAAAGTTCGAAATAGGCATGTTAAATAATGATTTTACATTTGTTTGAATATCGATTTTGTCCGCGAAACTTTACGGAGGAAATGGGAGCTATAAAGTCTGTAAAATCGCTTGAAAGAGCATAATTCTTTGCTGTGAACATTTTAAAAATAAACAGCATTTACAGAGATAAATCAGTGCATATAACAGGCACCCAAAAGTTTGAATTCAAGTCATAAATTAGCGTTTTAAAAACCAAATAATCTATCAATATCTTGCAATCGTGATAATCAAGCAAACCTGTACTAACACAAAAAATCGATTTTAAAAATGCACTGCACTTTTAAAATAAAACCCATAAAAAACAACCAAAACAGCAATTTTTTTATTTTCATCTGATAGCTATAAAAATGAATTTTAGTCGTCATAATGGACAAATTGATAAGGAGGCGACCTTGAAAATGTCAAAAATAACGATGCACGCGGTCAGTTTTGTAAACGTAAATTAACCAATAAATTGGCAGTAATGTTCCGCTTCTAATATGAGTCAATTGTATTAACGAGTCATACAAAAATATTTTATCAACAGTTTAGCTAGGGGTATCAATAAATGAGTGTTTTAACCTATATCTTTATTTCAATCGTTAGCTTTGTCATAACTATGAGTTTGATATTTAGAATTATGTTTAGCAAATCAGCTGTCGATAAGGAGAGAAATAGATGAAAGATGATGGAGATTTCACTATGACTTTAGGGCATGTAGAGCAACTAGCTTGTGAAACTGCAACTGCTCACGTTATTCAAATTGCTTTAATCCATAAAACTATGATTGCAGTAGGTGAAGCTGGAAAAGTTTGTCTTTTAGATGCCAAAACCCTTAAACCAAACTATGACTCTGAATTAAATAAAAGTAATTTAAAGTCATAAAGTTACCTATATAAAAGTAACCTATCTAACTGAAAGTTTTTAATATCTTCATAGAATATCTATTTCTAAAGTTAGTCTTACTGATTTCCAAAAAAAGCGAAACACGTTTGTCTAAGCATTTTTTGCTCCCCATAATGACGATACTTGAAACGGCAATTGCCACCAATTTTAAAGAGAACCCGAAATGAATTTAACACTAGCAACATTCCTGAAAAACACATTGGAATTAGATAACTCTTGTATAGAGATACACCCTGATTATTCAGGCCGTGGTATGTATGACGAAAAGACAACTGGGCTTAGTGGTAATTTTAGCGTTAACTGCATTTGGAAGCTTATTATTAAGTACCGAAAGGAAGTTGAAACTATCACACCTCTCGATACTATAGATTTACGCAGTGATGAATTTGCCCGTGGCATCATAGTTTATTGAGCTAAGACGATAACAAAAGGTTTGCTAATTGAGTTGCAATCCTTTTTTCAGTATTCATCAATATAGGTAACTAGTTATTATGAATATATTCATCTACATGGGCCTAAGCATTATTGTGTTTTTTGGCTTAGGTATAATTATGTATTACACAATATTCAAACATCCAACCTTTATTCATGATATTGAAATCAAAGCAAGTAAGCCAAAAGATGATACATCTGAAAAACACTAAAGCATAAGGGACTGACCATTTTTGAAGCAAATACCCCCTTAAAAGTCTGAATTTTAAACAAAGAAATCATAATTGTGCTTATAAGCATTATAACGGCGATTTTTAGCCATAATAGTGATTATAAGCACTATTATGACTAAAAGATTAAGCTAATTTACCAAGTGTTTTGGTAATTACCAGAACTCACTATACTTTCCTATACTTCTCTAAAATTACTAATAGCGCAAAGTAGCCTCCACTAATAGAGATTGATGATGGTTAGTTCCAAATCGTTACCAACCAACCAGTTATCCAACACATTAGTAATTAAATTGAAATCACAAACAGGCAAGCCTAATCCAAAGTTTCTGTACAGTTTACCTACTGATAATCCCGTCAAAACTGCCATAAAGATCCCTAAAGGGATAGTTAGGCGTCATAAAATGCAATAAAGCGCCTTAAAGGATG
Source organism: Pseudoalteromonas denitrificans DSM 6059 (assembly GCF_900112265.1). Classification (GTDB taxonomy): domain Bacteria; phylum Pseudomonadota; class Gammaproteobacteria; order Enterobacterales; family Alteromonadaceae; genus Pseudoalteromonas; species Pseudoalteromonas denitrificans. The sequence continues at coordinate 6,424 of NZ_FOLO01000100.1, read as the reverse complement.
TTTTATATCAATATATTACAAGTAAAGATTATGGCTATAATTAAGTCGTTCTGAATAATATGATTTATTTGTTCCTCATTAATTTTATCTGTATAGTCAGATACTTAAACAATGCTTTTTATTTTAAAAACAAACTTAATAAGCTGATAAGGAATATCATGCAAGAAATTAAAGCAAATTTGTATCCATGTAAACATTGTGATGAAACAGGCACTTGTTCTTCCAATGAGAATGGTTCTAGTTGCATAGCTTGCACTAAAGTTCATCAGTTAAAAATGAATAAAGTCTATAATGGATTATCTTGTGCGATATGTGGTGGTTTAGGTCAATCAGAACCCTTCACTGAGCGCTTAAATAAGCGAACGACACCATTACTAGCTATGGGAATAGTCTTCCTACTGCTTATTTGTACAACTGTTTTAGCCTTTTTCAATAACCCCCACTTTTCTGCATTTTTAGCTTTCTCAGGCACGCTAATAGGTAGTATTACAACTTTTTACTTTACAAATAATCATAAAAAAAATAAGTAACACACATAATGACTAACTATTTTCAGATTGGATTCTTATCAATTCTTTTATCCCTTTGCGGTATTTGGTACGTTTTATTTAATCAGCCAGAAGAAAGAGGGCTTGATATAATTGATACCCTTGATTACAGGGGATTTGTTTGCTGCTTAGGTTGTGCTGGGTTGTATGTTTATATCAACAAGAGTAATCAAATCGAGTTTGAGGGTGTTGCTGTTTCAGAAAGAGAACTAATTTCCCATTTAAAAGAACATGACGGCTATAAACCTTTAAGGCTTATAATAGACACAAGTGATAACATTAAAGTTCAAAAGTCCTTAGGTTTATCAGCCAATATAAAAAAGCATTACCCAAAAGCAAAAATCTCCTGGGTAGGTGAAAGCGCTTAATAACAACTCATTATCATTACTAATAAAACATCACATAACGAAGGGATAATAGCAATGAAATCATTGTGCTCTCAAATTGAAAATATATTACCCTCGACAATGCATATCCCTGAACCTTTAAAGAAATTATTTAAGTGGATAGAAATCAACAACTTTTGTGAAGAAACAGAGTTTGGTCGGATTGGTTACCTCTATCCAATAGATAAAATCAGAAGAGAATGGTCTGAATCTGAAAGACCAGGTGGAACTTATATTGAATTTTATGCCGAACAAGATAGCGATTCATTTTATTTTGTTAATGATAATATAAAGAATAGATTACGGATTTTTGCTAAAACTGGTGGTGATGGTTCTGTCGCTGGATTTTGGCTTGATGATGACGGGAATCAGAAGATAGTCCATATTGGTTCTGGCTCAGGATCGATATTAGCTTGTGTGTTAGCCGATGACCCAATTGATTTTTTAAGGTTGATCGCGATTGGGTATGATGAAATTTGCTGGAATGAAGATTTTGGTCTGAGCTTGTTAGATAGTTTCAAGAAAAATGAGTTTACTGTAAAGCCAAACTTAAAGTTTCAAGACTGGTTAGTACATGAATTCAATACAACTATTCCAAGCACCGCTTTAGAAGTTGTTAAAAATCCTGCTGAATTTGGTGATGAAAATTCTGGAGATGCTTTTTGTGATTGGTTAGAAGCGAATGATACATAATAAATTGACTATTCATGAGAACATTTAAATCCATTACAGCTATTACTATTAAATATAACTTTTAGATGAATTTATTGAATGAAGTTAACACCATCGCAAATTAACTTATTATCAGTTCTAAAAATTGCAACCAAACAAGCCCAAACTGATGAATTCATGTATAAATCAGAATGGCTTGGATACTTACCTTTTGGTCAATACCAGTGGTTAGAAGTCGTTGGGAAAGAGTTAAAAAACATTAATTTATTATCAATTGAAGCAGACTTAGCATCTCTTGAAAAAGCATCTCAAATTTATAAAGTTAAAGAAATGATGTCTAGTTTTGAAGAAGAGGATATTCTTATTATTTACAAACTTACTACAGAAGAAATCAATTAAAGAAACGATCATGATAAATAGCCAAATGCTTGAAAATGTCTTACCAATCTTTTTTGAACACCAAGGATGTGAAGATACTGTAATCACTCAGAATATTAAACGTTTAGGTCTTAGTTTAAAAGAGTCCGAACGTATAACAGCATTTATCCCAAGTGCATTTTGCCGTGTCGCACTTTCTGAACAATTAGATATAGAATTCCTAGATAGTTATAAGGTAAATAACCTAGAAAAGCAGTTTAGCTATAGCGATGAACCTATCTATCAAACAGCTATAGAACTAGCTTCTGAGATAATGAACTATAAACCTGAACTGTCAGAAATATTTAATAGCATAGTTGTACGCAGCGCTGAGTGTAATGTGATTAATAAAGCATTAAATGAAGGGGCTGATATTACAGGAAATTCACTTTCGCCCGTAATATATTTTGGGTATAAAACACTTGGAAAAAAGCAAACTTTGTTTGATAAACTACTTAACCGCTAAATTTAGGTATTCATGAAATATATCTGATAAGGAATTATAAACTTTGGATTTACCAACTATTTATCTTGTTTTGATCGCAATACATTCAATACTTGCATTTATTGGCTGTCTGTATGTTGCTGAATCAATTGTTCTGATGCCAAGACAGAAGTATATATTTACTACTTTAAGTATCTTACTCCCAGTTATAGGAGTGTGTTGGGCTATAGATAGAGCTAAAGATATTAGTAAAATCAGAAGTAATCTTAATCATGGAGGTTTACATTTTGATAATCATGAACCTAATAAAAATGTAAATATGGATAGTAACCCTAGCAATGACTAAATTCACTATAAACCTTAAAGCTAAACTGAAAGCTATAGCTATGATTAGCTGTATTCTTTTTGGTTTTTTACTGAATAGTTATAATACATTCGCTTCTAAAATTGACGCACGGTTATGGGAACAGCATACACTACAATCTGACCTAATAGCTGTTATTGAATGTACTTTAGCTGGCGGTAGCGTTACTGAGTTTAAGATAATAAATATCATTAAAGGCGACGAAAAGCTTCACTCAAATATTAGAATTAAAAATAATGTTTCCTATTGGGGCCGACAATTTAACCCTACTCTTGTTGGTGAAAGGTTTTTGATAACAGGGTTTAAAAATAACGCTCCTGTTGATATTTATTCTATGTCATCAGGTGGTGCGGTTCCGCTTTGGTGGCGTAATTTAGCATATGATTACAAAATACCTTTAGGCTCTGGTTTTTTAGCTATAAAGGAATATAACCAACAAAATAGTTACCACCTACCTCGCTGGCAAGATAAACCAGTAACAAGCACTGATGAATTAATTATATATATCAAAAGCCTTTTAAATAAATCAGCACAAGAGCAAGATCTACAAATACTTCACTCTTTAATTCAAAAATACATGGCATATGATTGGCACCATACAACAAAAGAGGAACAAGATTTAGCTAAAGAATTATTACTCGTTACAGATCCGCTTCAGATCATAAGAAAAATGTGGTTGTTTATGAACCAAGATATAGAGAGTAGGCGCTATAATATTCTCCGTATTTTTGAACAAGGCCCTTTTAGCCAACATCTTCAAAAGAACATAGATAATTATTTTCAAGAGCTTAAAACTCACAACTACGATTGGCTGCAATACCATTCATTTTATTTTAAAGACGCTCAAGAAGTCACCACACAGCACTCAGCAATCTCTAATATAGATAAGGAGCAAATACAGTATTTTCAAAAGTATTTAAACTTATATAGTGAAAATGATAAAAACTACGGTAAACAAGAGCTTTGGTATAAAGCATTCACACACTTTAGAAAGCATGAACCAATATATTTATCCCAATATCTGTCTAAATGGACACCTACTAGCCCAGATTGGAATGACAAAGCTAAAGGCTATGAGTTTGCCTCATCACTTATTTTCAATACTAAAGATCTTAAAATAAAACGTCAGGTTATTAATAAATTATTAAATAGTGTTGACCCCCATGTTAGAGTCACTGCTAGTGTTTATTTAACAATATACAACAAAGAACAAGGTGAAAAAGAGCTAGCTAAAAATTTAAAATTAAATAATGGTGCAGGTTTGTATGCTGCATTAAGCTATGCTCGAAGAGGTCACAAGCTTGGTGTAAATCGTGCGTTAGAACTCATAAAACTCCTACCAACGGAATATAGAGAAGCTGGGAATTTCATTATAAACCTTAAACGGAGACTCTTAGTTTTACTTTCAAACTCGGCTAAATCCAGTAACTTGCCCCAACCACCAACTGAAAGCTTACAAACTACATATAAATCGGCTTTAAACGGTTCTGCTGGAGAACAAGATATTTTTGCTTGGTGGGTTAGTTATAAAGATGAAATCAAGTTACTAGATCCTTGGTTAGCAGGTCTAGATAAACAGGGTATTGATTAACAATATATCTGTAGTCTTGCAATTCATGCTTCTTAAACGGTTACCATCGATATATTTTTTGATTATCTAGTCGAGACTGATAAATTCAAAACATATAAAAACAAACATCTAGATTGCAATCTTAGAATAATAACTATATTCTTTAAATCAAGGCGCTAGCCACACTTGCACGCGAGTGAAAAACAGCAACCTCATCACAAGATAGAAAACTAATGATTCATAAATTTTTGTAAACATTACGCAGCTTGAGAAGTCAGCCGTAATCGCGTGTGGTATTGATTGCCAGCAGAGTTCTGCCTCAAGCATATGGATATGTTTATAATGAATATCAAAACTTTAGTACACACTCTACATTCAGCATTACTTCGAGAGAATTTTAAAACTAAGAAAGCCCACCTTTATGAGTTTGTATCTGCCTATTATGGTTATGGTAGTTATGCTGCATTTCAAGCATGTAATGACCCTATCAAAAAAATAACACCAAGAGAAAAAGAGCACTCACAAAAACAAAGTTTTGAGCGGGCATTAAACTTGAATTATGAAGCTGCTACTGCATTAAAAATTGCTAAATCTATTTGTGAGCTTAATTATTATTTCGAAAAGCCTACCTTGGAAAACATAGCTCATTATTTAATAAGTTTAGATGAAGCTGTTTATTTTGATGAATTAGAACAATTTGATGATATTAAGGAAGTAACACAGCTTCATACAGACTTCATAAACCAATTAAGAGTATTAATTAAGCAAGGTTCAACTGATGCTCTTTTATGCGCTTTAGTTTTATGTGTAACAGAATTATGTAACTACGAAAATGATTCTAATAATCTAGCTGGGGATTATTGGTACGAAAAACGACTTACAGGCGAACAACTCTCTCCTCTTAGAAATTCAGTAGCCGATAATTTTATGGCAATACAACCATTTCAAGAGTTATTAAGTGAGTTAACTAATGAAAAAGAGCACCTAGAATTCAGTAGCTTAAACAAACCTCAATCAACTAAATCTTTTTCAGATATATTCTACTCTGAGCATGAATCTAAATGGACAAGTCTATTTCAGGAAGCTCCCCATTTAGTGGTTAAATCATTAGACTATTTATTCGAAAAAGAACTTGTTAAACATTCACCTAAATTTCATGAATTATATACAAGCTGGAATATCCTTACCTTATTAAATTACCCATCTAAAGAAGCTATTGCATTTTATATAAATAGTAGTGAATCATATTTTGGCGAAGATGAATCATCACTTAAAACTTCTATGTCTAATAACGAAAAATGGTTCTGGTACTATTACGGACTACAAAACGGCTTCGATATTACGCAAGATAAACATATTGCAATTAATAGCTATACAGGTGAAGAATGGGATGGATACGGGCCTTTAGAAGTCGGTGGTTATGACGGGTTAAACTTACCAGAAATACCTTATGAAGCCAAATTAACAATGCAAAAACTAGCCGATACAATTTTCTAAGACTAATACAACTAATGGCTGAACTTCTTTTCTTTACACTCAAAAGAGATATATTGCTACTATCATATATGTCTCGTGAAAGCTTAGAAGTCCAGCAACACTGCTACTGAATATTTTGCTTTCGCCAATTATCAATTGCCGTTGTTAATCGGTCAGCAGGGGTAGCTTCTTGCCATTCATCCCAAAAATTCACAGTACCACTATTAGGTTTATTTAGTGAAGGTCGGCGTACCCGCACCTACAATAAACCTAAACTAATCGTTAGCCTATAACCCAATTTAAACTTGGGAGAGCATTATGGCCAGGCGAACACTCGAAGATTGGCAAACCATTATTGAAGCGCAGTTGGCCAGTGGCCTGACAATTGTTAAATACTGCGAACAAAATAAAATAAATCCAAAAACCTTTAGTTCACGTAAAGCGACATTAAAACAAAGAGATGCGCAGCCCGGCACCTCTGAACAAAATGGTTTTGTTCAAGTTCAAAGTGATATGAAAACCTCTGCCACAATTATGTTCAAAACA
>NZ_FOLO01000083.1 GCF_900112265.1 Pseudoalteromonas denitrificans DSM 6059 | reverse complement strand
ACAAACGAAGAATGACAATAGAAGAGGCATTTAGGGATACAAAAAATGAGTATTATGGTCTTGGATTAAAGCGCAGTAGAAGTAATAATATAGAGCGATTGCAGGCTCTATTATTAATAGCTTTAATTGCTCAGTACACATTGTATCTTATTGGAAAGGCAGCAGAAATATTAAAATATCATTACCACTTCCAAGCAAACACAATAAAGAAAAGACGAGTATTATCTTATTGTTATTTAGGAAAAAGAATTCTGACACATAAAAATTATCATATACCAGAATGTATCATTAAAAAGGCTCAAAGAAGCCTCATAAATGAGATTAAATAAAATGGAAAAGATATGGGGAGCCCTAAGGTTTTAGTCGTTTCAGCGTGTAATGTGCTTTTACTAAAGCGCAACTTTTAATTGTACAAAAAATAGTCTAGTTAATAAAGGTATGAGAAAAAATAAATGGTAAGCAAAATGGGCGATAAAAAATATTCATATTGCAGCGGCAAAAGCCGCATTGATGTGCCATGTCGAAAAGTCGGTAGGGTCTGGGTTCAAACGCCATCTGAAGCCGCCTTTGTTTTAACGTTAGATAATGACCCAGAAGTCAAAACTTTTGCTACTCAACCTGGCTCATTCAAGTATAAGGGTAAACAATTTCAACCTGACTTTTTAGTCGAATATTATGATGGTCGTTATAAGTTTATTGAAGTGCATTCCCGTAACTATCAAAATGATAAATTTAAAGAGCGAACAGCGTTGTTTGAGAAAGGGTTTTATGAGCTATTTGGCGCTGAATTTAGTCTGGTCTTTAATGACGAAATTGATCTGACATATGTTCGTAATATTGAACATTTATTTCAATATAGGCGTATTACAGAAACCGACATAAATAAAATCATCAGGCTTGCTTGGTTTTTACCTGAAAAATTGATTTTAGGTGAGGCTGAGCAGTATCTTAAAGAACAAATGGGAAGTGGCTTTTCTATTCGTGCATTGATGTGGCTAAGATTGTACGATTTTGATTGGTATAAAAAAATTGATGAACACACTCAAATAACTAGGGCGGTGATGTAATGGGTGCCGCAACTTCACTGTTAATGCGCGAGTTTGAGATACCAGAAAAAGGTCTATGCCGTGTTATTCAGGAAAAAAATGGGAAGCTAGGTTTTGAAGAAGTGGCAAACCCTTTAAATGGCTTTTATGTTAAGCGGGATACATTTATCGCAGACTTAAACGATGATGTTGTACTGTCAAAGCCTGCTGCAAATGATGAGTACCAAATAACTCCGAGAGTGAAGCGTCATATTAAAAAGCGTACAAACTCTTTGTTGATGATGGAAGTGTTGGATAATTTAGATTACAAACCTGCTTCAAAGGATACATACAAAGAATTTAAACTACGTATGAAAGAGGAGTATGGTGATAGTTGCAAAATACCAGGCTTTTCTACTTTGTGTGGTTGGTGGTGTGACTATCGGCGTGCAAATTGGGATATCGCACGGTCTATTGGAGTTGATCCAGTTGCGAGTAAACGGATATCTGAAGACCAAGAAAAACTAATTTTTAAACATCTGGAAATTGCCTTTTTAACCAAAAATAATGGTGGTAAAAGTTTAATTGATGCTCATGAAGACTTTAAACATGATCCTGAAGTTGCATTATTAAAAGAAAAACCAGTGTCGTATTCTACATTTAATCGAAGACGAAAAGAGATCCTAAAAATAGTCGAAATAATGGCGACGGGGACACCAGAAGAGAAGCTTGCTGCTGCGAAGAGATATAAAGGGAAATTGAAAATAGATAGGATATTAGAGCGCGTAGAGCAGGATGCGTCTAGATATAACTTATCTCTCTTGTTTGACGATGGCACACCTACAGAAGGTGTACAAATTTTTGGTGCTGTTGATTGTAACTCAGAATACCCTTTAGGTATCAAAGTGAAGTTTGGAAAAGGGGAAAGCTCTGCTGATTACCAAGCTCTGTTCAGGGAAGTAATCACTGGAACGCGTTCAGGATTAAAAGCTAATGGTATCCCATACATGATTGTTGGGGATAATAGTGGAGGGGCTAATAGCTCTGTAACACGAGAGGTCTATAAAAACGCTGAAGTTAAATACCACACTTTACCGCCCCATATGCCGTGGGGAAAGGGATATATTGAAGGCTTCTTTCAGATATTTGAAACAGGATTTTTACAAGGGTTTAAATATTGGTATACCAATAAACAAGGGGAAAAAGTTGAAGGTAGAGGAATACCTGGATACCTATCTGATAAGGAGGATTACAGACAGCATCCTACGATGAAAGCCAGAGCTTCAATGAAGGTCAGTGAATTTTTTAGAGTGCTCGATGTTTACCTTCATCAATACGTGAATACCGCTAAAAAAAGTTTGGGAGGCAAAACACCACAACAGGTTTGGAATGAATGTAATGCAGCCCAAAATCTACCTAGGCTTACTGTTGATAATATGAATTACGCTTTTATGGTGACAGACACCGCTGTCACCCAAAAGCTTTACCCTGATGGTCGGGTGTATTTTGATAATGCATATTATCAAAATGAAGACCTTAAACAATTACATGATGAGTTATTCAACAAAGGAATGTCAGAGGTTAAAGTCGATATTTGTCATAGTCGATTTGATGTAAGGCAAGTTAAAGTTATAGCACAAAACCCTAATGGAGAAGGGTCTGTTGTCACATACCCAGATCGTTGTACTAATGCTGATATGGATGTTGAAATTCCTCATGGTACAGATAAACCACCTAAGATAGAGCGTACATATCATTTTCCGACTGAAATAGATGCTCCGTTAGTTAAAACGAAGAGGACGCCTAAAAAAGATGACAAAAAAGAAAAAGATGAAGATTACGATTTACATAAACGAAAGGTGGCATCTTTTGATTTAGATACACAAATACCACCTAGCTTGAGTGAAGTTATTAGAGCGAGTAACGCAGCTTTTAATACACAAATGCCAACCGAATCATCAGTTGATTACACTCCGAAAAAGCGTCGTCACAAAAAAGAAAAATTACCTGATAACAATTTTGGGGTATTTAATAAAGATGATTACAGAGGATGCTCGAACAAAGATGAAAGTCCAGATACGGATTTAAACCAGTGGCCTGAAGAATGATGCCAATATTGCAGCATACCCTGTTTACTAGCGTGGTAAATCGTATGCAGTTAGTACATAAGCAAAGTAGCCGAGTAAAGTTCTCATTAGTTGTCACGGGTGTGTCTGGTACGGGCAAGTCAACGTTAGCTGATTGGTATGCTGAGCAATTTCCAGAGGTAGATACATCTGAGGTGACAATTAAAAGGGTTTTGAATGTGCATCTGACTAAACCAAGCAGTCCCGTTAATTTGGTTGAGCAAATCATTCACGCTATGGGCACTAGCTCCACAGCAAAGCGCAAAAGCTTAGAAGGGCTTGTTTACCAGTTAAATTGCCTATTGAAAGCTTGTAAAACCGAGTTGATTATTTTAGATGAAGTACAAGAGTGTCTACCAGATTCAGATGGCATACGAGCACAAGCAATGGCAAAAGCGTTTGTAGCTATTATTGATAAATGCAAAGTTCCTCTTGTGTTGATTGGTACACCAGCACTGACTCGGATACTAAAGTTGGAATACCTTGCAGATACAAGTGGCATATCACGAGAAGAGCAACTTTCACGTCGCTTTATTGCACCATGCAAATTAAATATTTTTTTAAGTCATTGTGACTCTTGGATGAAGGCCATTAACTATTTTGCCGAAAAGCAAAGATTACGAAAGTTGAACAGAAATGATGCTGAGCTACTAGATAGACTCTATGTCGCAACGTATGGACGTATTGGATTGGTTGAAAAGTTATTCTCATTCGCATGCTTTGATACATTTTCTGATTTAAACCAAGTATTTCATGATGCGTATGAATTGTCTGATACCACAGGTGAAGCCAACCCATTTAATCTTACTGACTATACCTATGCTGCCATTAAGAAAAAGGCGCAAAACATTGAAAGAATATACTTCACTCACAGTAAGGTTAAATACAAAGGATAAAGAGTCCTTAATTGGCTTTAGTATTAGATTAGCCCAGGCGAACGGGTTGTTTTCGCTAAAAGACTTATTTAGTCCCAGCCAAATAAACTGCTTTAGCAAAGGGTCATTATCTGAAATAGACTATTATTGGCTTAGAAATATACTTAAAAAAGAAGTGACCTATACAAACACACAACAGAAGCTTTTCAACCATCCTTTATATAAATTCAATAGATTAACCAATCCTAAAGTGTGTATTCAATGTTTAAAAGAAAGACACATACATCAAGACCACTGGCAAAATATACATAAACTGAAATGTGATATTCATCATACTCAGTTGATAACACAGTGCCACAGCTGTAAAGCGCCTTTAGAGTGGGGTTTCCCTTTATTAATCGGGCGATGTACTAACACAAGGTGTTTACAGCCTTTAGTAGAAATGACGCTTTCAATACCACCAAACATAAGCCCACAAGAAATTGATGATTGTTTGTTAGTGGCACAAAACATAAATAGCAGAAATGAGTTTAATCCAAAGAAATCAAGCCACTGTGAACTTAAGGATTTTAATCAGGCACTATTGATGGGCTATAAAGCACTTAATGATAAAAAGGTATTTCAAAGTGAAATTATAGAGCCTTTAATTACCCATAGGGTTAATCAGTCCGCTTATCCAGCTAAAGTTAAGTTGTTGAAACTAAGTCAAATAATCAGTCAGTTACAATCTGATTGGCCGATATCTCGCTGGCTCAGTGCGATATATCAAAAACGTGTAAGTAATCAAAAGGGAAATTGTGAATGCCCACCGCTTGTAATACAGGCTAGATTAATACGCGAAACGTGTGACTTAACTCATACCGACTTAAAGGCATTGCACCAAGCTAAAATACTGAAATACAACAACTATAATAAAAATAACTATCCACAAACAACACTCGATATCTCCCCATTATTCCAATCATTAGTCAGCTCAAGTCAATCAACATCAAGCAGTTTGAAAAGCTTAGAAGAACTCAAACCAGAGTTTGAATGCTATCGCACACCAATGCATGCGCTGATCATAGCAATGCTGAAAGCAAAAATAAGATTCTATTACCACCTAAAAATGGACTTAATGTCATCATTACTTGTTGATAAGCATGAATTAATCAAATTTTGTAAGAGTTGGCTACAAACACATGATGAAACAAAGTTGTCACTAGATGATTTTGTGAAGGTGTTTGATGTCGATGATGAAGCCTTTAGAGACATCAAAATGTCACTTGGGATTAATGCTAAGTACCATCCAACAAGTGTTTCAATCTATAAACGACTAGCTGAATCAATAAACCTCTCTCTAAATTACATCTAAGTCATTTCGCAAATTTTCCTACCTTTGACCATACTTAATCTGTAAACTTGCGCGTTGCTCATTTTTGAGATTTCTCAGTGGCTCATTAATGGCAAATACATTATGGAAATGAATGAACATGTATAAAAATATCCAGAAACGAATGATTATTTCAAAATCCCACCAAAAGTTAACTCCCTGATAGATAAAATAAGCTAAAGAACAAGATTCTGGCTATCAATGAATATTTACATGTTTTTTGTGTGTAGAATAATTTAAAATTTAAGGATATTACTTAAATATGACATTTAAAATGTATTAGTAGGGTCTTATTATTGACTTTAAAGGCAACGCATGAACATGTATTTACAAATATAAGTCTTGAGATAAATCAGGTGTAAATAATTTATGAATTCAGTTGAAATAGTACAGAGGCAGTTAGAAGCATATAACAAAAAAGACAGTGAAGCTTGGCTTAGTACATATGCTAAGGATGCAATTCAATATTCTACTGAAGGTCAGATCTTAGCGTCAGGACATGAGCAAATGAAGTTAAATATTAATGTACGTTTTAGAGAGACTGACTTGTATGCCAAACTCATTAATAGAATGGTATGTGATGATGTTGTGATAGATCATGAGTTGATCACGAGGAACTTTCCTGAAGGCAAAGGCTCTATTGAGATGTTATGTATTTATCATGTTGTAGATGGGCTTATTACTAAAGGGCAGTTTAAAGTGTTTAATAAAATTGTTTTTGGAACAGCCGACAGTTAATGAGAAGATTAAACAAAAAATAGCTTTGGCTGGTTTTATTTGGATCATAATTATACTACGTCGTTTATGTGGAAGTTGGATTTTAAGGCAATTTAAATTTTCAAGTATAGGTATTTACAATGCATTTTATGAACTTTATTATTAGTTTAGAGTGTATTATAAATGCACTTATCTTATAAATAAGCCTTAAAATAAATTATAGTGGCTCATAAAAAAGTAATGTCAATCTCGAGGTTAGGCTTAGTATGATAGAAAAACTTGATAATTCGAATGAAGAAATTGCAAATCAAATTTTCGATATTTTTCAAAACTCTTATAAAATTGAAGCTCAGCTTATAGGTGTTCGTGATTTCCCTCCGCTATCGCGAAGTGCTAAAGATATAAAAAACTCAAAAACATTATTTTATGGCTTTAGTGAAAATACTTGCCTTGCTGCAGTTATTGAAATAGTAATTGAAGATAAACATTTGGATATTAATAGCTTAACGGTTGATCCTAAATTCTTTAGAAAAGGTATCGCAGACAAATTAATAACTTATGTTCTAGAAGAGTTTGACTTGACAGGTGCTGTGGTAGAAACCGCTGTTGTAAATAAGCCTGCTATTAATCTATACAAAAAACATGGTTTTGTTGAATTTAAAAAATGGACGCCATCACATGGCATTGAAAAACTAGCAATGTCAGTGCAATATGATATTTAATCCCTAAACTAACAGGGCAAAATTTTTGGTTTTTGTCCTGTGTTGCTTCTTTTGACTCAGAATTTTATAACCCTTTAATGAAACTTGGAAGCCCTGCCTGTTACCAGTATGGTAAAATACGTGGTCGTTACACTGAACCTTTAAATGATTTGAACATTATATTTCTAAAATAAATGAAGATGTTGACTTAACGTTTGATTCAGATAAAACATGTTGAACGCATTTAAATGGGGTTACTGCATATTGTCCTAAATCTTTTTCAATAAATAAACCTATTAATTAGCCTGTTTAATACAGGGAACTTTTACGCTTTGTTAACTTCGTAATGTTGCGATTAATCTTTTGGGGTTATCTAAATAACATAAAGCATCCATAATAGATTTACAGACAATATCGCCTGCCATTAATGCTTCAATGCTAAGACCTTCACTTTGTAAGAGTGAGATACCTAAAACACATTCTTTTAAAATAGTGCGATCGTTGTAACCATTACCAATGCAAAGAGTATGTGTTTTACCTATTTCATTTAAATATGCACATTTGCTTGTGTAAGTTTTATTAGTTGAAAGGTTAATTATTTTACAATTAGTATCTCTTAATTGCTTTACAACTGTGCCATATGTATCAGCAGTGATAACATGAAAATTAACTAAATGGGACAGTGAGTTAATTTTTGCAGATACGCCTGTTATTAACTTGCCGTCAATAGCAATGGTACCATTGAAATCTAATAAAACATTTTGAATTTCGACTGTTTTACGACCAGGAATATCAATTTTCATATGATGTATACCAAAGTAGTTTTGTATGAATATATGATATAAATTTTATAAGATGAATATGTCATTTGTATGACTAGGGATATGTATCATTAAATAAAAATATAAGTAACACGCAAATTATGAATCTTGCTTTACTAAATAAGAGGAGGTGGAATAAAGATCTGTTTTACATATGTTTATCGAAATATTTTGTTTACTTAGAGTATTAATATGTCTTAATTTGAGTTTTGTTTGACTACTGTGGTAATTAACCTGTTCAGAGCTCAAGCTGAAAAAAGCGTTTATACCCGCAGTATTTAAAGAGTTTCTACGTCGATTTATGTAGAAAGAGAGCTCCTTTTATAAATTCGTTGTACTATAGAACCCTTAGAACCAGAATCCTTGCCCAAAATCATGCAGACAATTAATGTTTAAAAAATTGTGAGGAGAGTTTTGCTATTTCTCGTAGTGAGTCAACATTGGCGCTTACCCAAGTAACCTTACGGCCTACGGATTCACAGCAAATAACCCCACAAGGTTCAAATTCAGGATCGTAAATGTAATCTAGAAGTGAGTATATGTTATTTGGCTCAAAGTATTTTTCATTAAAGCATCGAGTATCTGGGTGTATCCGCGCATCAGGCGCATTGACAACATTATTGGCTAAAAGACTTCTGAAATAGTCGACAAAATCAGTTTTTATTAAGACTTGTCCTGATGAAACTTCATTTGTATAGGCATCAAAACACATCAGGCAGTGCATTTCGGTCTTACATTTTAAAAAAGTCCAGATACTCACTCTATTTGCTAATGGAACGGCTTCCATAGTGAATTCACACACTTTTTTAAGCTTGTCTTTTATCTCAGTTTGGGGGTCGTTGATAGCTACAGATAGTTTAGATAATGCGTCCATAATACCTGTTCTCGAAAAGAAAATTTTAGTAATGTCACTAAATAATGAGTGAAGATATTGTAATTGTCCAATATTTACATAGATTTAATTGTAGAACGAAATAGCTGCATTTAATATGAAACTCAAAAGATGAAAAAGGATTAGTAGTGTGATCTATGGCCTTCAAAATATGTTTTTTTGTGGATTAAACGTTCAGTCAAAAAATCTTTACAACAACGAACACGGCGGGTATGGCGTAAATCTACATGGCTTAATACCCAAACCCCCCAATTTGATAAAGGTATATTAATAGGGAGCCTTTTTACAGATTCATTGGCGATAGTATCAGGTAAATAGCAGGGCATTCTTGCTATGCCAATACCTGCTTTAACCGCGCAATACATGGCATATAAGTCATCAACACGTATTGCGATATGTGCATTTTCAAAGTGTATTTTGGCCCAATCAGGTACTTGCGTCTCATTTTGCCAAGCTATGATTGGTATTGAATTGGATTTTTCAAGTTTAATACTTTGGTAAATACCATGTTGTATTTGCGCTATTTTTTTACCAATTAAGTAATCTGGAGGGGCCGGGGTAAGTCTTATCGCGATATCCGCTTCACGTGCAGCGAGGTTTTTTAACCCTTGTCCAACACATAAATTTAACTGTATTTTTGGCTGTTGTTCTTTAAAGTCAGCGAAGTCATTCACCAAACTATATTCAAAAATATCATGGGGCATCGTTAGGTTTATTTCGCCTTGTAACCGGCTATCTTGACCAAACAAGCGTCGTGAAATCTGTTGGTTCTTTGCTTCTAATTCCAAAGCAAGTTGATAAATATCTTCGGCTGCGGATGTCATTTCGTACCCTGATGGAATACGTTCAAATAATCTGACACCATGCTTTTCTTCAAGTGCAGCAATACGTCGTGAAACAGTAGAGTGGTTCACGTTTAATGCTCTGGCTGCCGCTGTAACATTACCGTTTTGCGCAACGGCTAAGAAAAAGCGAATATCATCCCAATCAATCACTCGTGCATTATTGCACGAATGATTTGCAAAAGTCGATAATATTAATCTTGATCATTCTTTATTAATATTTCCGTGTCTTAAAAATATCTCAATAAAATAAACGTATTAAATAAAGAGGAATACCAAATGATCACTTTTTATCATGCACCAGGTTCTTGCTCATTAGCTGTCAAAGCAGCTTTAAAATTAACTCAGTTAGAACATGAGGTTAAAATTGTAGATGTAAATGCAGGAGAGCATTTTAGTGATGAGTTTAAAAAAATAAACCCAATGAGCAAAGTACCTGCTGTGATTATTAATGGGGAAATACTGACAGAAGGCAGTGCAATTTTACACTATTTAAGTGAGCAAGATTCACCCGTTAAATTAATGCCTGAAACAGGTACTTTGGCCAAAGCACAAGCATTGAAATGGATGTCTTTTTTATACTCTAATGTGCATCCCCATTTTGCGCGTGCATTTGTGCCATCGCGCTACGGTGCTGATATCAACGATATTAAATTTCACGCTGAAACGTCATTACATGAATTGTTTGCCATCATTGATAGTCAACTTGAAAATAATGAGTTTATAGCGGGTGATAAACTCACTTTGGGTGACTTATATTTATTAGTTGCCATTCATTGGCAAGGTATTTTGGCAAATGGACTAACAGAAAAGTTTTCTCATCTTGCAAGTTATCAAACACGTTTATTAGCACATGATGTTATTGGTGACATGTACCGTACTGAGTTTTTATAACACACTTAAATTGAGCTTGGTTGTATTTAAAATACTTTAATTA
This sequence comes from Pseudoalteromonas denitrificans DSM 6059, assembly GCF_900112265.1. Taxonomy (GTDB): domain Bacteria; phylum Pseudomonadota; class Gammaproteobacteria; order Enterobacterales; family Alteromonadaceae; genus Pseudoalteromonas; species Pseudoalteromonas denitrificans. Next base: position 6,430 of record NZ_FOLO01000083.1, on the reverse strand, counting down.
GTAAATATATTTAAGTTTACCAATCAAAAGCAAAGAGGTAATTATGGGTAAATTATTCACAGAACTCACACTTGGCGATTATCACCTTAAAAATCGTATTTTAATGGCACCGCTAACACGTTGTAGGGCTGTAGAGCGGGGTATACCAAATGCGTTAATGGCTAATTATTATGGTCAAAGAGCCTCTGCAGGTTTAATTATTTCAGAAGCTGTCGCTGTATCTAAACAAGGACTTGGCTGGTTAAATACGCCAGGTATCTTTACTGATGAGCAAGTTAAAGGCTGGCAAAAAGTTGCTACATCAGTGCATGAAAAGCAAGGTAAGATGTTTTTACAACTTTGGCATATGGGCAGCATAGTGCATCCAGACTTTTTAGAAGGTCAGTTACCTGTATCTTCATCTGAGGTAAAACAACAAGGTTCATTAACAACTGCAAAAGGTCGGGACCGCGAATTTGTAGTGCCAAGAGCGCTTAATAAGATTGAAATAAAACAAGTCATTAAACAATTTGTAGATGCTGCAAAAAATGCAATTAAGGCTGGCCTTGACGGCGTTGAAATACATGGCGCAAATGGTTTTTTGATCGATCAATTTACCCGCGACAGTATTAATCAACGCGTAGATGAATATGGTGGCTCAATTGATAATAGATTAAGGTTTATGATGGAAGTTGTTGAAGCTGTATGTGACGCGATAGGTTCTGGTAAGGTGGGAATTCGGTTATCACCTAGTAATAGCGTTTGGGGAATTTCAGACTCAGATCCAAAATCAACGTTTTCTCAGGCTGTATCTAGATTAAATGCTTTTAATTTGGCTTATGTACATATTTTAGAATCAAAACCACAAGAGGATAAAAGTACTGAGTTTAGGGCTTATTTAACGCCGATATTGCGTCAAAAATATAATGGAAAATTAATTATAAATGGTGGGTTTAATAAAAGTACAGCATCAAGTGCCATACATAATAAAGAAGCGGATGCAGTTGCTTTTGGCACTTTATTTATTGCTAATCCAGATTTAGTGAATAAGTTTGAGAATGATTTATGCTTAACAGAACCCGATAAGAGCACTTTTTATACGCAAGGTGCACAAGGATATACAGATTATTAAAGGTGCCAACTAAATACGCACATTAAATTTTTTGAAGAGCTTCATTTGAAACAATGAAGCTCTTCAATCTTAAGCTGTTTTATGTATCTATAAACCAAAGGTGTGCTTGATTTTAGATTCAAATGCTTCATCTGAGAGTGACTTTCTCATTGGGACAAAGGAAGTGGCTTCAGCTCCAACAGGTATGGCTATAGGCGAATTTTCATCTTCAATAATATTTTTAACGGCATCTGCAATGGGTTGTGGGCTTGGGCCTTCATTTATAGCTTTAGCTACAATTGGAACAAAATGACTTACCAAAGCTTTATAAGCTGAGTTATCTGATGTGGTTGCTTGATTAATCATCAAACCTTTTTTAACAAAGTTTGTACCAAATAATCCGGCTTGAATTGAATGTATGCGTACATTATGTGGTGACATTTCAAATCGTATTGAGTCTACAAAACCCTCAACAGCATATTTGCTTGCATTGTAATGTGATAAAAGCGGCAAGCCTATTTTTCCTAAAAAAGAACTGATATTTATAATAACGCCAGTGTTTGCCTGCCTCATTGAGGGTAAAACGGCCCGTGTCATTTTCATTAGGCCAAATACATTTACATCAAACTGTTTAAAAATTTCTTCATCTGTCACATCTTCGGCTGTAGAGACTAAGCCAAAACCTGCATTGTTGACTAAAACATCAATTTGACCTTCTTTTTCAATAATGTATTTAGTTGCAGCCTCAATAGAGTCGGTATTGGTAACATCCAAAAATATATTATTTACGCCTAGTATTTTTGGTGTTTCTAGGGTTTTGTCTCTTGTTCCCGCATATACTGTGTAGTTATTTTCATTTAAAAATTTTGCTGTTATTTCGCCCATGCCAGAGCTTGCGCCAGTAATTAAAACAACTTTAGTCATAATATTTCCTTGAGTGTGAGTAACCTTTGAGTACAAGAATACGCTGATGATTTATCAATATTAAGAGTGTTTAGTCACTGGCGGGATTTTTAAATATCACGAAATGGATTTTAAATAGATTTTAAGTCTTTTGGGTATACACCGTAGGTTTTATAGAAGATAGCACTGAAGTGACCAGAGTGTTTATAACCAACTGCATTTGCAACTTGAGCAACAGATAATAACTGTTCTCTCAGTAATAAGTTTGCATTATCTAACCTAAGCTTTTGAACATAAGCATAAATGGTTGTCTGGTTAACCAGTTTAAAGTAGCTTTTTAATTTAAAGTCATTAGTTGCACATAAATGGGCTAACTCCTTTATACTCGGAGGGTTTATATAATTATTTTGAATAATACTTTTGGCTTTTTGTGCTATGGCTATTTGTTGTTCATTAAAATTGTTTGTATCGATAAACTCTAATAAAGAAAGCCGGTGAATAATATATTCAATCGCTCTGTGTTCACTAATAATACTGTTCATTTTGTCGTTATTTTTGGCATGAATTATTTTATCAATTAAATAAAGGCTTAATGCATCTGTTTGGGCACTATGTATTAATTCTAAACTGACGTCTGTTTGTATTTTTTGATATAGGGTGTTTATAGGCTCATGGGAGTTATCGCTTAAATAGCGTTTAATAAAGAAGTCTGCAATAAATAAAATAAATATTTCTGTTTTATTTGAATGGGATAGTGTGATTTCAAAATTTTGACTAGAAGTCGCAAACAAATAGGTGTTAGATTCATTTAACTGATAAGTTTTATTTGATATTTTATCATTGATTTGGCATTTTCCATTAGCAACTGACACAATGAAATTCATGCGGTCTAAGTTTTTAACTTTTAAAACTCTATCTGTGTTTAAATTCAGTGCGATATCAAAAAATACAAGGCCATTAGAAATATCAACTCGAGTGACATGTTGCTCCTTTTTATTGAAAATTTCTTTTATTTGATAACGTTTATCTGTGATATTAAAAAAGAAACTATCCATTTAAATTGTAATACTCCTGTACTCTTCGCTCAAAATCTTCATCAGATAGTTCACGGCGCATAGGTATGAATTTTTGTGCTTTATCTCCTATCGTAATTCTAGCCGGTGAGTGTATGTCTTCTATCATAGTGATAATACTTTTAGCTGCTTCATCAACTTGATTCCCCTCATTTATTTGTTTAACAATATTTGGTAATAAATTTTTACTTAGGGCTGCATATGCACTTTCATCATTAAGTGTGTTTTCATTTATCACCAAGTTAGATTTGGCAAAGTCAGTATTAAAGAAACCAGGCATGATAGAGTGTACTCTTATATTAAAATTACTTAACTCATATCTCAATGAATCAGTTATACCTTCCACGGCATATTTACTGGCATTGTAAAATGAAAATAAAGGTAAACCAATTTTACCTAAAAAAGAGCTGATATTAATAATAATACCTGAATTTTGCTCTCTCATATAAGGAATGACCGTTTTACATAATCTTAAAATAGCGAATACGTTAATATTAAACTGATTAAACATTTCATCTTCTGTTGCATCTTCAATACTTGATACTAATGCGTAACCTGCATTATTAATTAATATATCTATTTTACCTTGTTCATTTATGATGTGAGCAATTGCATTTTTAATATTATCAGCATTGGTAATATCAAGCTCTATTACATGTAATTTATCACTTTGTGTTTGAAGTTTTTGGGGCGTTCTTGTTGCGGCATAAACAATATAGCCTTTTTTAGCTAACCTTAAGGCTGTGGCTTTTCCGATACCTGAACTTGCGCCCGTAATTAGCGCGACTTGACGCATGATATTTCCTAATAAGTAAATGTTATATGAACATTATAATAATTGTATAAATAATACATGAAATAGTTACAGGATAATGATCAAAATCAAATTGTTTTAAATTAGCTTTTCGTTTAACTGTCATTTTTTATGAGGTTATTTTTTGAAGATTTAACTATGCCTCTGAGAATGCACCAAACAACAAGCATAAAAAAACCCACAATAGTGGGCTTGTAATAACTCATTATAGCTAATGAACTATAAATCCATTATGGGCAAGTTGCAGTGCATCTGCGAGTAATAACCCAACCACCAGCAATCTTATTTGTCATATCTGCAGGAAGTGCATTCTTGTCTTTTGACAAATTTTTAATTTTCTTTTTATTTAATTTAAGTTTCATGTAAGTTCCTTATTATACTTTAATTCGGCTACCTTAGCCGGGTGGTAGGATATAATGGGTACAAGGTGAGTGCAATAAATAAACAAATATTTATCATATAATTTACTTAATGTATCATGGTACCAAATTAAAACAGCTCATTTCTAAATATGGTTTTTATGTCACATTGGCTACGCTATAAATCTTTTGTTATCAGGTGAGCTTCGTCGCATTGAAATTCCGCATCAACTTGATTTCTCTTCTTTATTTTTCGAACAATACTGTGTAATCAATTTTGTTAAAGGAAGGCTATGCATTTTGCCTTGTTCACTAAAATTAAAATAGTATAATCAGTCATATATGAACAGGTGCGTTGAAATAAGAGGCGCAAAAAATGACGTCAAACGCTTGGCTGACGCCCATTTTTCACAAACGGTAGCTAAGCCTTTTATGCAGGCGTTAAATTTTTATGGGAAATATGAAAAAGTTAATTTGGGTATATGACTCGCCATTTTCAAGAAGCATAAAATGGCTACTAATGCACTATAGAGTGCCTCATGAAGACTATGTGTTAACATGGGATGAAATGGCAACAGATCCGCTTTTAGCCTCTAACCCAAAAATGCAAGTTCCAATGCTATGGAGTAAAAACACTATACAAAGTGATTCATTATTGATTGCATTGGAATACCTACCTGATCTATGGCACCAGTCTGTTGATGCTCAATTTTTTCGTTTAGCCGATTCAGATGTTGAGACTTCTATTATATTCCTATTTAGAGCTAATCTCTTAAAAAATAAATTTGGAGAATCTGAAAACAGTCAATTTATGCTGCAAGCTGGGGTAGATACTTATAAGAAAAGTGTCGACTATTTACTAGATTACATTATGGTTCAAAATGATAAGTTTAAATGTAATTATGGGGCAGTCCTGTTGCTTTCAACCCTATTTTCGGCTGTTTCTTTGGCTGAATATGATTTGGCAAGTTATCGAATCAATGAGCTAAAAGTATTCATAAGTGTTGTAGAATCAGATGAAATATATCAGAGCATCATTGATATGTATCAAGGACAACCATCAAACAGCGTACCTTTTCGTATTTGAAATTTAACAAGTTAAGTGACGTAGAAAAGTTTAAAGCGTTAGGTACGATTATTTTCACCTTAATCAAATTAGTGTTTTCTTTCAGGGAGTTTGATGCTAATTCAATTCTAAATACAAAATACCTTTTGATATCAAGTGGGTTACCCTGTTAACTTGTCGAGAAAACGCTTAGTCAAGAGGTTGGATAAAGCTGTCGTAACTAAACCACTCTCGAAAGATTGCTTTATGCACAATTTAGATGTTCAATAAGTGTTTGAATTTAATGTGTTTTCATGGCTTTTTTAAGGGGGGTGACAGAACAAAAAAAGCTAAACATAAATAATACTAATCCTGCAGGCTTTTGGTATGGCTGAATCTAGAGCCAATTACATGCGTATATCTCTTGGTTGTTTTTAAATCGGTATGACTCAGTAACTCTTTCCTAACAGATTCTAAAAATGGTGACTGAGTTATATATTACCTCAAACCAAACAACTATGTTTATTATACAGTTCTAATTAAATATTTGTTATTTTTCAAACATCTTGCTCGGTATGTAAAATATTTCTCTATTATTTAAATGCTCGGTTTAATCTGAAATGGGTAAATTGTCTCCAAAATATTTAAGTGGTAAACTGTTAAAATTATTAATAATTATCTTGAACTCTGGGTTTAACTTTTTGAAGTTAATAAATTACATACCCAGAACTCATGGTATTAAGAGACTATGGCGTCAATAGCTAATTTTAAACTTTTGGCGCTTCCCACATAACTCCATCTCTGAGCATTGAATTTAAGATCACTACCATCTTTCTGATACAGGTGATGATAGCTACTTTTTTTGCTTTCCCAGCGGCAAGTAATTTTTGGTAATGAGCTTTAAATACCGGATTAGTTTGAATGGCGGACATCATAGCCATAAACAAAACAGTTCTTACCTGATGTCTACCTCCTTGTATTTTTCGCATACCTTGATAGCGACCACTTTCCCGATTCATAGGTGCCACACCGACTAAGCTGCTTGCTTGTTTACTACTAATGTAACCTAATTCAGGGAGGTTACTGATGATTGAAGCTGCTGCTATTTTTCCAATCCCTTTCATGCTTTGAAGAATAGTATTTCTA
>NZ_FOLO01000045.1 GCF_900112265.1 Pseudoalteromonas denitrificans DSM 6059 | reverse complement strand
GAATCAATGGGAAAAACTGATCCGCTATGTTGAAAACGGTCACCTGGATATTGATAACAATCGTGCCGAACGTGCGGTTAAACCATTTGTTATCGGGAGAAAGAATTGGATGTTCAGTAATACACGCAATGGTGCACAAGCCAGTGCGGTACTTTACAGCATAGTCCAAACAGCCAAAGCAAACGGATTGGTGCCATATGACTACATCAGTCATTGCCTTGAGCATCTTATCCATGCTCCTGAAAACTTGGATGCCATTCTGCCCTGGAATGTAAAACTGGGCTAGGTGTATTTGCCCAGTCGTTTACGCTTAGAACGCATGAGCGCAATCATGGTTTATAACGTCACAAACCCACACACAGTAACATTCATGAATTACTTTTATAATCGCGGTTTAGTTGAAGGTGAAAATATAACAGGCGATTTAGCTCCTGAAGGAATGAAATTTATCGCAGCACAAGACAGCCCAACAGATAAGGCTTTATTGCTTGTTGGTAATGAAATTTCAGGCTCAGTATCAGTTTGGCAAATTGAAGAAGATTAACTACTTGAACTTTAAATAAGAAACGTTAATAAAGAATAATCACCTTACTTTGATCAGATAGTTTCCTCTGCTTAAAGTAAGGTCTTAAAATATAATATTAAGTAACTTTCCTACCTATCACTGATAAATATTACAACTCTAAAACCCGGTATTCACTCTATATTTAATGGAGTTCCGAGTATCTCTTTGGGCTGACATTAATCTTCCAAAAACGCCTTCATCGTTGTTTTGAGTAATGTAAAGCTACATTCTAAAGGCTCTAATAATTGGCGAAGTGTTTTCAAGTCTTCAACCTGTGCCGCTTTTTCCATTTTAAAAGCCAGTGTACTGAGCGCCAAACCACCAACGTTAGCCGAAGCGCCTTTTATTTGATGTGACTGGGATTCTGCCGTTGAAAAGTCTTCATTCATCACTGAAGTTTTTAATCGTTCGATGTAGCTCAACATATTAACCAAAAATATCTCGGCGACATTATGAATTAGTTTTTTGTCATTCATCAAACGATTGCTCAAAGCAACAGAATCAAATATGAGTTCTTGAGAGTCTGGTATATTATCTCTTTGGAGCACCTTCTCTTCAATTTCATGTTTTGGCAACCAATCTTCTAGTAGCTTAAACAGTTTATCTGGGTCTATCGGCTTAGTGATAAAGTCATTCATTCCTGACTCGATGCACTTTTCACGATCCCCTTGCATAGCATTCGCAGTAAGAGCAATGATAATGATAGATCTATTTAATACCTTTGATTTGGGGTCACGAATGCGTCGACTCGCCTCATAACCATTCATCACAGGCATTTGACAATCCATGAATATTAAATCGTAATCTATATTTTCGGCTGCTTTCAACGCTTCTTCACCATTAACAGCAAGTTCAACTTGTATACCAAATTTACTTAACATGCCCTCAATCACCATCTGATTGATAATATTATCTTCGACCACTAAGACACGTGCTTTAAATTGAGGTAAGTTATCTTTTTCGTAATCAGTAATGAGTGGTTGTGTGTTTTTTTCACTCTCTGTTAATTGCTGTAATGTATTGTAAAGAACAGATTGATCGACTGGCTTGTTAAGATAACCATCAAATTCCACCTGCTTGAGTGGCTCTTTATTTCCTTGTTGATTTTGAGAAGTTAGCATTACCAGCTGTATCCCACTTAAGTTATTATCGTTTTTAATAATATTACCCAGCTGAAAGCCATTCATTTCAGGCATATCCGCGTCAATTATCACGATACTGTAGGGGTGGTTATTTTCAGCTGCTTCGCACAAGTATTTAAGCGCTGCTTTACCATCTTCAGCCAAACAGTGTTCCACTTGCCAGTTATTTAACAACTTACCAATAAAGTTACGATTGGTTAGATTGTCATCCACAACTAGAACTTTATGCTCAAGCAAGTCACACTCAAACTGTTTTTCATTCTCAGTCTTCGCATTAGAAAGTTCAAGTGTGAACCAAAATGTTGAGCCTTTACCAATGTCACTTATAACACCAATCTCACCTCCCATTAATTCTACTAACTGTTTGCTAATCGCCAATCCAAGGCCTGTTCCACCAAACTTTCGAGTACTTGAGTTATCGGCCTGACTAAAACGTTCAAAAAGGGTTGTTTGCTGTTTTTCACTCAGCCCTATTCCCGTATCGACAACCTCAATACGCATCTGAGTGTATGACTCGGTTTGTTTCTGAACAAAGTAGTGTACAGCGACTTCCCCTTGCTCAGTAAATTTTATTGCATTGCCCACTAAATTATTAAGAATTTGACGTATACGTATTGCATCCGCATGAAACCTTAATTGCCGCATAGGCTCAGCTGGGCAGATCAGCTCAAGCCCTTTTTCTTGAGTACGAAAAGCCATTTCAAAAGCAAGCTCTTGCATTATTATGCCCATATCAAACTCAGTGGGCTCTAATTCCAACATTCCGGCTTCTACTTTGGAAAAATCGAGTATGTCATTGATGATAGCAAGCAATGACTCGGCACTCTTTTTAACCGTCTTTGTATAACTATACTGAGTTGGGTTTAAAGAGGAGTTTAATAATAGGTTAGTCATGCCAATGACCCCATTCATTGGAGTACGAATTTCATGGCTCATATTGGCAAGAAACTCCCCTTTAATTTGGCTGGCCTGTTCTGCTGCATCTTTTGCAATAACTAACTCTTTAGTGCTTAATTTCAGATCTTTTGTAATTATTTCTGCATAAGATAAAGCTTTTCTATTCGCTTTTGTTAAGAAAACAAAAAGAATCACTAGCAACGAATCAATGATAATACCGCCAATGAGAAGTAAATATGGTTGATTATTTGAAGTCGCTTTTCTAAAGTCTAAGTTTGAAACTATCTCAAATTTCCAGTGTCGACCGTAAAAATCAATGTTCACTTCTTTACTAAAAAGCGGATTAACATCACGGTTATTTTCAGTTATATCATACAGCGGCTCCCCTTCATCTGTTATTTTGATGCCCACATGCCTATTTTGACTTGCGAGTGTTCCCTGCATTAGTTTTTCCATAATAAAAGGCGCATAGGTCACTCCAATAATATTGTTTCTACGTGCCTCAATCGTTTTTGGTTTTATGCCTTTTTTATAAAAAGGGGTATAAAAAAGGAACCCAGGGGTTTGTTTTGAATCTTGTACCAATACAATTGGCCCAGTTAATTGAGCGGAGGCAGAATCACGCGACTTTTTAATGCCAGTATATCGATTTGTTTCAAAAGCCATATCAAGTCCAACGGCTTTTTTATTGGGTTTAAAAGGCTCTATATACGTAATGGGCCAATATTCAGCCTCGTTATGTTGTGGATGTAATTGGTAGTCAGGACGTTGCTCTTTTTCTTTAGCAAGATAGCTTTTTAGTTGGCTCGGTTTAATATTATAAATCACACCAATACCATTAATCCCAGGGTAAACCGTATCAAGATTTAAACTATTCGCATATGACAACCACTGCTTATAAGATGTATACCCACCATTAGCATCTATAAATGCTGCACCGGCCCAAAGGGCATTTTCGTATAACTCCATCCTCTCTTTAACCAATTCGATTACTTGGTCTGCTTCTCGTGAAAATTGGTCTTCAATTTTTTGATTGAGTTGTTCCGTGCTAAAATACCAAGCTGCAACAGTCAGTAGTATAGAGAGCACAATCACTAACCAATGTACTGAATTAAATCGACTAGCTTTAATAAGTTCTTTTCTTTCTTTGGAACCAGGATCTGATGTTTTGCTTATTTGCTGCATTCTCTCTCCCTTTTTAACATACAAAAGATCCTTTGAATTAACCTAATCTTTAATGATTATCAGAGATTGTTATAAAAGTCAGTGTAGTCTAAATTAGATTAAATCTAAAAAAGTCTATGCTATTTTTCGAAGTAAGATCTCATGTGTGATTGAAACGCCTCATTAATTTTTATAAGACATGAGCCTTGCGCTCAGGCAGAACATGCGTATTTCCGTTGTAAATAAAAACCAAGTAGTTGGTAAAGGAGTTATTTTACAGGCTTGACTTAATAACTCAGATATATGGCTCTTCTCTGTTATCCATAAATACTTTTAATGTCTGAAATTCACTTAAAGTTTAAATAAGCTATTTTTCTATACAACTTTATAGTGAACCTAAAACAGGTAAAAAACGTGTTTGTCTTTTACCTTAATTGTGTAAATATCAAGTTTCCATTAAAACAACAAACTCAAAGGAAAGAAGAATGAAATTAAAACTAAATAAAAAGAAACTTAAAAACTTATCAGATGACAATAAGTCTCTACCTGTAAAAATGACACCACAAATTGGGGGAGCTGCACCTCCTCCATCACACTTCTGTAATACAAAAGATACATGTGATACCTATACTTTTGTCACTTTCTATTGTTATTAAAAGTTATTGCTTCACCTGTTATTTTTTAAATTATAACAGGTGATTAAAGCGTTTAATCTACTGGTAAAACAAGCTTGCAAACTGACCATTTTTTAACTGAATATAAAGTCTGTTTCCCCCCAACTTTTCAAACGCCTTCCTCTTGCCTTTAGCGCATCATTAGCGTTTAATAACACCTCTTTATTGCGCTATTTATTATGACTTATTGAACACTTCTCTTTATTTATAAGCTTTTCATAAATAAAAAATATCAATGCAAGATAGTGAATAAACATGGGTTCTTGGCAAGGGTGCATTGCTCGTAAATTCAAGCCAAGCTTTATCAAAAAATTTATGCAGTATGAGTTATATTATGAAATTGATAATTCTACACGGCCCACCAGGGTGCGGAAAACTAACCATAGCAAAGGCACTTTCTCAAGAACTGGGTTATAGCGTAATGCACAATCATTTAAGTGTTGATTTAGCACTGTCTGTTTATCCTGAATTTGGTCATGGTGATTTTTTTGACTTTGTTGATAGTTTGCGACTTATGAGTATTAAAAAAGCATGCGAAAATGCTCAAAAAGGCCTCATAGTGACTCAGTGCTTTGACGTAGAACTTGATATAGCGCCATTTAACCAATGGCTAAACGTTTTATCTGAATTTGGTGGAGACGTTGCGCCAATTTATCTTGATGTTTCAGTGCCTGAGCTAAAAAAGCGTGTTACAAATGAGTCTCGGCTAGGAACTAATAAAGTACAGTGTCCCCTAATGTTAGATGAAGTAATCAATAAATATAAATTTGGTCCGATACCTCACCCTGATACTTTTATTATTAAATCCGAAAATTTAACAGTCAGTGAAACAACGCAACAAATAAAGCATGCGATTTGCTGGTAATAAACTTAATTAACCCTATCAATGTTTATATTTCTAAAAAAATAACAACATAAAACAGGTCTTTATCTATGATGTATTTATTAATCACCTTAAGTCTGACATTTTTAGGCTTACTTACTTTTTTGCCGAAGTTTCAAGGTGTATTGCACCGCTTTAACTCAGGCATCAACTTTTTCCTGACATTAATTGCCACTTTAGTTGGCGTACTTTTAGCGATTATGATCACTGACTATGAAGCTGAACAAAAAGAAAAGCAGGATCTAGTAAAGCTATTGCGCTCTGCTACAGCCGTAGTGGAAACGAGTTATGAGTATAGTGAAGAACTTGTCGAATACTACGATACATTAGAAGATAAAGACCCGATTAAAGAGACTTTTTATGCTAAAAATTCCCCGCCATATCCTGATTATCTAGACAGTTTATTAACTCAAAACTTAGCCAGTAAGAATTTATCTCAAGCTGTGCTAACAGACTTAAATGAGCAAGTGATCAATCTAAAAAAAACCAGACACTATCGTGCCCCCTTATATCTTATTGTTTTAAATCAAACACGCGACATATTAAAGCTTGAAATTCAGTATCAACAAGGTGAAATTGACTCCGTAAAATTGCAGTCAGAATTAGACAAAATTAAAAATCAACTTGATATAACAACCGCAAATAATCAAATTAAAAAAGGCCTCTGATCTCAATTAACTGAGTAGAAATTTGCACTCAATAAACGCATAGCATATAGCCTAAACGCAATGTTATTTTTTATATCAAGTTTAGGGTATATGCAAACAAGGCTTACACAACGTCAGCGACATGCTGGACAAAGCGAGCGAAATCTATATTGCCGCCAGTTAAAATCAAGCCTACTTTTTTTCCTTTCATCTGTTCCTTTTCTTTATTTAGTCCAGCTAATGGTACAGCCCCTGCCCCCTCAGCTAAATTGTGAGTATCACAAAAATACTGATACATAGCAGCTGCAATTTCTTGATCTGATACGGTAATAATGCGATCTGCACCTTGCTTAATCATCTCAAATGCTTCCTCTATCGGTGAGCTAGTTGCAACGCCATCTGCAATTGTATTTGCATCATCTGTTGCAATGACTTTACCCGCATTGAATGAGAGGTAAAAAGTTGGTGCACCTTCAGATACTACACCCACAATTTTTGTTTTTAATCCCAATAAGTCCCGTGTTTTTATTAAAGCACAAATGCCACTCCCCATACCAACAGGCACATACACAGTATCTAAGTCTTTTACAGCTGAAAAAAATTCAAAAGCATAAGTGGCAACACCCAGTACTAAGTTTTTTTCAAAAGGCGCTACCGCATCAAAGCCATATTTTTTCTGTAGGACTAAACTATGGGCTCTGGCAGCTTCAAAATCTTTACCATGAATCACCAACTGAGCGCCAAAACCTTTAATCGCCTTATTTTGATCTTCACTATTACATTCTGGCACAACGATAGTCACAGGGAGTCCAGCCCGACTAGCTGAAAATGATAAACTTTGACCGTGATTACCACGCGTGGCAGAAATAAGACCTTCAGGGCGTGAAGACTGCTGCATCATTTGGTGTAATAAATATATACCGCCTCGTACTTTAAATGCGGTAGTAGGTGTGTGGTTTTCATGTTTTACCCATACATCACAACCGGTATTTTTACATAATAAAGGCCAATTATGCTGTGCAGTTGGTTGGATAACACTATGCAAAATATCTGTCGCTTTGCTTAAATCATTCAGTGAAAACATTTTTATCTCCCAATTCATAACTTGACTTTTATACTATCTTTGATGATTGTATGGTTCAATTAATACATTGTATGGCAGACAATAAAAATGTGGTCACCAGATTTAACGCTTGGCGAAGGCCCTTTATATATCAGACTTGTTGAAGCTATGACAACAGCCATTAAAACCGGCGAGCTTAAGGTAGGAGACAAATTACCAGCACAGCGCCAGCTTGCTTGGCACCTTGAAATTAATTTAAGCACAGTGACCAAAGCTTTTACAGAGGCGACTAAACGCCACCTGATTTGTGGTGAAGTGGGTAGAGGAACTTACATTCTGGCACAAAGTACTGAAGCAGCGCTGTTTAATTTAAAGCAAAATACACAAAACCAAATTATTGATTTAAGTACTCACGTTCCTGCAACCAGACCAGACGATACGCATTTATCAGATACACTGTCGACTTTACTAAGTGAAGAACACGCTTTAGAGCACTATCTAAATTACCTAAGCCCACAACTCATACAAAGAATGCGCGTTGCATCTGCACTTTGGTTAAATAGCTTAGGCTTTTCAGTTACTCCTCAAAATTGCATCAATACTTCTTGTGCCCAAAGTGCTCTGCAGCTTGTATTGCTAGAATGCTGTAACAGTGATGATACGATATTAGTTGATGAACTTACTTTTCCGGGCATAAAGGCGGCTGCAAAACAGTTAAACTTGAAGCTCCATGGAGTAAAAATGGATGAACAAGGGATCACACCAGATGCCCTAGATTTGGCTATCAGATCAACCAATGCAAAAGTATTGGTCAGTGATCCAAATTTACAAAATCCAACTGGGCGCACATTAAGTAAGCAAAGGCAAAAAGATCTCATTACAATCATTAAGCAGCACAAAATATTATTTATTGAAGAATATGTTATTGGTGCACTATCCGAGCAACCACCTATTTCTAATGAAATAAAGTCCCAGTCAATATTGATCACAAGCTTTGCAAAAGCAGTTGCACCAGGAGTACGTTTTGCAATTGTGGCAAGCGAACATTCACTTATTAATAAACTTGCAAATGAGCCTCATGCCACGACTTGGCAATTAAGTCCATTAATAGCTGAAATTGCCTGTCGCTGGATTTTTGATGGTACCGTTAAAAAACGTACTCTGTGGCAACAGGCAGAAATTCATCGCAGGTTTAGATTATTTAAAACACTATTTGCTAACAATTTATATGCACAAAATATTAAAGTTTGCTCTCATGTGTGGCTCGCTGTGAATAAAAACGCCGACCTAGTTGCCAAAGAATTAAGTGACTTAGGGGTTGAGGTGGTACCCGCTTCATTATTTGCTGTTGGTCGTTTTTGCCCTAATAATATCAGAATAAGCTTAACCGCAGCAGCATCACTGCAAACATTAAAAATAGGATTAGAGATTATTCTACATTCAGGTTTTATGACTGAATGTAGTCCTAGTAATGAATAAAAAACAAATACCGAAAGATTAATTTAAATGCATTTAATGTCAGGTATTATTAATGACTCTTTTGCTTTTGCATCAAAAAAACATGCTTTTGAATAATATTGACTGAGTACATCTAATATATTGTTAACAATATTTTCATTTGTATATAAAAACGATTCAAAAATTTTGTCCTGCCTTAACTAAATGCATTTGGCCATCACAGTGACAATCGCATCTGTAATTGTTAAATGAAACTTGTCTTTCGCACCTAAACTGATTGCATAAGCTTTAATACCTGAGCATATTAAAGCCTTAACTTCTTCAAAAGGTGTTCTATTTAAGTACAGCCATGCTATGCGCAAGTGACCAATATGATTAAAATAAATTGGGTCGAGTGTTTGGCGCTCAAATTGTGTGGTATAAAGCGGTAGTCAGGTCAATACGCTCAAGCATTTAATACTCAATATATTAGTCTGGGCTAAGTTTGATACCATATTTATTTAACTTTCTGGAAATAGTTGCATTAGAAACATTTAAACGTTGTGCCAGTTTTCGCGTTGAAGGAAAGTTTATATATAATGCTTGTAATAACTTTTTTTCGTAACTTTCTAATGCTGACTCTAAGCAAGTGATCTCAGTTGATTTATAAACAGAATTTTCCTTTTCCTCTTTTATTGACGTAAAAGATATATCATTATGATCAATAATACTTTTATCTACCAAAGCTAACGTTCTAAAAATGACATTTTGTAATTCTCTAATATTGCCAGGCCAGCTTGATTTTTGTAACAAGGCAATAGCAGAGCTTGAAAATTCTGGACAATTAATATTAATTTGCTCAGATGCATTTAAAGTGAAACGCTTGATCAAGGCTGGAATATCTTCAACTCTTTCTCTGAGCGCAGGTAAATGTAAACTTAATACATTTAAGCGATAAAATAAATCATCCCTAAAATTACCTTCAACCATCATTTTATCTAAATCTTTATGTGTTGCACACACTATACGAATGTTTACTTTTATTTCTTGAGTCCCCCCTATTCGCCTGAAAGTAAACTCTTGTAAAAACCGTAATAGCTTAGCTTGTAAATAAACTGACATTTCTGCAATTTCATCTAAAAATACAGTACCGTTTTCTGCAAGTTCAAATAGGCCAGGTTTACCGCCTTGTTTTGCACCAGTAAATGCCCCTGGCGCATAACCAAATAATTCACTTTCGAGTAAGTTTTCTGCCAAAGTAGCACAATTTATTGCTAAGAAAGGCGCTTTTGCACGGGGCCCTGATTCATGTAAAGCTCTGGCTAGCAACTCCTTACCAGTCCCTGTCTCACCAACAACCAATACAGGTAAATCTAGTTTTGCAAAACGACGGGTTTGTTGTTGGATCAACTTCATTTTATGGCATTGACCTACCATAGATTCTATATTTTCACCTTTTTTTGGATCAATTGATGAAATTTGTTGCCCTAACCTTTGTGGACTTCGTAAAACAATCACAGCACCTGTGGTTTTATTTTGTGAATAAACAGGTGTGATATCCATTAAATATTGTTTGTTAGCACACGATACTTCAAATGACGTTTCTTCAGAAGGCAATATTTTGTTGATAGAAACCCCAATTAACTCTGCAATTTCACGACCAATCAGAGTCGATTTCTCGATACCAAATGCAATCTCCGCAGCCGTGTTAGCAACTAAAATTCTCCCCTCAAAATCAATATCGACCAATGGGTCGGGTAATTTAGAAAGTAAAGCATCCAAATGTTTACGCTTTTGTTCAGATGGCAATAAATCAACTTCTATAACATCTGTAACGCCACTAATTTTTTTTAATGCCGTATTTATATTTTCAAAGCTACTCCTACCTTGTTCAAAGTGAACAAATATTTTTTCACTGCTCATTTCCATGGCTGTTAAATTCCAACCGTTTTGAACAATCGTACTGAGAATTTCCTGTGTCATACCTAATCGATCTTCACATAATATTTTTAGCTTCAACTTAAAATAATCTCAAATATGTAACGCGTTACATAAAAGTAACACACTGATAAAGCTATGCAAATAAAGACTTCTACCCCAAGTGAGCAAATCCAGTACTCACAGCGTTACATTAATGTAACAAAAATGAAATTTAAATCACATAAAAACACACTAAACCGTTGATATTTAACAAATTATATTTTTGGCTTAAATCATGCTGCTAAAATTATCATTGAAAACAAAAAATATTAACAAGAATAACAATAGATATTTCTTGAAAATTTACATTAATTTTAGGTCTGCAATTATTTAAGGCCCAAAAGGACAACAAAATGACTTACAAGATTGAAACTAAAGCGGTACACGCAGGTAGAATTAATGACGAACAATTTGGGTCTTTAGCAACACCCCTTTACCAAACATCTACATTTGTATTTGACAATGCCAAACAAGGCGGCGCACGTTTTGCTGGTGAAGAAGAAGGTTATATTTATACGCGTCTAGGTAATCCAACAACACGTCAATTTGAAATGAAACTAGCAGCACTTGAAGGTATGGAAGATGCAGCTGCAACAGCAACTGGCATGGCGGCAGTATCAGCTTCTGTCATGGCGAATGTTCAAGCAGGGGATCATATTATTGCTTCAAAAGCACTTTATGGTTGTAGCTTTGCATTATTTAGTCATATGCTGACTAAGTTTGCCGTTGAGGTCACATTTGTTGATATGACACAACCAGAAGAGTTAGAAGCTGCACTGCAAGAAAATACTAAAATTGTATTCATCGAAACCCCCATCAATCCCAATATGGTTGTGATCGATTTAGCTATGGTAGGTAATTTTGCTAAAAAACATAACCTTATTTCTATTTGTGATAATACTTTTTTGACACCTATTTTACAGCGCCCTGTTGAGTTTGGTTTTGATATTGTTATTCATAGCGCCACTAAATACTTAAATGGCCACGGCGATGTTGTTGCTGGGATCATTTGTGGCACTAACGAGATGATCGAACATATTAAATTAACCGCCTTAAAAGACATTGGCGGTACAATTAGCCCACATGATGCATGGTTAATTTTACGCGGTTTAAAAACACTTCATATTAGAATGAAAGCACATTGTGAAAATGCACAAAAAGTAGCTGAGTTTTTAGAACAACATAAAATGATAGGCAATGTTTATTATCCGGGTCTTAAAAGTCATCAAGGTAATAAATATATCGGCAATCAAATGAAAGCTGCCGGTGGCGTAATTGCATTTGAAATCATTGGTGACATTGAAGACGGTGAAAGATTCATTGATTCTACGAGTTTATTTAGTATTGCCGTGAGCTTAGGTGATGCAGAATCTTTAATTCAGCACCCAGCTTCTATGACACATAGCCCCTATTCCCCTGAAGAGCGTGCAGCAGCAGGCATAAGTGATGGTTTAATTCGAATTTCAGTTGGTTTAGAAAATTCAGATGATTTAATTGAAGATTTAAATATGGCATTACTACAGGTAATGAGTCATAAAAAAACGACCAACGAATCAGTAACGGAAGCTTAATTTTAACGCGATTAAATAGATTACACTGTTTTATTTCATTGTCGGTGTAATCGTCTAAAATGAGGCCCCCCTCTAACAGTCCTCATTTTTTCATAAGATTAAGCAACCCTAAAACATTGCTTTAAGGCTTAAATAAATCAATTAAGTCAGATTGATAACTCACCAATAACAGTTTCTCTTGATATACATAATCAAAATTTTTAATCTGAAGTTGTATCAGTTCCAGCTCTCTTACCCAATAATCAGGTAAATAAGCGAGCGCTTGTCCGCTTCTGACTAACTGCCCTAATACGCTGTAATCATTCACCTCTATTTTTAATTGTCGTGGAAATAAATCATTACGCCAGCCATCACAGCCTATGCCTCTTGCTTGACCACAATATGGAGAAATACTGGGACTGACAAATGGATGCACTAATAATTGTTCTGCAGATACTTCAACAAAACCTGATGCTCCCCCATTAACTAAAGGGTGGTTTTTACCCGCTGCTACTTGCATGTTGAGTACACCTAGGGCAACACTGTGCATGTCTTCAGGAATTTGGTTCGCAAGGTTTGATGTGATAACAGCTATATCTGCTAAACCATGAATTAACTGCTCCAAAGCTTGGCCTTCAAAGTGCGTATTAAAAATGACTTTAGAGTGTGCATTATGGTTTTGTAAAGATTTAGATAATACACTGGCCCAACGAAACAATAAAATTGAAGGCGCTGCAATTGTATAATCATGTGCTCCTCCTATACCTGAACATTCCGCAAAGGTTTGTTTTGCTTGTGCCACTATTTTTGCTGCATTAATGCGCAACTTTAAACCTGCAGCATTTAACTTAATACTTTTACCAATACGGTCAAACAGTTTCACTTCTAAAGACACTTCCAGTCGTTTAAGTGATTTAGAGAGCATACTAGGAGTTTTATTACAAATTATAGATGCCTGCTGCATGTTTTCTGTAGAGGCCAGTACTAAAAATATTTCTAAGTCTTTAATATTCAAAACTTATCTCTTTTAATTAAATAGATTAATTCCATTATGGAAATAGAAATATCAACTTTGGGTTTGATTTAGAATTAATGCTAATAGACAATTTAGAGAATGTCACTAAAAAGAAATCAAGAATATGTATAAACTAATCGCACTATTTTTATTAACGTACAGCATAATTTTAAGTGCAAACCAACATGTATCACAATCACATAAATTGCATCAAGAAAAATCAGCATGGGGTACTCATGGTATGACAGTATTTATGGTTCAAGACAAAGTGTATGCTTCACATATGCCATTAGCCAATTCAATGCACGCCCATCAAGTTATTATTTCTATTTCACTTAGCTCAGAAAATACAGAAAATTTAAAAGCACTCACTAAGCAATATGATTTACTAACTTTAGAGCCTGAACCATTTGATTTATCACAATTAATGAAAGGTACACTCACACATTTTGCAGCCAACATTTACGCAAATCATTTTGAGCGAGGTGGTAGCATTAAGCTAAAAGATATTACGATAAACATAGAAGATATTTTATTATCACAACCATTAACACATGATCAAAATGGTGATTATTATTTACTCCCTGTTTCAAATAGCACAGGTTTACTCGTTCACAAAATCGCAAAACAACCCAGTTTTGATCAAATTCTAAGTATTGATTTTGTGAAGAATAAAAACGTTAATTTTATGCCAAATATGCATTCAATGGTTAAAACTTCGTTAGAAACCCCCCTTATTATTGATACCTATAAAAATCGGGAAACGCGCTTTGTGATCACTCGTCAAATATATTTGGAACAAGCAGACTTTCGTTGATATTGTCTGTAATAAATGAGTCTTACTCAAGGCATTGTTGTTTTAACCAACGCCCTAGTTTTACAATATCAGTTTGTTTAGCCCGTGATTTTTTATAAACAAAATAAAAATTATCCCCCGTTAATACCTCGTGCATAGGGATGCGAACAAAATTATGCTGCCTGTCTTGATCTGACATTAAATAATGATTTATCAAAGTAATGCCTTGATCATATCGTGCAGCTTCTGCCGCCAATAACATATGGCTAAAATGATTTATTTTTGTATTTGCAGGTAATTCAAACCCACCTTGCTCAGACCATTGACGCCAATCTTCACCAGGTTTGTCACCTGGAAAGAGGTTTTGCACCGAAAGTAAAGGCTGTTTCCATAATGCCTCAGGGAGTAGTTTGTCCTTAATTTGTTGCCATAACTTATGACCACACACAGGATAAAGCCGCTCTGCATATAAAAACTCAACAACAAAATTTGTTTTAGGCGGCTCGACTGTAATGAAACAATCAGCGACCTGATCGCTACATTTTGGCTCATCGGCCATCATATTCAGAGATAACTCTATTTCTGGGTATTGTTGTCTTAAGTCTTCTAAACGGGGAATAAGCCATTTTACAGCGACAGAACTATATAAAGCTAAACGAATTTTCCCCGATTGCCCTTCTCTAATTAACTGACTAGCATTAGATAAATCACTCAAAGAATGACTTACTTCTTCAAAATAACGCTCTCCTACTTCAGTTAAAGCGAATGAACGGCCATATCGGCTAAACATAGCCTCACCCAGATACTCTTCCAATAGCTTCACTTGGTGACTCACAGCACTTTGTGTGACATTAAGTTGATCGGCCGCCTTTGAAAAACTATTAAGCCTAGCGACAGCTTCGAAACATTGTAATGCACGTAAAGGAGGTAATTTCATTATTAGTTAAGCTCATACAAAAAGTATTTTAATCATTATACATAATCCATGCTTTTGCAATAAGCTTCTCTTATTCGCTTATTACTCATAATTAAAAGGAGGATTTCATGCCAAAAATGTCAGT
Organism: Pseudoalteromonas denitrificans DSM 6059; assembly: GCF_900112265.1. Classification (GTDB taxonomy): domain Bacteria; phylum Pseudomonadota; class Gammaproteobacteria; order Enterobacterales; family Alteromonadaceae; genus Pseudoalteromonas; species Pseudoalteromonas denitrificans. Next base: position 32,442 of record NZ_FOLO01000045.1, on the reverse strand, counting down.
CGGTCTCGCCATGACTTTACTTGTGATAGGTAACTTAATTGCTGTGTTTTCCGATGCCTTAATCAAAACGCTTTCACCAGACAGCGCAGTTTATCAATTTGTATTATTTCGCCAAATCACAGCTGCGCTTATTTTATTACCTTTATGTTTTTTGGGACATAAAACATCGTTTTCATTAGGTCTTAAATGGCATATTTTACGAGGCCATATTTGGTTAATTGGTGCTATTTTCATGGTCATTGCTATTAGCTCTATGCCATTGGCAACTGCAAATGCGATTTTTTATGCGGCCCCTTTATTAATGCTTCCTCTAGCGATGATGTTTTTTAAAGAAAAACTATCAAGTAAAGCTGTTGCCGTTGCTATTTTAGGTTTTATAGGGGTACTTATTGTGATTAGACCCACTCAGATAGATTGGGCTGCAATAGCAGCTTTAATTGTAGCATTAACTATGGCTATCAATAATTTACTTATTCGCAAGCTACCAAAGAAGCAAAATGTATTTCAAACACTTTTTCTAACAAATTTGGTAGGCATACCTGTCGCATTGTCATTGGCATTATGGGAAGGTAAACCTTGGGATTTTGCACCTATGCTCACAGCTGCGGGTTCAAGTAGTTTTATTTTAATTTACGCTGGAATTTGCATCGTAGCTTACCGAAGTGGTGAAGCAAGCAAGATTGCCAGCGCAGAATATAGTGGCCTTTTATGCGCCGTGGCTGTAGGACTCGTATGGTTTGATGAAGTGCCTGATTTAGCCATGGCCATAGGCACTGTATTTATAATTGCTCCCTTACTTTGGTTAGCAAAAGTAGAAGCTAAAAATACAAAAAAAATGACCTCTTAAATTAAACCAGCATTTCTTGCTGGTTCTAGGTACACATTTTTAACATAATGCAGTAAAAGTGTTTAAGATCTAACCTAGGATTGGCACTTTCTTTTTTATAATGATATTTCACATTAGAAACAATGCACCTTAGGACCTAATTAAGGTAGAGGAAATAATTTAAATATGTCAATGTTAAGTTTCATTTAAAAAGGATAAAAATAATGAAACTTAAATTGAATAAAAAGAAAATTAAAAACCTATCTCGTGATATGAAAACTTTGCCAGAAAACCTAACACCTCAGATAGGTGGCGCTATGGAAAACCCTTCAGATCAATGCTCCATTAACTGCTCAATAAATAATTGTTGGACAGATACTTGCTGGACTAATACATGCCAAATAACACAATATTGCAATAAAACTGATTTATGTTGATATAAAAATAATTTAATTTGTCTTACTATAATAAGCTGTATTAAAAACAGCTTATTCCCTATCAGTAAATCACTTAACTTTTAAAAAACGCCATTAAACTCTGGATTTTCTTTCAATAGATTAATTAAAGGCAAAAATAATGGTTGAGGTAACGCATTAAAATTAAACCACTGCCATTGTTTGCATTTATTTGGTTCTCGTACCTGTGCCTCTCCTTCTTGACTTGAAGAAATGACAAAAAGAGTGACATAATGCTTATCTTCCGCTTCAAATATGTCATTGGTAAATCCAAGTTTTTTAACTGAATCTAAACTTAAACCTGTTTCCTCTAAAACCTCACGTTTTGCACACGCTTCTATGCATTCGCCCATTTCTAAATGTCCACCTGGAGTTGCCCAGGTATTTGCACCATGTGAGCCGATTCTCTCACCTAATAAGATTTGATTATTTCTCACAATAATCACCCCGACACCAACCCGTACATCTTTATTGTTTTTCAACACAACTTCCTTAATAAGGCTCATACTCTCGGGAGTGAGTATAAACGCATACCAAGTAACATAGTTACGGTTATATTTAATAACTTATTAAATGCATTAATAAAGTTTCTATCTGGCAAAAATTAAGGCTAATTTGTTCCTGCTCTTTTTTGTCTTCTGGGTGGATGTGATTTTCTGTCATTAAATTCATGCTCTGATATTTTGCCATCATTATCAGTGTCAAAATGAGAAAAAACAGTTTCATGATTGCCACGAGGAATTTTATGCTTAGAGAACTCATCGAATGTAATTGCACCATCCCCATTAATATCTAACTTAGTAAATGGAGGCGGACCTCGCCTACCATCACAGTCGCCTTTTTTATCTATATTATCATCAGCAAAAACATTCACTGAACATAAAATAAATGCTGAAGACATACCTGTTTTAAAAACTTGATTTATTAATTTATTTCTCATCATTATTCACCTATTCATACTCAACCTGTTTAAGCCAATTAACTATAAATTTGCAGCCATTGCCTTGATTTAATCAAAGTCTAGCTGCTAAATGTGTAAAAAATATGCAAACAATGAGAAATAAAATATGCTTTGTATCAAACAACATGTTTAATTAAAAAGGCAATACACATTTTGCACACAATTAAAGGTAAAAGCTAAAAAAACAAATTAAATACATTAAATATCAACAAATTAAAAACATTTAACATCTTCATTTTCACACCATTTTACCGTTTTATACTTTCTATCATAAAAATTTAATTTTAAGATAGGAAAGATTACGATGAAAGATCACAAAAAATTTATTTTCTATGTAAGTACATTAATATCAATAATTGCGTGTGGTTCTGACAATGCGTCTACACAAGATATAATTGGCTCTGAAACAGATGCTGAAACGAACAATTTAGTATTGAGCAGTAATATCATGGTAAATAATGGCTCTCTTCCAAGTACTTATACCTGTGATGGTGAAGGTATTTCACCAAACCTATCTTGGTCAAATCCCCCCACAGATACTAAAAGTTTTGCTGTAATGATGCATCATGATGTAGCACCTGGTGACAGTCACTGGTATTGGGTCATGTATGATATTCCTTCATCTACAACTGCTATCAATGACAACGAAACGATAGGTCAAATGGGGAGTAACAGTGTGAATGACTTAAATGAATATGCCCCGCCTTGTTCACAGGGTTCAGGAGATAAATTGTATACATTTAGTCTTTATGCTTTATCAGACTCACCTGATTTGACCAATGTAAATAATGTTGGCAGAAATGAGCTATTGAGTGCCATTTCAAATATTACCTTAGATACTGTCACTTTATCTGTGAGTTACCAGCGTAATAACAGTACAAGCTCAACTGCCTGTGAAAAAGTTCAGTTATCGGTCAGCCAAGCAGGATTTAATGATGTAAATGTGACGTGTGATACTGAATTTGCGTATATTACTTCCGATACTTATCCGTCACATGACTTAATGAATGGGATCACTGGCACAAACGAACAAATACCTGTTCCCGCAGTTAATTATTCTGCTCCTATAAAATTATCACCTGTAATTGCTTCATCAAAAACAACAATAGATGCAGCATTAGGTGTCGCAATTAATGGCGTGCCAATTTATGATTATTCATCTCAAGGAGAGTTAGATATTTATAATTATGATGCAAATAGTGATACGGTAAAGTTAGGCCAGTTAGATAACTGTGGTGGTCATGCAGGACGAGGTGATGATTATCATTATCATGCATCTCCTGATTGTATGTTAGATGCTATGACAAACAAAAGCGCTGACGCCATAATAGGCTGGGCTTATGATGGATATCCTTTGTATGGCCATACGAACCCTGACGGTAGTCAAATAAACCTGGGTGACCTTGATGTATGTAATGGTCAAAATGACAATGACTTCGGCTATAGATATCATACATCTGAGCAAGCGCCTTATATATTTCAATGTTTGGTAGGGGAAGTTGATACAAATATATTACCCAGAGTTTCACCTTTATCAGGTAATAACTCAAATGTAAGGGCTGATTTGACGCCACCTCAGGATGGCGTTGAAAATTTAAAACACGTCATTAGTGATAGTGGAACAAGGACCATGACATATACTTATCAAGGCCAAGAGTATTACGTTTCTTATCAAGTAAGTAATCAAACAAACTGTTATGATTTTGAGCAAAAGACAGTAAGTCATGGCGGCATTATCGAAACGGGAACTTTTTGTCGATAAATTATATACCAAAAAGAATTTAATTTTATGGGGTCAGTTCCCCCATATTGTCTAGTTCATAACATAGTTAAAATACGATAATAAAAAGCACATTATTGGATCGTGCGTTATATAGGGGCATTTTTTGAAGTTATTTCACAAATTTTTTCTTGCATTTTTTGTGACAAATCTTGCAATAGTCATATTATTACTGGTCTCTATTGGAGTCAGTTTATCCTCTGACTTTAATGACTTTATTAATGAAGCCGAAGATCAGCATGTTAAAAACTCTATTGCGCAATTAACCAAAACTTATCAGATAAATAATAGCTGGCAGCCTATCATTAACGATGTACAAATATGGCGAGATATTGTGGATCCTAGAAAAGATCCCCCGCCTCCCAGACAAGAGCAAAACAAACATCCACCGAGAAAGAATCAAAGTGTGGAAGGTTTTGAATCAAACTTCAGAAATCAAAGACCACCTCCAAACGCAGATAAACGTATAAGGGGGCACAAACCAGCTCAAGGTTCCAGGCCAAAACCTAGGCCTGCACCACCAGCAAAAAAACGAGAAGACCCTGCCGATTTTTTAAAAACGGGAAGGCGAATGAGCTTATACGATATGAATGAAAGTGTAATTGTTGGCCGTGAATTCTTGAATGATCACCCACGTATAGAACCTATTATCTCTAACGGAGAAACCATAGGCTGGATTGGACTCGTCCCTTCTAATGCAATCAAAGACAGCCCCGCAAGTGACTTTTTGCGCCAGCAATATAAAACCTACTATATTATTGCCTGTGCAGTGCTTATTCTGTCTGTTTTTATGGCTATTTTATTAGCAAAGCATTTAATAGCTCCCATAAAACTGCTCATAAATGGCACAGGTAAACTCAGAAATGGTGATTATGCGGCTAGAGTCAACAAAGTGTCCAAAGATGAAATAGGTTTACTATCTGATAACTTTAATGATTTAGCGAATACTTTAGAAAAAAACCAAACTAATCGTCATCAGTGGATATCTGATACCTCACATGAGCTGAGAACACCTTTAACGGTTATAAAGTCACAATTGATTGCCATACAAGACGGTATTTTCGAAGCGACAAGTGATAGGGTCGATTTGTTTATTGATGAAATAAACAAACTAGGCAGGATTGTGGATGACTTATATCAATTATCAAGCTCAGATGTAGGAGGTCTAACCTACAAAAAAAGTAATATAGATCCCATGCAATTATTACTTCATACTTTAAACAATTATCAGAGTAAGTTTTTGCAACAGAAATTAAAAGTAACACACAATATTACCGATACTAGCCGCTGCACCATAGTGGCGGACAAAACAAGATTATTACAGCTATTCTCTAATTTAATTGAAAATTCATGCCGCTATACAGATTCTGGTGGCAAAATTAATATTATTACCACACTCAAAAAAAATGAATTAAGTATACAAATAAATGACTCATTTCCTGGTGTGAGTAAAGAAAATCAAGCTAAAATTTTTGAACGATTTTATCGTGTTGAGCAATCGCGTAGTCGTATTTATGGCGGTTCAGGTTTAGGGCTCGCTTTATGTTCACAAATAGTGATTGCACATCAAGGTACTATCAATACTCAAGACTCAGCTTTAGGTGGCTTAAGCATTAACATAAACTTGCCTCTTAACTTAGGAGCTTAAAAAATTAATGATAAAATATCATATTCTTATTGTTGAAGACGAACCCGCTATCGCCGAAGTTTTATGTGCTTACTGCACCAATGCAGGTTATACAGTGAAACATTTAGATTCAGGGCGAGATGTTATCAATTATTTAAAAAATAATAACGTTGATTTAATTTTATTAGATCTTATGTTGCCTGATGTTGATGGCATTACCTTATGTAAAAGTACCCGGTTATTTTCTGAGATACCTATAATTATGATCACTGCTAAAAATGAAGAAATTGACCGCTTAATTGGCTTAGAAATAGGTGCTGATGATTATATTTGCAAACCTTTTAGTCCCAGAGAAGTGATCGCAAGAATCAAAGTTATTTTAAAACGTGCTGGCAACTTAAGTAAAAATCTTATCCGGCAATCTGGTTTTGAACTTGATATAGAACAATATAGTGCAACCTTAAATAATCAAAATCTTGACCTTACACCGATTGAATTCAAATTATTAGAGCGCTTCATAAAAAACATTAACAAAGTTTTCAGCCGCCAAGAAATCATGGATAGTGTTTATACTGGATTTGATGACGTCAGTGATCGTAATATAGATACTCACGTGAAAAACATCCGTAAAAAAATAAATAAAATTTCCCCAGAATTAAACCCTATTGCTTCAGTTTATGGCGTTGGCTATAAAATAACATTTTAATTGAAACCTTTTTGCACTATCAATTTAAAGCGCACAACTTATGTGCGCTTTTTTATATTCACAATTTGCACACATTTAATAAAACCACAATAACAAAAAATAAATTGAACATTTAAATCATAGACTTAATTAAATATGAATTCTTCATTTTTAACCCATACTGCTCGCCCATAATCATAATTGTAAATTAATCCTTGTATCAATTTAAAATATAAAAGTTTTAACTTTAGGAGAGTTGGATCATGAAATTACACTTCAAAGCCCCATTCATTTTTGTCAGCATAATACTGTTCATAACAAGCATACAAAGTTATGCCCATGCTTTAAAAGAAACAACTGCAAGAGTGATTTTAAGAGATGGACAAATCGAAATACATTTACAAGCAGATATTCAGCAATGGCAAAAACGTTTACAAGACCATCAAGCTTGGTTAATGGGTGATATCAAAACCGTTATGCCAGCAAACCTAAATCGTAAACAAACAACACATTACTTTATACAACAACTAATTGAAAAAACTAAACTAAAAGTTAATAACCAAGATATTTCGGTTAAAGTAACTGCATTTGAACAAAAAAACTCATCTGGACACCATTTTAGCAATATCGTTTTAATGGCCAAACATACACAGTCATCTGTTGAACAACTCAGTATCGGTTTTCCTAAGACATTAGGAGACATTCACGCCAACTTTGTTCAACCAAAATACCGTGTGATCAAATCAGGAAAAATCAGAACCTTGGCATTTAAACATGCACATAAGTCTGAAATTAACATTAAAAAGTTAAATTCGCACCATAACAATACGCCAACAAACACGTTATCTCATCACATATCAGCGCACACCCCTGACCAAATACATACGCATTAGGAGCATTATCATGAAAAAAGTGACTTATTTATTAATCGCTATGCACAGTCCCTTATGGTTCAATATCGGTATTAATCAAGCAACTGCACAACCTGGCAGTAAACCACCACCAGAAGCGATTAATGCATGCCAAAACAAACCGGTTAATGCGCAATGTGATTTTTTTGGTCCAAAAGGACAAGAATTTGGTTTTTGTGAAAATACCCCTGACCAAGCTTTTTTTGCCTGCCGTCCAGATAAAAATGCAGATGTCAATATTCCCGTTAATTTTACACTCACAAGCTCAACAATGTCTGATGAGCATTTATTACCAGAAACTTATACTTGTGATGGTGAAAGTATTTCCCCGCCCCTTTCTTGGAAAAATGCCCCTGCAGGTACAGCTGACTATGCAGTTATCATGCACCATGAAGTTGCAGTAAATGATAATCACTGGTATTGGATTATGTATGATATTGGGCAAAACCACACTGCAATCGCAGAAAATCAGGTAATAGGTCACTTAGGCACAAATAGTGTTAACAATCTCAATGAATATGCCCCCCCTGCTCTCAAGGTCCTGGGCTTAAAAAATATACATTTACCTTATATGCATTATCTGCAAAACCTGCATTTAAAATGGACGAAAATGTAGACAGAAATACGCTATTAAATGCGATGGCTAATATAACATTAAACTCTGTGACTTTAGATGTTAATTATGAGCGCAGTACTTCTACAGAGCCAGATCCAATAAACACTGGAGGATCTTGTACAGCGATAAAAAACTCAATAAACGTGGCTGGTTTTAATGATGTAAGCGTAATCTGTGATGATGAGTATGCTTATGTTATTTCGGATACTTACCCAAATCATGATTTAATGAATGGTATTACAGGAACTAATGAACAAATACCAGTGCCTGCCATTAATTATGCTGCGCCTATAAAACTATCACCTCAAAAAGCAACCAGCTTAACAACCATAGATGCCGCAGTTGGCGTTGCTGTTAATGGTGTGCCTATATATGATTATTCATCTCAAGGTGAATTAGATATCTATAACTATGATGTTAATTCAGATACTTTTGCACTGGGCCAATTAGATAATTGTGGTGGACATGCAGGTCGTGGTGACGATTATCATTATCATGTTTCACCAAATTGCATGATAGATAGCATGGAAAATAAAACAGATAATACCATCATAGGCTGGGCATATGACGGCTACCCTTTATATGGAGATAAAAATCCAGATGGCAGCGTAATAAATGATGCTGAACTTGATGTTTGTAATGGTCAATCAGATGAAAGCTTTGGTTACCGGTACCATACATCAACTCATGCCCCCTATATCATTCAATGCCTAGTAGGTGAAGTAGATACAAGTATACTTCCAAGAGTTTCACCGCTTAGTGGAAATACTGCAAGCGCACGCGCAAATTTAACGCCCCCTAGAGATGGCGTGGAAAACCTGCAACATACCATAAACAATACTGGCGAACGTAAAATGACTTACAACTACAAAGGTCAGTCTTATTATGTAATTTACAGTCCATCAGTAACCAAAGAAAATTGTTTCAACTTCGAACAAAAAACCGTTTCAAATGGTGGCATAATTGAAACAGGTACTTTTTGCAGAGAAGATAACCCCCTACCACAAGGAAACCAGCAAACCAAAATACTCGATTTTAGTCAATACGAAACCTTTTCTAATGCACTAAGCGAACAAGTAAACCGAGGCGATGGTAATAATATTGATAATTATTTTCGTAATAGCGGCGTATTAATTGATGAGAAACAAAATGCCTATTATGGTGTTAATGGCGTTCACCCTATCAATCAGGGTGATTACACTAGCTATTATCCAAAATCTGTTGTTAAAGCTTCAATGAACGATGATACTATCATTAAGTCTTATTCATTTGATTCTATCTATGGTCATAATATTGATATGGAGGCACTGAGTTTTGGTAAAAATCCTGACGCCATTTATATCGGCGACGAATATAACTACATATATGAATTAGATTTAAACTTAGGTACTATAATCAATCAATGGGATTTAGCCGATATTGGACTCTCTACCAATATTGATAAAGGCATTGAAGCTATGAGTTATGCCAGCAGTACAGATAATTTTTATGTCGGTATTCAAGGCTTGGAAAAAATTATATCCGTTAAACTCAATGACAATAATACACTTACTAAAATCAATGAATTTTCACTTCCCTCAGGTTGGGCACCCAGCGGTTTATTTGCACACAAAAATGGCAGTCTTTATGTTGTATCAATGAAAGGAAGTGGTACAGCTGGTAATCAAACAATATTTCAATATCACACTGATGGTAGCTTAATGTGCGAAGTCACAATACCAAATGAACTTGGCATCATACGCACAGATGGTATTTTCATAGATTCAACTGATAGCTTTATTTATCTTGCAGACTCACAAGGACCAATTTATGGTGGCAATTCACTTTATAAAATAGCTTGGACAAAACCATGTGATCAATAAGTATTTACGTTTATGCCCATCTCACCTTGAGTATGGGTATTGATACTTGTTGTTTTAATTCTTTCATTTCAGGTTTTTATACTTAATTAAATATACTTCCTCAGTCTTTAACACTTATAAAAATACGATATTCAAGTAACAATATTAAGCTTAGCACGACATAAAAAAATTGACTTTATAGGTACAAAATGTAACATGAGAATATACGACTTATATCGTATTGTATAAATTTGAAGAATGTACTCTTAATAAGGATATAAAATGAAATTATCATTAAACAAAAAAAAACTTAAAAACCTATCAAAAGATAATAAAGCATTACCATCAGATATGACGCCACAAGTAGGCGGCGGTAGACCTCCAATTTCAGATGGCGAACCACTGAGCTTATGCTTTGCACGCACATGTGGTTGGGGATCTACCTGTAGAGATGTTTACTAAACACTTTCTTATCATGGTCAATTCATATTGACCATTTTTATTTTCAAAGCGTCACACTACAATATTTACATCCTCCTTTCAATTTTTAAAAAACCTAAAAAACGATAATAAATTTTTTTTATCTTCCTCATAAAAAAGTTTTGACATTAAAAGGTACAAGTAGTAACTTAATTAGGTACCTGCATTTATATGCGGTTGTATTATATCTATTTTTAAAAATATAATTTATAAAACATAAGGATGTAAAATGAAATTATCATTAAACAAAAAGAAAATTAAAAACCTTTCAAAAGATACTAAATCATTACCAGCAGATATGACTCCTCAAGTTGGTGGTGGTCGTTTTTCTGATGGTGAAAGACTAAGCATGTGTTATGCGTACACTTGTGGTAGCGGTGGTCGTACTTGTAAAGACGTTTACTAAACGCTTTATATTATTGTGGTCAAATAATTTTTGACCACTTTAAAAATCTCTTTTCATATCATTTCTTAAATCACAGTCATTTTCGACATTTAATTTATACCCAGATAGATTGTAAAATTTAGTGTTATTATAATGATGTCAGATGCAAAATATTTCCGCCTTAAGCTAAATCAAACCCATCACAATAAGTTCCTTAGTTTTTATAGACTATAATTTAAAAATTCTTTGTTATTTCTATTTTCATATTAACGATATAGGAAAGTTAAATGGGTTTAAAAGTAAGCTTATGGTTAACAATTCTTATTTTCAGTTCACCAATACATGCTAAAGAAACAATCCAGTGGATGTATTCAGACTTCCCTCCGGCATTTATTGTTAAAGGTGAAAACACAGGAAAAGGGTACGTCGACCTAACTCAAAAGTTGCTTATTAACGCATTACCTGAATACCGCCATATCAAAATAAAGGCAAATTATGCTAGAAGTAATTTGGAATTATCACAAAAAGATAATATATGTCACGCCGCTTTGCTGAAAACAGCTGAACGTGAAAAATTTACTGAATTTTCTATTGCTGCTTATATTGTTTTTGGTAATAAGTTAATTATCAATCAACATGATAACGCTATTTTAAAACCATATTTTATGAAAAATAAAACCATAGATCTGGCTTCATTGATGGCATCAGGAGACTTTAAATTAGGCATAGCTAAAGGCGCTAAATACGGAACACCTATAGATCAAATTTTAAAATCTCACTTTAATAAAGTTTCAATATTTGAACGCTCAGCAGAAGATCATTTTAGTGGCCTATCAAAAATGCTCAGTTTAAAAAATAGAGAAATAAATGCGACTTTAGGCTTTGAGGTTGAAATAAGATACGCATTAACTCAATTAGGCGCTAATGACATAAACCTGAAAACTTACTCAATTGATGGCTCTGCTCAATATGAGTTAGGCTATATTGGTTGCTCTAAAACTAAAATAGGTAAAACAATCATTCAAAAAATAAATAAAATATTAATAAAAAATAGAGCAAATAAAATCAGTCGATTTTATGAAAAATGGCTCTCCAATTCAGAATCTATTGAGCATAAAAAGTGGTTGAAAATATTTTTATATTAAAAAAAGAAGGAAATTTGCGTCAATAAAAACCCAACTAAAGTTGAGAGCCTACTTTACGTTACATATTTATTATTCAAAAAATAATTAAAATACATTTTTTATCAATCCGTTATTTGATCCGAATTTACTCCTAAGACTTTTTACAACTTTTAATATATCTGCCCAACAACTTCTCCCATCTTCACTAATGTTTCGATATTTTCCAACGATTGCTCAGCAATGTCTTTATCAACTTTAATACATTCTTTTTTAAATAGCAGCACTATGGTTGAACCACCAAACTCAAAGTAACCCTTTTCTTCCCCTCTCATAAAGTCACCACCCGTTATTTTATGTTGTTTAATCTTACCCACAACCATAGCACCAACATCGATTTGTATAACATGACCAAAATTACGTGTTTTTAAAACAGAATATTGACGTACATTTTCACTAAAAACTCTTGTTATTTTTTTCTGGGCTATAGGACTTACAGAGTGCAAATAACCATTCACATTTACTAATTCTGATTCTTGACCGTCATCAAAATAAACAAATCTATGATAATCCATTGGTGCCAATCTATATACCAGACAAACACCTTCACTGTATTCTTTTGCACTCTTTTTACTAAGCAACAACTGTTCAACTGAATATAGGTTTTGTTTTATTTTGATATCTGAAGCATTACTAATGGGATATACCATTAACCGGGCATCACAAGGTGAAATGAGTTTTTTAGGTTCTGTATTAATAGATCTAATATTTGGCTTAAATTTCCGAATAAAAAAAGCATTAAAATTAGAATACTCTTCTAAGCTTTGGTCTAGTTCTGAAATATCGATTTTATATTTTTTAATAAATTCAGTAATTTTATGCTTCGAACGTTCTGATTTCTGAATTTTTCCATAGATCTTTGAAAACCAAATTCTCTTAAAAATTAACTTCTCTAATAAACTGCCAAAATAGGTATCATAAACAAATGTCATAAAGCTCACTTCAAAAATACATTCATTTTCAATTTTTTTTGTTTGTCGGTTATATAAAGGTATTTTTAGTTTCATAACTTACTCCTTAAATTATTTCCTAACGCGATAATAATAAATAACTGAATGTTAAAAAAATCGCGATAAATGGAAATATCAAATAAAATATACCTTTAGGTTTGGGAATAGGAATATTTAATATAAATAACATTGCAATAACAAAATAACTCCCTCTCAAAAGCCACTCCATTTGAATGCTATCCAAGAAATAACTAAATAAATATACTAATGGTAGTAATAGCGCAACAAACGTAACAGGTAAACCAGAATAATAAGCTTTCCCATTATGTTCTTCTAATCCAAATACATTAAAATAAGCTAAACGCATTGCAGCTGAACTCACAAAAAAGCTTAGAATAATGATATCAATTATCTGATTATTCATACCAAATTGTATTGCAAGAATTACAGGTACAATACCAAAACAAGCCATATCAACCATGCTATCTATTTGTACACCAAATAATTTTTCGTTATCACTCATTTTTACTTTACGAGCAATTAGCCCATCAAATAAATCACAAATACCTGCATATATAAAACAAATTATCGCCAGTGAAAATTCTTGCTGTAGCGCAAAATTTATTGAAAGTACCCCAAGCAGTAGCCCTAAAAAAGTCACTATTGTCGGTGGATTAATCAATCCTATAAACATATTTATTTCCTTGTGGTTTACCATGGGCTAGATTTAAGACGCAAGACATAGAGCAAGATATTCATCAAATAGTGTACCGCGGTAGCAACTATGAAAATACTGAACCATAATGCGAATGAAGGGGTATAAAAAATCAATAAAAATATGACACAACCAAGTGCAGAGTCAGCTTGATCTACAAAATTGAAAATAATACCACTGAGTTTTTTGCCTCCTTTTCCTGGTGCGATATTGATTCTTCTTTTAATAAAGCTATTAGGTAATTCAAACAAAACATAACCCAAGCCCCATAATGCACCAAACAAAACCAACTGACTATAGTTATATGATTCATAAGGAATAAGTGATAATTCTCGGGCTGTTAAGTTATTTTGTGCTATAAGACCAAAAACAAAAAAACATAGGGCACAAAAAAAAATCATGCCCCAAAATCCCTTCCAAGTTTTATTTGCACCAAATATAGGCTGTCCATCTGACAAACACTTTCCTGCATCCATAGGTACATGTATTCGTGAAAACAGGCGAGACTTTACAAAAAGCATATTTAACGTACCAGCTAAAATAATCGGCAAAATTAAATAAAGAATTAACCCTATTGAATTAGCGTTTTGTAATATACTACTGATCTCTACATTCATTTTTGCTAGTTCCTATAATAATTTTTTTAATAACTCATTAGTTTGTTTTCTATAAATAAAGCAGCTGCCGGTATTAGAAAGTATAAATAACCTGCAATGTAAAAAGCCTTAGCTGATTTTTCATTAGGCCACTTTATCAGTCGAATTAATAACAAACATATATAAGTAAAGCCCCCAGTTAGTATTCCTAAAAAAATAACTGATGACTCAATTTTAAAAGCCAAACTGATACCGATGCAAAAACTTATGAGATATACAAAAACTGCATGCCAATGAAGTTTAGTTTTAATTTTACTCTCTACACTGTGGGCAAAGTCATGTGCAATAGCTGATGACCAATAAAAAAAAGCCATACTAATGATAGAATAAATGGCGCTATCGTTTACATCACTTACAGCCAATACAGGAATAAAAAAGAAAACGACATTAATTAAATAGGCATCTAATAGAATATATTTAAGTGGTTTAATTATTAAAAAGTAAAAAAAATAGAAAATTAATAACCCAACTGTTAGCCAAAAAACATCTAGAAAAACGCCAATAAATACTACAAATAACACCAACCACAATAAGTTCAACTGAAGTAATTTTGGCGATATGCTTCCATTTACAAGTTTACGTTTGGGTTTCCTTTGCTTATCTTCCTCAATTGAGGTTATATCGTCGACTATTCTCAGTATCAGTAATACTAAAAATACCCAACCAGTCACAACAATAGCAACAAGTGCGTTAACACTCATAACACTTAACGGCCCCAGACTTAATAATAAAGCAAGTGGTATAGCCGCTTTTAATGTGTAACGTTCTTGTACAAATAACAGCAATGTACAAAGCATCTATTTAATACACTCTATCATGCCAGTATCACCATCAATGGCTATTTTTGTTCCATCTTTTAGTTTCTGAATTGCACCTTCAACAGCAACAATAGCAGGAATGCCAAACTCCCTAGAAACAATGGCACCATGTGATAACAAGCCTCCTTTTTCCAATACGATACCACCTGCAACCAGAAGTAATGGCGTCCAACCAGGATCTGTACTTCGAGTAACAAGTATATCCCCAGGCTCTAATCTGTTATCTGCTACCGGATCAAGTATTATTTTTACTGTTCCTGTCACTTTACCACCAGACACACCTAAACCTTTTAATTGAGAGCTATCTAAATTTGTTAAGTCATTATTAACAACTTTTAAATGCTCTCCTTTATCTAGAAAGAAAAATTCTGGCGGGTCTTGTTTTTCATATCGCTGATGTTGTTCTTTACGCATTTTAATTGTTTCCATGATCTGCTCTGGAAACTGACATTTACCATTAACAATATCTGCAACTTCTGCAGATGATAAATAAAATACATCTTCAGCGGATGTAAAATACTGCTTTTGCATCAATCTTTCACCAATCTGTAAAGTGATCAAACGTATTTCACCAAACATCAAACTTTGTATCATGCGAGCTTGTTCTCTTAATTTAATACCTCTTTGAGCCAGTTTTATGGCCATTTTATACAATGTTTTTTTAGCCTGTGGTAAATCTTTTATTAATTTATGAGTAAAGACCTCACGTTTAGCCACTTCTTTTTTGTGATTCTCAGCAATGCTTGCTTTAGTATTTTTTTGATATTTTTTTATCAATTGCCAAAATAAGTCATGACGCTCTTCAAAGGTTGGATGCACTAACATGCACTCTAAATAACACCGTCCGCCAAATCGATACATAAAGTCATCAAACAGTTTTTTTAAATTGATAGGTAAATATTCATAAATTTTGACGTAGTCATCATTATCTAAATAACTCTGCGCTTGCGTCACCATTATTTCAGTCGCCATGCGCTCAATCAAAATTGAAGGCTCCATAGATTTAAGTTCTAACCCAATTAACAAATCTTTCGTGATTTGTTCAGGTGATTCACTTTGAGTAGGAAACCAACTTTTAGTTAACTGATTTAATAAACCTGGAAAAAGTAAAACCGTGATATCTGCAATAGCCAATCGGTGAAGCTCTTTATAACCAAATTGTGTAAAAATATTTTCTAACTTTATTTGCAGTTCACTCAACGATTGCTGTTTATAAGGTGTACTGCGCCATTTGTCTCTATTATTATAAAAATGTGTTTCCAGTTTACTAACGTGTACCTTTCCTCTAATGAGTACAGCACTTAACCTTCCAAAAAAACCTATATTATTCAATGGGTTTTTCCACTTATCAGTAACCCAGCCAAAGTTTGAATCTGATTTAAATGTGAATGGGATATTTTGACCAATATAATTATTTAGATATTTTTGTAACGTACTACCAATGGGAAAAAAATTTAATACTTGATACCAGTTATTTAAGTTGTAATAAATACGTCCAGCTTGTATCCCACTCAGATTGCCTACAGCATTATCAGCGCGTTGTAATTCTTGTTCTTTCCAACCAAACATTCGCAATATATTACTCATATACAGGTTATAAAATCGCTCTGCAATAGACCAAGTGAAAGGTGTCAATGGGTTAGGAAAGTTTTCAGACATATTTACACTAGTCCACGCAATACCAGTACCAGTATTCAAAGCCGTTATAGGACGAATTTGAAGTAGCTTTAATCCTTCTGAATCTATACACCATTCAATATCAACTGGGTGACCATAGCTTTTCTCTGCTTTTAGTGACAAATCTACCAAGTCTGTTAACCCTGACGTTAGTTTAGACGCCAACTGAGCATCTAAAACTTTGGATACACGATTAACTTTAATTTGATTAGGTGTAACCTCTCCAGAAACTAACGCTTCACCCAAACCTTCCACCCACTCAATCACTATTTTATCGGTTGATTTGGTCAGTGGATCCAAACTAAATAAAACACCTGCGTAAATGGCATCAATTTGTTCTTGTATTACGACCCCCATTTGTAAGTTAATACTGAGCTTATTGCGTTGATAATAGGCTAAAACAGCTGGGTTAAACATACTAGCCCAACAATCTTTAATACGATCTGCAACGCTATTTTTATCTACTTCTAAATATGTATCAAACTGGCCAGCCATTGAGTGCTCATTACCATCTTCAGCAGCAGACGAAGAACGTACTGCAACCTGCTGATAAGGCAAACTACTTACTGCCTTAGTGATATCTTCCATGACTTGAGGACTAAAACCACCTGACTTTATTGCTTTTTGAATTCCCTCCCCACTATCTTCAACACCTTTAGAGTGAGTACTCACCAACTCAATATGATTGTAGTCGCAAAAATCATGGAAAGCTTGCGAAGAAATAACGACTCCTCTAGGGACTGGATACCCCTGTTTCAATAATTCATGCAATCGCATAGCTTTAGCACCAACATCTGAAAAAGTGAGTTCAAAGTCATCTGAAAGTGGGTATATCCAATGCGCTAAAGGAAATGTTTTTTCCGCTAAATTTTGATTCATGGCTATTTCCTTTTATTGCTATTTTGTTGTTCGTGCTCTACCAATATTAATGCTGACAAATTAGAGAATACTCGCTCAATAAATTCCAGTTTAAGAACATTATGCGCCATTAAATAAAGGTTAAAGCGGGTAATCGCCATATAAAGTCCGTTAGCCAAAAGAACACGATAGAACTGCACTCGGTCAAAGTCCTTTCCGGTATTTTCTTCTAGTTTTTCAATATAATAATTAACATAACACTGATAGCTTTCAGGTTCTGTGATAACAGGCAATGCATAAATTAAAAATTCAACCAAGTCTCGTTGCGGATTTTGATAACATGCCAATTCCCAGTCATAAGTTACCAATTGATAATCATGGCTATTGTCAGCTTTTTTAGAATTTTTTATACGCAGCGCAATATTTCTGGTATTAAAATCATTATGCGTCAGTGTCATTGGAAATTGAGCCATATCAGTTAAATAGTTTGACGATGGATTTAAAAAGTCATCAAGAATATCCATTAATTTTTTTGAAAATAAACCGTTAAAACGCTCATTATTATAACGTGTCATGTTATTTAGTAACTCACTGGCATCCAACACTCTTTGCTTATCAAAAGCAGAGCAAACATCCGGTAATGACGCTTTATTATCCAAATACGTTTTATGCATATCAGCCAACCCGTCCAATACGGCATAAATATGTTCAGGCTGCCACGCTGAGGGGGTATTAATTGTATTAATATGCGAACAATGGCTTAAGTCTTCCATCATTACTGTGAACATTTGCATTTTCTCATCTGCTTTCAAGCCATAAATTTTAGGGCAGTATTGAAGTATGCTGTTATCCATAGTGTTATAAAGATCAAGCTCTCGAATATGGCTACCTTCAAATCCAAAAATAGAAGATTGAGCTTCATATAAACCAGACAAAGTATCTTCACCAGACATGCGAGCAATTTTAGCGCCGGTTAGGATAATTTCTTCAGAGGGAGGCTTTACTTTTAGCACTACCGCTAATTTATTGATTGTATTTTCATGGTTTTGACTCAGTAAATAACGATGAATACCATATAAAGGATTTTCTTCAGACGTCAACGTATTTACGATACCTGAGTTACTATCTAGATCAAGTGACAATATATTGGATATTAAATTTTCTTTTTCAGACCTTATTTTATCGGACATTAAGTTGTTTAAAAATTTAAGATCAATATAATTTTTAGTTAACTTATCTGCAGGACGATTTCTTCCCAAGCGTTCATGAGCCTGTACAAATTCATTAGTGATAATGGCTGCAACTGTAGAAATATCAAGACTCAAACATGTTGCAGCAATAATTTCGGCAAAACGTTTTACTTTTCCACTGCCCGCACACCCCATTAAAGCAAGGCTCTCATTTTGTGAGGGTAAAGCAGTTCCTCCTCCTACCGTTCCTATCACCAATGAAGGCAAATATAATGACACTACCGCGCCTTTATTTTCTTTGCGAATTTTAAAGACACCAATAGCTGATTCATGTACACAAGCGATATCTTGACCAGTTGCAGTAAAAATACCTGCTATCACATTAGCAAAGTTCACATTTGATCCCAACATTCCTGCGGCTGAAGCACCTATCTCACCTTGATGCCAACCGTTGACCAATTCATCAGAATTTAAATGCAAAATTCGACGCAGTACTGTGTCAGGTATAAAACATCGCGCCGTTACACTAATGCCCCTCCCTTTAGTCAAACTTAATGCATTTGCTTTTTTATCTCCCGACATGTTTCCTTCAATTAAATACTTTAAATATTGAATATCAGGTCTTTTACTGATTTGTTTTTCCATCCACTCACAAGCAAACCAAGTTGCAGCAGAGGTCATATTTTGCCCAGCAGCATCACCCGTATGATAACAAAACCTTAAATGCAAGCTGTCGCCAAATATGAGCGGTTCAATCCTCACAAGCTTTGCCACAGAGGAAACACTTTCGGCTTTTTTTACTAATAGTGCATGATGTTCAACAACCCAAGCTTGTAAATTTACCGCTCCTTGCATCGTTTCACATAAAAATACTGGAGCACGAACCATGTTTTGTTCTGCAACATGAACCTCAATTCCTCCAGATAAATCACAGGCTTTTGCTCCCCTACAAATCGAACTAACTAAACACCCTTCCGTTGTTGCTATAGGTACTGGAATGTAACCATCAGCATATTTACCATTAACCCTGACAGGACCCGCTAAACCGATAGGGATTTGAACAGCACCAATATAATTTTCTATATTCCCAGCAAGTGATTGAGCATTAAAATGATTATCAGATATTTTATTAAAATTTGAGCCTGAAACACTTTTACACCAGTCTAATCGCGCTTTAATTGCTGTACTTTCATAATGCGCTGCCCCTGAAGATGCAGGGATTTTCCTTAAATTTTTTGTTTTAATGCTAGATTTTTCTTTAACCACATCATTGAGTATTTTGCGCATTCTACTTATGCTATCACCGCATGTTGTTTTAACTGATATTTCTGTCAATTTAGTAACAGGATGCACATTGCATTTTACAACTTTGAGTTTTTCTAAGCTAAAAGAAACATCTTTTTTATTCACGAAGAGCTGTTGTATTTCATCATTTTCAACTAAATCTATTTTTTCAGAAAATGATATTTGTAATTTCCCATCATTATAATCACTTAATATTCCTTCACAATTATTATCTTTATAAGTCATATGGATGATTGGGGAATGCATAAAACGAGACTCATCGTTAAATTTTGACATATTTTTCCTTGTAATTACATATCGCTCAAACATAAACGGGTTATGCCTCTGAAGCGTGAAAAGTGAATAGGGACAATTGAAATTTAAGCTATAGTGTTACAAATAGAATACTAAAAATTATGCCTCTTTTTTCGTTCCCTTAACAGTACACAAATAATTTATTTTACTCTATTTTTTATATGTAACATTTCTATTCAAGATATGACTGATGGAATTATATGTAAATTAAGCTTTATTACTTGATTTAAAAAAGGTTAAGACTCTTAAAAATGACAAAAATCATAATTAAAGGTTTATTACTGCCAAGATCTCACACGTGAGTAAAAAACATAATTTAATAGAATTAGACTAAACAATGCGCTTAACCTTATATTGAAGACACTATACAAGGTTAATCACCACAATTTTTTAAGATACATAGTTAAGGTAAGGTTTATATCTTGAAAATAATTTTTTTGCCGGAACTCCTAGTACAACCCCAAGAAAACAGATCATATTATAATAAACATTAATGCTTGGCATTCCTTTGGGGATGGCTGTGAATGCCCGTGTTAAACTATGAATATTATGAAAATCAATATTAAAAGAAATACAGTCATCAAGACTTCGAACATGGTGTAATGTACCTGATGGCATATAAAATAAATCTCCAGAGTTTATCTCAACCTGTTTAGGAGTCGCTTTAGAATAATCAGGATGTTTCATTAAATCTGGTGACTCTGGATCAATGTCATACCAACGCCATGATTTTCGGGAGCAATATTTACTGTCTGAAAAGTCCATTACTGTAAAACATTTTCTTCCCTGGATTTGAAAAAAAATATTATTTGTGAGTAAAGTATCAAAATGTAATGGTGTAACACTTCCTGCAGATGACATAAAAAACTGAACATATTGCCACCAATTTTTTCTATACCATTTAGGAATAACATTTATTGGAAACTGTCCAACATCTTTACGCAAATGTTCAGCTTGTAAAAAAATAGGGATATCATGGCAATATGGTCCAATTTCTGTAGAACCTTCATCCTGAGATTTTTTAAAGGATTTCATGCTTTCAACATAATGTGCCATGGTTGAGTTTTCAATTTTAACTCCATCAGACTCAAACCTTTTTGTTGCTATAGAAATATCGGGGCACATTTTTGAAAAATAGTCTGGGTTCCAATTTTTGATAGCTGGCCAGCTTTTAATTCCCCCCCGATAAACAACAACTTTACGATTAAGAAACTTTTCTCTGAATTCTTTTTCATCAAAATGTTCTCTTTCAATTACTTCCATAATAATGCCTTTTAGATCTAGGATATAACTTGCTGACCTCAGCTCAAATTTATAAAAATTATTATTGAGGCGGTTTTACTAACTTGTATATTAAATACTCTTATAATAGGTCAATTATTAATATGTGAAATTACTTTATATTCAGCTAAATATCCACTTGATAATAATTGCGTTACCACGTGTCAAATTGATAACGATTAGGTCATCTCATGACAATCAGTATTTTTTATAATTAGAATGGTAAAAAATTGTTATAAAACACATCTTTTATAACAAATTATCTCGTCTGATAAATAAACAAAATAAATTATAGTTGAACAATAACATGTCAATTTTATTCTCGCAATTAGCTGAGCATTTCTTTTTACTTTCGTTTATTCGAAACATGGTTTTTTAAACTCACTTAAAAAAAGAAAGCGCATTGATACCATATATAAATCCGCCTAAAAAACTCCTCACGACACCAAAGTGATTAATAAGTAAACCATCTTTAAGTTAGAGCCTGAGATCTTATAAAGCCCGTTATTAACGGGCTTTATAAGATCTATATACTGATACTCCTCAGTATATGATTAATTTAATAAATTATTCCTGTATAAGCACTCTTTTACCATTTGTATCAGCAACGACAAGATAAGATTTTCCCAAATCAAGTGTACATAAATCAATATAGTTACCGCTCACTTTCAGCCCTGTTTCACAATTATTAACTTCAAACCTTTGTGTTACTTTTCCAATTTCAGTGGTTTGAACTACCTGGTCAGAATCATTTATTTTGACACTCATTTGTGAGTTAGCAAAAACGCGAATACTGTAAACATCCGCTTTATCGGAAGCTTGTTTATCAAACACAGAAAGTTGATAATCAGTTCCTGATAACCAAGCCACAGCAAATACATTAGAATCAGCTGTTAACTCTTGGTTTAATGTATCTTTTTTTGTCTGGCTATTAGCATCTTGAACACCAAAAGTTGTATTATTTAAACTTTCTCCCCAAGCATGCTTGTATGGTGAACTTATTTCATTAACAGCAATATCAGACGCTTTATCTTCATCACTAAATACATCTCTATTCAAATCTCTAATTTGAACATAAAAACTAGCCATTTCATCTAATGCATTCACGAAAGTAATGTTTGCAGATTTATCCTTAGGTGTTAAATCATCCAAAAGTGTATCAACCTTATCACTTCCGCCACCGCAACCCGTAACAGTAAAAACAATTGATAAAGCTAAAGCACTATTTCTAAATTTTTTTGATATTAAAGTCATAAATTTCTTATCCTTAAATTAATTAACAATACTTAATTGTTAATTAATTGTTTTTTCTATAAAATATTATTTTGTAATTTACTTTTTAAAGTAATTTAACGCCTCTTAAAAAGAAACGTTAAAACCAATCGAAGGTAACATGCCAAAATCATCACTTTTCTCTTCAATGATCAAATCATCTGTTGATTTTACTTTTTTATAATCAAGATCAATATAAGAGACATTATCTGAATTATAAGCATTTCGTAATTCAAAAATCATCGTAGCATCTAAATCAAAAAAGTCAGTTTTACGTTCAAAGCGAATATCTAACCTATGGTAAACATCAAAACGCTCGGAAAAAGACTCTCCATAAGTTGGTAAGTAGTGATCTTCAAAGTCAGGATTTTCAACTACTCCAACGATTGGCGTATAAGCTTGACCACTTCTAGCAGTAAAGTTAAAACCCCCATTCCAACGTTCATTTATTTGATAGTTAAAAACTAAGTTCACAACTAATGGAGTATCAGCATAATAATCTTTTGTTGTATTTTTTCGCAAATCTGTTCGTTCACTTTTTGCATAACTTACTGCTAACCAACCATACCAATTATCAGTTTTATTTTTATTAATTAATAAATCTGTACCATACGACTTCCCTTCAACATCATTTGCATAATTGAGATGACTATCAATTTGAGTCTCATTAAGTGCTAAAGGTAAATCATCCATTGTTTTATAGTACCCTTCAATAGACCAGCTCCACTCATCATTTAAGTATTGAGAAAAACCCAAACTTGCATGATTAGACGATTGTGATTTTAACTCTGGATTACCAATTTTTGGCGTGATAGTGCTTATATCCTGCATTCGGTTATATTGACCATATTTAGCAGTAACAGTACTATCATCTGAAATGTAATAACTCAATGCTACTCTAGGGTGCACAAAATCTTCTTTATTATATTTATTGTGTTGCCATTGCAATCCTATATCGGACTGTAGAGACTCATTAATTTTCCACACATGATTAATACCAACAAATGCATTGTCAGTATCAAGTACAACACTATCTTGTATTCTATCACCTTTATTCAATGCACAATCTGGATCTATATCAGTACAGTTATATTGTAGAATATCATAATCTGTTTCTACTTCAGCATCAAAATAAGCTGCATCAATTACAAATTGATGCTCATTATTAAGTTTGTAATTCAACCTCGCTTTGTAAGATATCTGCTTATTGGTAGTATCATTATAGAACCCATCTGAAAGTGTCGCAGACTTGCCAAACTCAAGACGCTCAGTATGACTTAAGGAGCCGATACCCACTTTTATTTTAAAATTATCATTATAATGGTCCCATATTACACTTTGGCTATTAAAACCGCGTGTAAATTCCGCATCACCTTGATATTCAGGTGTTTTAAGTGCAAGCTCCGCACGTTGATTAAAATTTGCTGCGGCGCTATCTTCTGCTCCAGTAAAAGAAAAAGTAAGTACATTATTATTATTAACATCCCATACCCATTTCCCTTGGTAATCATGATCATCTGGTGGATCATTTATTACGATACCAGTTAGCTCACCATCCTCATCTTCTAACTCTTCACCTGTAGAAACAAAAAGAGGCAAAGTACTTTTACGTGCCGAAAAGTAAAATGCACTATTTTCAGTAATTTGACCTTCCGTAAAAATACCAGCATTAAACATGGACAAATCAAGCGTTGTTTTTATATCTTGATATTTAGGACTTCTAAGAGACACATCAAAAACCGCACCAGTGGCATTAGAATAACTCGTACCATAGGCCGCTGAAAATAATTGAAAGTCTTGAATAAGGTGACGATTAAAAATTGAAGTGCCAAAATCATGGAATATATATCCAGCAGGCATAAAATCCACTTCAAATAAATTATCGTTAGGTGCTGATCCTCTGACAGCAGGTTGACTCATTGAACCACCTGCAGCAACAACACCAGGCAAGGCATATATGGCTTGAAGCGGGTCTCCCATGGCGCCAGGCATGACTGTTAACTTTTCAGCATCTTCAGTAATTTGAGACATAATATCACTTCGTTTACCATGAACAACAATACGCTCTGTTGTTACTTCATTTGCTAATGAAGAACCACTAAGGAGTGCTGCAATAATAACTGCAAGTTTACTGTAATTTATAACCGGCTTCATATCTTTCCTTATAATGCTTAAAAATTCCACATTAATAAAGTATCACATTCCCCGAATTAGGCACGGGTAAATTTGTTAAAGTTTGTTAAAATCTGTAAGTTTGAGGTATGCCATACCTCAAACTATTGTCTAGAGTTACTCACCAAGTCTATTAATTTATCATTATTTAAAAAGAAATCGTGGGAAAGCTCCCCACAATTTACAATGTAAATGTCATGACATCAGTTTAATAGACAATTAAACGAGGTTGACACTACACAACCTTTTCATCTTCCGGTTCTAAACGGATAAATTGGTTGTTAAATTGCGATATGTCTAGAACAAGTTTGTCAATTATTTTCTCAATACAGTCTCCATGCATCATCTTACCGTGAATACCTGGAACAGTTATCACTTCATCGGAAGATAAAAGTGTTTTTTGCCAAGCCTCCAGGATATTTTTTTTCTCTTGCTCTGTGTTCCCTTCTGCAGCAAACAATACCGATTTTCCCGAAATATTCAAAGGCGCTACCGACCAGTTAGTTTTCATCAAATGTGTTCCAAACTTTAATCCTATTTTGATCTGCTCTGGCTCATAATCTACTTCCTTATCGCTTTGAAGGATTAATTCCGCAGCATTTATTATCTGCTCATCCAGACTCTTGTTTTCAAATTCTTTACCCAACTTATCCGTAAAGCAAATACCCGATAACGTATCTTCTTCACTATTGAGTTCATTTTTAAGTACTTGTCTCAAATTTTCAGAATCAGATAAGTCTGTATTCGGAAAAATCATCAGAGAATCCAAAATAGCGAGATAACTTATTTCATCTCCCTGGGCAAGCATCAACTCAGCAACTTTACCTGCAATATTGCCACCAGCTGACCAGCCACATAACTGATATGGACCTTCAGGCCTATGCTGCTTAATTGCCCTTTTATAAAACTCACCCAGCTCAGAAAAGTTATCAAAATTGAGTTCATGATTAAAATTGAAAGGTGCCTGAATACCAATGACAGGACAAATCCCTTCCAAAGAAAGTGCGATTTTTCGATAACCATCACAACGGCCACCAAATGGATGAAATACATAAAGTGGATTTCCATTTGTTGTCTTGTTCAATGCTATAATAGATCCTTGCTCAATAGGCAGGTGATTATGACCATAATTCATTGCAAATTCCTGAATGCAACTGCTTTCGTACAATGCTTTCAAATCACTATCTATACCCACTTTTTTCATCTGGTGTATCGCTTTGAGCATTAATAAAGAATGTGCCCCTAACTCAAAAATATTGGCAGTGATACTAATCTTATCGGAGTCCAGACCCAGTAATTGTGACCAAACCTGAACCAATGACTTTTCGATTTCAGTTTTTGGTGCAACATATACTTCATGTGAAACGACACGCTCTGGTACTGGTAACGCTTTTTTATTAACTTTCCCATTTGCAGTCAAAGGGAGTGCATCTAAAATCATAAAATAAGTCGGCACCATAAATTCAGGTAAAGATGCATAAGCATGATCTTGCATTTTGGTTATCAGCTCACCATCATCTTCTAAGTCTGTCGTTACATAGGCAGCTAAATGTTTAAGCCCAGGTTCATCCTCTCGCACCAAAACAACAGCCCGCTTAACAGCATCTATGGACAATAGTTGCTGTTCAATTTCACTGAGTTCAATACGATACCCTCTCATTTTAACTTGGTCATCAGTACGACCGATAAACTCTATATTTCCGTCAGGTAAATAACGTACTAGATCTCCTGTTTTATAGAGTTTGTCACTTGATTTTTGACTAAAAGGATCATCAATAAAACGCTCAGCGGTCAGTTCAGGTCGATTAATATAACCTTTCGCAACAGCCATGCCTCCAACCCAAAGTTCACCTAAAGTGCCCATAGGGGCTAACTGTAGGTACTTATCAAGTACATAACAACTCACGTTCTCAATTGGTTTACCAATAGATGGAAGATCACCAGCCTTAGGTGAATTAACCAAGCCTATCGTTGCAACATGCGTTTCTGTTGGTCCATAGTAGTTCCATAATTTGCAATGATGGTGTTGCTCTAAAAACGCAGCCAAATCAGAGGAAACCACTAAAGCTTCACCTGAAGTCGCTATTTCTTTAAGATTAATAAGATGTAGGTCACGCTCATTCACAGCCTCACTCAGCCAGTTTAAAACTGCTGGCGGGATAAATAATCGTTCAATTTTATTATCGTGCAAAATATCAGGTAATGTCACAAGGTTTTGCTTACTTTGCTCACTCATCAAAAATAATTCACTTCCAGTCAACCAACAAGTCGTCATTTCATGGATCGATGCATCAAAACTGATAGGTGCAAACTGTAATGTACGTAATGCTCCATGCATACCATCATCCAATATTTGACCTTGAGCCAAATTAACCATTGTTCTGTGCGTTTGCATGACTCCCTTAGGCCTACCTGTTGAGCCTGAAGTATAAATCACAAAAGCAAGATCATCAGGTGATAGTCCATTAGAGATCTGTAAATTTTCAGTTTTATGTGCTGACAACGCTTGCTTTATTTTATCATCATCTAGCTTGATTGCCTTTACAGGTTTACCTTCATATACAGCACTTAGATCGGAATGAGTGACTAATAGCTTTATTGCACTATTTTCCATCATATAATCTAGACGTTCTTGAGGGTAACTGGGATCAAGCGGTGCATATGCAGCGCCCGTTTTTAATATCGCCAGTAAACTTATCACCATCTCCATGGATCTCGCAATGCAAATACCCACAATACTGCCGCGTTTCACCCCTTGAGCAGATAAATATTGTGCTAGCTGATTGGATTGGTTATTGAGCTCTTCATAAGTGAGATTTTTGCCATTAAAAATTAATGCGATTTTATGAGGGCTTTTTTCAACTTGAGTTTCAAAAATTTGATGAATACATTGTTCAACTAAATAATTTTTAGAAGTATTGGCGAAACCTTTGATTAAGTAATTTTGTTCTTCATAGCTGAGCAACGGCAACTTCCAGACAGGCTGCTCAACTTGTTCAATCATAGCTTTTAATACTCTATGCATTTGGTCTAGCAAAATATTCATATCATCCGAATCAAACCGTGCCGTTTTATAAGAAATATCGAGCGTTAATAACTCCCGTAATGACCCTTTTACCATCAGACCAAAGTTAGTGTCATCGAAAGCTTCCATCGATGAAACTTGTAAGCCTGACAGATCAACTTTGTCTTCTAAGGCATCATCAACTGGGTAGTTTTCAAAAACTAACAAACTATCAAATAATTCTCCCTTACCCGATAAATTGGCTAATCGCTGCACTTCACTCAAAGATAAATAGCAATGTTCATCTCGAGTAACTTGAGAATGATGTAACTTAGTTAACCATTCACCTAGTTTGATATTACCTTCAATATCAATACGAACTGCAACCGTATTAATAAAAAGACCCACCATTTGCTCAACACCCAATAACTCAGGTGGACGCCCAGATACAGTTGTTCCAAAAACAACTGAATTTTCACCACTATAACGAGACAAAATAAATGCCCAAGCAGCCTGCACTAAAACATTCATTGTTAACTGGTTTTTTCTAGCAAACTGAGATAACAATTTCGTTTCCTCATCAGTAAACTCAGAAGAAACTGTTACTATTTCATTTAAACCTGAACACCCTTGTCCAATGTCTTTTTCTAATGGGAGTGCCGTCATAACATCAATGTCGCTCAAAGATGCTCGCCAAAATTCACGTGCCGCTTGCTCATCTTGCTCTGCTAACCATGCTATATAATTTCTATAAGGTATTACTGCTGGTAAAGTAATTCTCTCGTTTTCTTTAAGGTTTTGATAGACTTTAATAACTTCACCAAAGACTAGAGATAAACACCAACCATCATTTAAAGCATGATGATGGCTCCACAATAATTGATGCTGGTGATTGCCTAAAGACCACAGAGTAATTCGCATCAAAGGCGCTATTGTCAATTCAAAGCCTTTTCTTAAGTCATTTTGTCGATAAGCATGGATCAGCTGTTGTTGTACTTCAGGTATTGACTCAGTCATATCAAATTCAGACCAAGGAAGTGTTGCTTTAGTCAATACTAACTGCTGTATCTCTCCAGAGTCTTCACCTACAAAAATGGTTCTAAATATATCATGCCTTGCAACAACACTTTGCCAAGCTTCTCTAAATAGAGCTGTATTTAAATTACCTTCAAGTGTCATCATTATTTGCGTAACATACGCATTTTTATCCAGTAAACTGTGAAACAGCATGCCTTGTTGCATTGGTGTCGCTTTGTAAATATTTGCAATATCGTACTTAGCTTGCCATGTATCCAATTGAATTAAATTCATTTTCGCCAAAGGAAAGTCTGATATCGTTAAACGTCCAGCGTTAGGACTTAAACAATGTGATATAACATCTTTTAAAGCCTGCTCTAAAGACTGCGCCAGTGATTGCATACTCTTTTCACTAAAACGTGCTAAATCATAATTGAGATTAAAAGACAGAGTACCACCTGTAACAGCACCATTAAGCGTAATCCCATGGTCTATTTTTCGAGCATGACTAACCTCTAACCCGCGCGATTCTGTTGCGCTACCAAAATAACTATCTTGCGTGATCACTTGGTCAAATTGACCAAGATAGTTAAAAGCAATATCAATAGCTTGACTCTCAATAAGTGATTCATCTTTTGTCAAATAACGTAAAACACCGTAACCGATACCATGACATGGTACCGCTCGGTATTGCTCTTTAATGGAACAAATTACTTCCTGTATATTCATACTCTTTGAACTTAAAACCAAAGGATAAATACTTGTGAACCACCCCACGGTTTGACTTAAATCCAGTAAAGGCGTTAAATCTTCACGACCATGCCCTTCCAGCGCGATTCTAATACTTTTATTACCTGACCATTGATTAAATCCCATGAATACACTACAAAGCAGTAACTCATTTATTTGGGTACGATAAGTATGCCCTGCTTGTTGTAATAATTGAGTTGTTAAATTTTGATCTAAGCCAAAATTCTCTACACTAGTTCCAGTGAGTTTGGAAGGCACTTCAGGTAAATCGTTGACTGAAATATCATTCATTCGTGCCCAATAACCCTTCTCAGCAGCCAACTTATTACTGAAAGCATATTCTGTTAAGAAGTCACCCCATTGTTGAAAAGATGAAGTCTTAGCTGGTAGTACCGATGTCTTACCCATACGTATCGCCGCCATCCACCGTTCAGCATCTTCCAGTAAAATTCGCCATGAAACACCATCTATAACTAAGTGATGTACGATAAGTAATAAACGCCCTTCTTGACCTTGATTTGTTACATGTACCAAACGTAAAATCGGGCCTTCAGACAAATTTAAACTTCTCTGTATTTCATTTGCTTTATCTTCAAGACTACTAAAATCTGAATCATCAAGATAAAGGTGACTGATACTTTGCTCTACCATTTTCGGATCTAGCGGACAATGTAAAGCTTGCCATTTGCCTTCTTGCAATGCAAATCGTAAACGTAAAGCATCATGACGTTGGTATAATACTGTTACCAATTTATTCAAATGTAATGGTTCGAAACCCACTGGAGTTGTTAAAAGTACCGATTGATTAAAATGATGTAAGTCGGTTTCATCTTCAAAAAACACCTGCTGAATTGGCAATAAATTTAACGCTCCTTTAATCGGATTTTGAGGAGCCTCTACTGCCATCCCATAGGTTACTTTAGTCGCTAATTCAGCAATATTCTGATTGTCAAACAGTTGCTTAACGGTTAGCTGCATACCCAATTGATTTGCTTGAGATACTAACTGAATAGACAAAATAGAATCGCCACCCAATTCAAAAAAGTTAGCTGTCGTGCTGATTTTATCCGCTTCAAGATTCAGTAACCCTGACCAAATATTGACTAATGCTTTTTCCGTATCCGTTTGTGGCCCTACATACTCTCCTTGTAATAAACTGTCATCTGCTTGCGGTAATGATTTCCTATCTACTTTTCCATTTGCCGTTAATGGCCATTCTTCTATTTTTACAAATGCACTCGGCACCATATAATCTGGCATACGAGTAAGCAAACTCCCTTTTATTTCTGCCAACTGTGCTAACACTGCCTTTTCAACATCCGCTGTCTCATGCATGAGTGATAATTTAACATAGCCAATCAGCTGCTTGCCTCCTGAACTTGTCTCTTTTGCTACAACTAAAGCCGAATCAACCCGCTCATCTTGGTTTATCTGATATTCTATTTCACCCAGCTCAACCCTGAACCCTCTGATTTTTATTTGTGCATCAATACGCCCTATAAACTCTATATTGCTATCCTTAAGGTATCTTACTAAATCTCCTGTTTTATATAAGCGTCTACTACTATTTGGTTTACTCTCATCATAATATGGATTATCAATAAACCGCTCTGCCGTTAATTCTGGGCTATTTAAATACCCTCTTGCCAGCCCATCGCCACCAACACATAACTCGCCAGTCGCGCCCATTGGTAACAAATTACCCTCATCTGACATGATAACAACTTGGTCTCCTGATAACGGACGACCTATTGCGATTGGACTGTCTCCTTCTAAGACTTTTGGTATTTGATAACAACATGTAAACGTTGTATTTTCTGTTGGACCATAACCATTTATCAAAGTAACCTGTGGCAACATCTTTTGCACTCGCATCACAGCATCAGGATTCAGAACATCACCCCCTGCTAATACCCATTTTAATGTCGTCGCTTTATCGCTTACTCGGCTCCACTCACTAAATAATCCCGCCGTTAACCAAAGTGCATTTACCTGTTCACTTACAATAATCTCATTTAATCTATTAATATCGAGATATCTTTCTGGATAAAGGATACATTTACCGCCATTGAGTAACCCCCCCCAAATCTCAAGCGTTGCTGCATCAAAAGCAATATTCGCACTTTGTAAGAAGACCGTATCCTGATCCAATGGCATAAAGTTCGGATTAATTACCAATCTACTCACTGCAATATGAGGTGTTAATACACCTTTAGGGTTTCCTGTCGAGCCTGACGTGTAAATCACATACGCCAAATGACTTGAATTAAGCCCAAGCTCCCTCGTCTCTAGGTTATCTATCGCAAAATCATCAAATACGCTCTGTATGTGTGGCGCTTTTTGCCCTAAACCATCGAGACATAACGCGTGTGCATTTCCAAAAGACACTTCCTTTTGTACATGCGACAAAGTTAATACAACATTTAACCCTGCATCTTCCAACATATAATCTAAACGCGCTTTAGGATAATCAGGGTCCATTGGTACATAAGCACCCCCTGCTTTGAGTATCCCTAGCATACCTATCATCATTTCTATTGAGCGCGTAATGCACAAACCAATAAGCGTATCCGCTTTTACTTGATGATGTGCAACTAAATAATGTGCTAGTTGGTTTGCTTTTTCATTCAGCTCTTTATAGGTCAATTTTTTATCTTTAAAGACAACTGCAGTCGCATTAGGTGTATTTTTTGCCTGCTGCTCAAAAAGTTCATGAATACATTTATTTTTAGGGT
>NZ_FOLO01000015.1:61597-104963 GCF_900112265.1 Pseudoalteromonas denitrificans DSM 6059 | reverse complement strand
AAGAAGGTAACTTAGAACTCAATCTGCAAGAGTGCCCACACAGATGATTACTTATTGTTAAAGAACGTTTCAAGCGAAGTAAACGTTGCCGTTAATTGCTTGGGGTGCGAATAATACACCTTAAAAACCTTGAGTCAACACTTAATTTTAATTTTCTTTAGAAGAAGTTTCTTTCTAAAAAATCGTTAAGTTTTACTTGCCTCGCCAACCTAGCTAACTTGCTACATCCATTTAAGAATGTTGCTTGCCGTCTGTGTCGGTGGAGGCGCAGTATAGAGAGATTTGGATTGAGCGCAAGTGTTTTTTTAAGAAAAGATGTAAAAAACTGACTTTAGTTTCATTTTGAACATTAAAGCAGCAAAAATCACACTTAACTTACACTATAACAACTTAAATCTCACTTTAAACTATCTCGAAAGTGGAATTTAAGTATTATTCAAAACCTTATTTTTGCAAGGATAAATACAATTATATTTTGAGAAAGTGACACGCTATTTTAAATACCTTTTAATACAACATACTATAAAGTTTACGCCTGTATTTAAGTGCAATAGAATCACCATCAGGTAAAGTTGCAATCACATCTAAATACGTTTTCTTAGCATCTCCAAATGCTAAGTCTTTTTTAAGTACACTATACAAAGCCTCTAATGCTTCTTCTTTACGACCGACTTGATTATATTGAATTGCAAGCTGTGCTTTTAATTCTAGGTTATTTGGATCTTCAGCAGACTTTTCTTGTAACTCTTTTATCTCAGGGGAATCTAAAGCTTCTAATGCCAGCTCTAGTTTGGCTTTAATATTAGTATAATAAGCATCTTGATCTATCATAGGAATGCTAGCGATTAACGATTTTGCATCTTCTAATTTTTGTATCTTTAGACAAATATCAGCAAAAACAAGCTTAATACGCGCATTTTCAGGATTTATAGCATATGCCTTTTTAGCAAAGTTATACGCATTATCCATGTCACCTTTTAATAAAGCTTGTTTTGCTTGTTCTAATATTAAATCATCCGGCGATGGTAAATGTTTACTTAAAGCTTCTCTTATTTGTGCATCTGTTTGAGGACCAGCCAACATATCTACAGGAGCCGACGCTTTAATAAGAACTAAAGCAGGAATAGTTTGAATACCTATTTGTTGTGCTAATTGTTGTGCTAGCGTTTGCTCAGTTTCACAGTTCAACTTAGCTAAAATTAGATGTTCAGGATATTCAGCTGCGATAGTTGTAACAATAGCGGTTTGCTGTTGGCTCTCGGGGCTACTTGGTGAGTAAAATTCAATAAGAACCAATTTATTTTGTGAATCTTCACCTAATATCTTCTGAAAATTTTCTGATGTTAAATCTAGAGTATTGCTCATAAAGCTTCTGCATCAATATGTAATTAAAATATATATTTGGGCCAGAGTGATTATTTACAAGTTTAAATACATATTTCTTTAACAATTGATTAAATCAATCAATATGGTAATTTACCCTTAACCTTTTATAAACAGCTATATACCTATGAGAAACTTTATATTATCAAGCTTAGCTTTAGCATTTAGTACTCAAGTTTGCGCAAGTAGTAGTCCGTATACCTTCCTCGAAAAGTCACTTTCGAATAACTTGCCTGAATTAGAAGCGTTATATTTAAAATTACATCAAACACCTGAATTATCCTACCAAGAAGAAAATACAGGAAAAATAATTGCTACTAACTTAACTAAACTCGGTTTTAAAGTCACTGCTAATGTAGGTGGCTTTGGCGTTGTAGGGATATTTAAAAATGGTAATGGACCAACAGTAATGATTAGAACCGATACTGACGGATTACCGATAATAGAGGAAACAGGTAAAAGTTATGCATCAACTGTCACAACTCTAGATAAGAATAATAATAAAGTCGGTATAATGCATGGTTGTGGTCATGATATTCATATGAGTAGTTTTATTGGTACGGCACAACAATTAATTAAAAATAAATCACAATGGCAAGGTACATTAATGATGGTTGCACAACCTGCCGAAGAAGTCGGTGCAGGTGCTAAAGCCATGTTAAAAGCGGGTTTATTTACTAAATTTCCAAAACCTGATCATATAATAGGGTTACATGTCAGTGCATCTGTTCCTGCAGGGAAAGTTGCAATTGCACCAGGTTATGCTTTAGCTAATGTTGACTCTGTAGATATTAGTATAAAAGGTAAAGGAGGGCATGGAGCTTACCCACATTTAACCAAAGACCCCGTTGTTTTAGCATCTCGTATTGTTTTGGCCCTTCAAACAATAAATAGTCGTGAAATTTCACCACTTAAACCTTCAGTTATTACTGTAGGCTCTATACACGGCGGCTCAAAGCACAATATTATTTCAAATGAAGTGAAACTACAGCTGACTTTACGCTCTTACGATCCTAAAGTAAGAGCGCAACAAATTGCAGCAATTAAACGCATTACTCATGGTATCGCATTAAGTGCAGGTTTAGATGAATCAATGGTGCCTGTTGTTTATGTTCACGAAGAAGAAAAAATTCCTTCAACTTATAACAACCCGATATTAGCTAAAAAAGTACAATCGAGTATTGAAACAGAACTTGGAAAAATTAATGTACAAAAATCTGAACCTGTTATGGCTGGTGAAGATTTTGGCTTATATACTTTAACTGAAGATAAAATTCCGAGTACTATATTCTGGTTAGGCGGTGTGCCTGTTAAAGATTATGAAAAATCAGTTAAGGAAGGTACAAGTTTACCATCTTTACACTCAAGTAAATTTGCTCCCGATTATCCACTAACAATTAAAACAGGCGTTAGAGCTATGACTGCAAGCGCTATGGATTTATTTAATCAGTAACAATATTCACTTCTTAATGGACCACAGAATAAAATATTGTTTACTTTGATAATTTAAACTTAATCACTGTGGTTTATTATTTTAGCATTAAGGTGATATTGACAGCTTTATTTCAACACGACAGCCACCACTTTGTCTATTTGTAAGCTGTAAATGTCCATTATGCGCCTGAATGATTTGTTTACATAAAGACAAACCAATTCCTGTACCTTCGAGCTTCGTTGTATACAAAGGTACAAACAAATTTGCTGAATTTTGAATCCCTACTCCTTTATCTAGAATTTCAATTAAAACCTGATTATTTAAACTGACATTCAATTCAATAATATTATCAGGACCTCCCGCCTCATAAGCATTTTTTAACAAATTAATAAGACACTGCTCAATTTGAGTAGCATCTACTTGCATTTTTAACTGACGAGGTAAATTAAGCTTTATAGGGTATTTTAAAAGTACGACTAATTGTTCTATTACAGGTACCAGATCAATCAATTTCTTTTTAGGTTCAGGTAGGTGCGTCAACGCTCTATAGCCTTGAATAAAACGTTTTAAACTTGTCGCTCTATCTTGAATAATAGATAAACCAGATTGCACATCGGTTTTATCGTCATTATCAATATCTGTATAACTAATCATTTTATCTAAAGTTGATGTTAGAGAAATGATGGGTGCTAAAGAGTTATTTATTTCATGACTTAACACTCGAACTAAATCCTTCCATGCTTTTTGTTCTTGTTGATTTAGTAATAAGTCCATATCAGATAAAATATATAAAGTATGCTGAGTTCCTTGTTCACGAAAACCATCTTTGTATATATGCCAGCGCGCATTACGAGAACCAAAAGTTAAATGTTCAATTGAATTAGAGTTTATATTTTGTAATTGCGTTAAAGATAAATCTGATAATGTTTTATGAATTAGCTTAGATTCCCCCATGCCTAATAGTTTTTCTGTTTCAGGGTTCACCATTGTCAGCTTATTATTTTCATCGCATGCAATGATCGCAACTTTAATTTGTTTTATTACTTTAGCTAACAATAATTGACTTTCTTTAAAGTCATATCTTGCTGTTGTTAAAGAATCAGCCAAAGTATTTAACTGAAAAATTAAATCACTATGTCCACTTTGTCTTTTTTCAACTTTTCCTCTTAATGAAAAATCACCAATATTGAGTGCTTCCACTAAATTAGACAAAGAAATGAATTGATCTTCAATATTACGAATAAATGCACTTATAGAAAAACCAACTATTGAAGTCAAAAAAATACTCACTAAAGATTGTAAGTAAAACGATATATCTATCAACCAAAGTAAGAGTAATGCTAATACATAACTTGGTAAAATAGCCCAAAGTACAATTATCAATATTTTTTTTTCAAAAGATGCATTTAACATAAGGCTAAATTCCAAATTTATCTAAACGACGATAAAATGCACTTCTACTCATACCTAAAGATTTTGCGGCATCTAAAGCATTGCCTTTATTTTGCCTTAATCTGCTTTCAATCACTGACTTTTCAATATCATCCATGCTCATGTCATTAAAATCATTTTCTTTAGACTCATGAGCAACAGCACTATGGACTGGTTGTTCATTTTTCAACATTAAATGTTCAGACAAAATTTCATCCTGTGCTAATAATGTTGCTCTTTCTATGGTGTGACTTAATTCACGCACATTACCAGGCCATTCATAAGTTATAAGTTGTTGCTTTGCAATATCGGATAGCTCAGGTGCCCTTTTTTTATATCTGTTCGCACTTTTTATAATAAAAGCTTTAGCCATAGGTAAAATGTCTTCACCTCTTGCTTTTAATGATGGGATCTCAATAACAAAAGTATTTAGCCTATATAACAAATCCTGTCTAAATGATTTATCAGTCACCATATCCTCTAAGTTAGCATTTGTAGCACTCACTAATCGGATATCGGCTTGTTGGGTTTTGCTAGAGCCCACTTTTTCAAATTGGTGTTCTTCAAGCAGTCTTAATAACTTTGCTTGTTGTGTTAAAGGAATATTAGCAATTTCATCTAAAAATAATGTGCCACTTTGTGCTAGTTCAACTCGGCCAATACGGTTTTCTTTTGCGTCTGTATAAGCTCCTTTTACATGACCAAACATTTCACTTTCAAATAAAGTCTCTGTTATAGCGCCCATATTCACAGCAACAAAAGAGTCTGATTTTCTTTCACTTATAGAATGGATATAACTGGCTAATAAACTTTTACCTGTGCCATTTTCACCGGTAATTAAAATATTAATATCTGTTTTAGCGACTTGCTCTATTGTAGATAACAAGTTTTTCATCACTGAAGAGTGTGCAACTAAGTCATTACCATCTATTGCAGCTATTTGTTGTTTTAAAGTTTTATTTTCTTCATTTAATCTCAGGTTTTTTAATTTCTGCTCTCGAATTGCCAGTTGTGCATTAATAATTGCCAATAAACGTTCGTTTTCCCAAGGCTTTTGAACAAAGTCACCCGCCCCTCTTTTCATGACTTCAACTGCAATTTCGACAGTTGCCCAACCTGTCATGCAAATAATAGCTAAATCTGGATCAAGAGACTTTAGCTTTTGTGTCAGAGTTAACCCTTCTTCACCGGATGTTGTATCTAACTTATAGTTTAAATCAATTAAAGCTAATGCTATGTCTTGAGATTTTATAAAGTACTCAACTTCCCCAGGGTTACTTGCCGTTGTTACTTTAAAACCTTCCATTTTTAAAAATAGTCTCAATGAAGCTAAAATACTGACATCATCATCTGCAATTAATATATGTGACAAAAATAACTTTCCTATTGAGTGAAAAAGAAAAAAGCCTTTTCTTAAGAAAAGGCTAGTACAAATAGCTACTTTATTCGCTTCTTAAAGCCTTACAAGGCTCAAATTTCAATTCCCTGTGAACGGGATATATGACAGCTAATAGAATAACTAAACTAATAAATGTCGGCACTGCAATATAAAGTATCATTGAGCCTTGTGCTAATGAAGTTTTTTCCATCATGGCCACTAATGCAATACCTAAAGGAACTCCAATCGTCAGTCCGATAGCTAACTGTTTTACACTTTGCTTAATAAAATGCGTAAAAATATCCCCCTTATTTGCACCTAATGCCCTGCGGACACCTATCTCTTGTGTTTTTTGTATTATCGTATTTGACATGACTCCATAAATACCACTAAAAGCTAACACCATTGAAGCCGCCGAAAAAATTAAAAATAGCTCACTTACAAAGTTCATTCCTGAATTTCTTTCGGTAATGGAGGCTCTCAACGTTTTAATGTTATATGCTGGCGCATCACGCTCAACAGACAAAGAAATGTGATCTAGCATTGATCTCAATTCTTCCGGTTCCTGCGCAGCCTTGATAACTAAGGATATTGAACGTAATGGTGTTTGCTGTAAAGAAACAAAAACCGTTTGCTTCTCTATATTGGCAGGCGTTGGCTGGCCGTGCAATACATTATTAACCACACCAATAATAGTGTACCAGCCTTTATCATTTCCAATAAATTTAAAACGCTTGCCAACGACTTTATTACCTTTAAAATGTTTTTTAACAAAATTTTGTGTCACCACGGCTGTTAATGGTGAATCAAGCTTATCCCTAAGATCAAACGTACGTCCTTCAAGCAAGTTAACCTCCATAGTTTCAAAATAATTATGTGCAACGGTGACCGAACTTACACTAGGGTATTGCGGTTTTTTTCCGTAATCTACACCATCAATGGAAATATTTTGGGAACTGGCATTTTCACTAGGTAAGCTCCTGATAAAACTCACCGCTTCAACTCCACGTTCTTGTTGTAATGCCGTTCTCATACTTTGATAATACTGAAGAAGCTTTTCATTACTGTCATATTCAACTTCAGGCAATACAATACGTGCAGTTAAGTACCCTTCAACTTCGACGCCATAATCAAATTGGTTTTGTTGATGAACCGAGTATACCATTCCAGTAGAAAGTAATAATAAGGCACAAGACAAAACAACTTCAGATATCACTATTAGCTTACTTAAACGGCCTACTGATTTACTTTGTGCTCCTCGAGTACCATCTCTTAATCCTGAATTAACATCTTCCCCAGTTGCTTTATATGCTGGAAGTAAACCAGTTACTAATGCAGTAATACCTATGATTACCATTGCCGCGATGACAGATGATTCTGACAATGCGACATTCCACCAAAAAGGTGGTTCAAACGGAAAAGTAGTTATTAAATTTTTATTAGAATTCTCCAACCATAATCCAGCTAATAAAATAGCCAGAATACCTGAAATAGAAGAGATTAAGGTCGATTCCCACATCATTTGGCTAATTAACTTGCCCCTAGGGGCACCTAAAGCAGTTCTAATCGCTATTTCTTTACTCTTTTCAAAAGCACGGGAAAGTAATAAGTTACCAACATTGATACAGGCTAATAACAAAATAAACCCAACGGATAGTTGCATAGCAAAAGCAATGACAGGTGTACCGTTCCCCATTAAAGCAGCCTGCATAGTTCTGATTTGGGCTGTTCTATTAGAATTTAATTTTGGATGTGTCTGTTCAAGTTCAGCCATAATGGTTTTTAATTCTGAGTTTGCCTGCTCATCGGTTACATCTTTTTTTAAAACACCATAAACAGCAACATAATCACCATCAGCACGAGCAACACCTTTACTACTTGAAATAAAAGGTAGCCAAACCCGCCCTGAACCGGGAAACTGGTAACTAGCAGGCATAACACCCACAACTGTTCTTTGTATTGAATTTACTCTAAGCTTTTTACCTAGTACATTCTGATCTGACGCAAATAAGCTTTTCCATATCGACTCGCCTATTAATACTACCGACTCAGCACCCGGTTCTCCATCTTGATCCGTGAGTAACCTGCCCAAAAGTGGCTTAGCCTCCGATATCTCAAAAAAACTGGCTTTCACATAATGCCCTATATACCTGAAAGCTCTGTCACTGGTACTGATATTCACTATACCATCGTCATAAGCATCAAATACATCATAACTTTGCACCCGTTTTTTTAGATCATCAAAGTCGTGAATTCGAACACTGGGACCATTATATTCCATGCCATTATAAATTGAGTCTATCTTGCGGATCTGTTTTCCTTGCTCAAAGGGCAAAGGTGCCGTTAAAGTGCCTTGAATAAAACTATACATATAAATACACAGAGTCAGCCCCGTCGTCATGACAAATACTGTTAATGCGGTAAACTTTGGATTTTTCACTAAGGTTCTAAACGCAAATTTTATATCAGATAACATAGTCATGATCTCTCCTTAAGCAACGGCTTCTTCGGATTTTACTTGTAAAACACGTGAATCTGAGACAACTCTCCCATCAAATACCTCTATAATACGCTCAGCACGTTTTGCGCCACGCGGATCATGCGTTACCATGCAAATTGTTTTTCCTTCTGCATGTAACTTGTCTAATAACGCCATAACGAGTTCTGCATTTTTAGAATCTAAGTTACCTGTTGGTTCATCGGCTAATATAATTGATGGATTGCCAGCTATTGCACGTGCCACTGCAACTCTTTGTTGTTGGCCACCAGATAGTTGTGAAGGGAAATGCTTAGTTCTATGACCCATATCTACTTTTTCTAATGCTTCTTTTACCATTTCAATGCGTTGTTGTTTATTTAAATCTTTACGGTAAGTCAGAGGCAGTGCTACATTTTCAGATACGGTTAAATCACTAATTAAGTTAAATGACTGAAATACAAATCCAATTTCTTTATTTCTAATAGCAGCTCTTTGTTTCGTACTGATATCTACAGCCTGATGTGTATTTAAAATATAACTTCCACCAGAGCAAGTATCTAATAAACCTAATAATGACAATAATGTAGATTTACCACATCCAGATGGGCCTGAAATTGATATATATTCCCCTTTTTGGATCTCTAAATTAATGTCACTTAAAGCATGTGTTTCAACTTCATCTGTAGAGAATACTTTTTTTACGTTTGTTAATTTGATTAATGCACTCATCTTAATATTCCTTGTATTTATTCTTTTATTTAATTCATTGAAATTTTGTTATGACGTTCAAAGCCTGTTTGCTCTGAAACGATAATTTTGTCGCCTGCTTTAAGGCCGTTTAAAATCTCGATATTAACACTCGACGATAAACCAAAACTCACCAGCGTTTTTAATACATACTTATCTGCATTATCAAACTTATAAATTGAGGTTGTTTGATTAGCTTGTGAAAATGCAGGGCGTCTTACAAATAAAGTATTTTGCTTTTGTGTTAAAAATATTTCGCCATCAATTGATAAGTCTGGACGTGCTTCATCAGGTAAATTTTTCTCTAGCTCAACATCAACTTGTACAGTGCCGTTAACTACTGCAGGGTCGATACGGATCACTTTGCCATTAATTTGATTAAAACGTGTATCTATAGCCACTTTTTGACCGATTAAAATATCAGAGGCATTTAATTCAGGTACTTTTAACTCAGCGATTAAGTCTCCTTTTTTAGCAAACTTAGCAATGTTACTACCTAATAATACTTGCTGACCTAGCTCTAATGGCATTGCTTGTAATACACCTGATACTGGCGCTTTAATGCTTAAAGAGTCTGATTGAAATTGAGCGCGTTCTAATGTTTTTTTCAACTTATTTAATTGTGCTGTTTGCGCTTCAAAACCCGCAATTAAATTAAGTTTTAATTGTTTTGTTCTGGCTTTATTAATGTCTATCGTTTTAGCTAATTGCGATACCGTTAATTTTGATGATTCATAATCAAGTTTAGATACTGTTGCATTACCTTTTTTAATTAATTTCGACTCTGCATCTAGACGCATTTTTGCTTTATCGTATTGCATTTGGGTATTTAATACTTCAGCTTGTATATCGAGTATTTGTGTATCTTGGCTTACTTTTAATGCGCGAGTTTTAGCTTGCATAGATTCAAGTTCCCAATAAAGCTCTTGAACTTTTTGGTCTAGCTCAGGGTTTATTAACTCAACAATTAATTGACCTTGCTCGACTTGTGCTCCAGGCTTCACTAAAATGCGCTCTACTTTACCAGCGACCGTACTTGATACCCAACGGATACCTCTTGGAACTAATATGCCAGGACCAGATACTTTAATATCAAAGTCTCCACGCTCAACAATGGCACTTATCACTGAATTTTTTTTCATTGAAAAACCTGCCAGTTGAACTTGTGTACTCGCATATACAACACCAGCAAACAATACACTTGCCATACTCCCTAGTAATATTTTATTTTTATAAAAAGGCGTATTTTTTTGTTTAATAATATCCATGATTGCCTCAATTAAGCCATTTAAAAAGTAATATGAATATATAAAAGCCAAAGTCATGCCAAATTTAAAAAACATAAAAATCAATAACTTAAATAAAAAACGAATGAAAGGTAATATTTACCATCCCGAAATTGGGATCACAAAACAAAAAAGCCATCCCGAAATAGGGATGGCTTTTATTTTCTTTAAACTGATATCTACATATAAAATAAAACCGAACACGCTGTAAATATTTCCCTATACGCTTTGTTTTTTCGTCCATGAAAAATAAAGTTAGTTTTTATCTTATATTCCTATCGATTCTCAAGTATACCTTTTTATATCGATAGCCTAACTCTAGGAAGCTTTTTTATAGGTTTTACGTTTACGTCTAAATTTTTTATTAGGTTTTTGTTCCGGTAAACTTTTAAAAGCAGAACTATCACAAGTTTTTGAAAGCTCTATAATATCGCTAAGTTGCTGTAATAAAGGTTGCATAAAATGTTGATAACTTAATTCTTTTTGCGCAATTGAGCTTAAGCTTGACTCCCATACAGCAGTTAAATCTGGCTTTGAAACTTGCTCTGGTAAAACCTGAATTAAAGCGATGCCAGATTCAGTCGCTAATATTTGTTTCCCTTGACGCTTTAGAAAGCCACGTTTAAATAAAAGCTCGATGATCCCAGCTCTAGTTGCCTCAGTACCTAATCCATCGGTTTCTTTAAGTACCTTTTTTATTTCAGGATCTTTTACAAATCGCGCAATGCCAGTCATAGCAGCTAATAAAGTTGCATCAGTAAAATGTGCAGGCGGCTGAGTTTGCTTTTCAATCAGCTCACCTTTAAAACATAACAATTTCTGCCCTTTAATAAGAGCAGGTAGTTTTTCCTCACTATCAAGCTCACTTTTGCCCATTAAAACTTTAAAACCTAAATTTACTTCTTGTTTAGCTTTAGTTTTAAACTTACCTTTCGCTATCTCAATTTCAACTTGAGTTTCATTATAAATATATTCAGGATAAAACTGTGCCAGATAATGCCGTGATATAAGTTGATAAATGCACTTTTCATCTTTGGTTAGAGAA
Organism: Pseudoalteromonas denitrificans DSM 6059; assembly: GCF_900112265.1. Lineage (GTDB taxonomy): Bacteria > Pseudomonadota > Gammaproteobacteria > Enterobacterales > Alteromonadaceae > Pseudoalteromonas > Pseudoalteromonas denitrificans. The sequence continues at coordinate 93,779 of NZ_FOLO01000015.1, read as the reverse complement.
GCTGATTGCAGTTTTTTTACAGTAGGAATAATACCATGGTGTGCTTCTACCTTTTTATCATTCCAACATTTAGATTTTAAACGTGTATTTGCCCCATCCACTTTACTTGCCTCTTGTCCTTGGTTATTTTTAATGGCAGCTAAAACCTGTGATGCTTCTTTGTGATGATCTTTGGGTAAATACCGATTATCAGATCTTGGGTAAGTAATTAATTTATGTCTTTCATATAAATTTTGACAAGTATCTAATACTTGTTTTGCTGCCATGCCAAAGGCTTTTGCAGCATCAATTTGCAATGATGATAAATTATAAGGTAAAGGTGAGTTTTGTTTTTTTTGTTTTTTATCAACACTTAATACTGTGCCGACTTGATCATTTATACGCGATACAACATTTTGTGCTAACCCTTTATGTAAAACTCGGCCTTCATCATCCATATAAGGTTCACATGCACCGCTGGGTTGCCACTTAGCAGTAAATGTTTCTGAAGTTTGGCTATTAATATCTTGATCTAAATTAGGGTTTAGGTGTGCTAGTACTTCATAAAAAGCATGAGGTACAAAATTTAATATTTCTAAATCTCTTCGAACCACAAGTCCTAAAATAGGCGTTTGAACCCGCCCAACCGACAAAACGCCTTTAAACCCAACTTTTTGACCTGCTAAAGTATATGCTCTTGTTAAGTTCATACCATATAACCAGTCGGCACGAGCGCGTGCTAATGCTGACACACTTAAAGGTATAAATTCACTATTAGGCTTTAAATTTGATAATGATTTTTTAACAGCCCCAACATTTAAATCACTCACTAACAAACGCTTCGCATTTTGTTTTTTTACTTTTGTTGGTTTAGCATGATCTATTACTTCATCAACGAGTAATTGACCTTCACGGTCTGGATCTCCAGCATTAACTAATTCATCGGCTTGTTTGATTAACTTTTTTAATATGGTTAGCTGTTTTCGAGTTTGTGTTTTTGCTTTAAGTTGCCAAGTCTCTGGTACTATTGGTAAGTCTGCAGCGTTCCATTTTTTATATCTATCGTGATAACTATCAGGTTCAGCTTGCTCTAATAAATGCCCAATACACCAACTAACAATATCACCACCGGCAACTTCAATATAGCCATCTTGTTTTTTATGAGGTTTTGGCAAGGCATCAGCAATGGCCCGCGCTAAAGAAGGTTTTTCAGCAATATAGAGTTTCATAATCAAATAGACATTAGATACTGGTTACTTATACAGGTATAATAATAGTTGTTTTTGAATATAGCTAACTTTTATTACTGAGATTCGACTATTAAATGTAATTTATACCACATCCGACATTTTAAAAAATAATAGTTTCACTCTTTCAATTAAGTAACTCAAGAATGGCCACAGGCATAATAATACTATCAAGGTATTTGAAAGTGGAATGATTGTTTTATATAACAAGGTAATAAAAGGAATATCTAATATTTGAATATCAACAATACGCAATAACTGAATTAATACAATTGGTATAACGCATATTTGCGCAACAATGCTCACATTTATCGATATTTTATCTTTAATGCCTAAATAAGCAATAATAGCCATCCAGGCAACATCATTTGTTATCCAAAATACGTACCGATATACACGCCCAGGGTCAAGATCAAAAATAAAAGGCGTACCAAAATAGCTGATCAAAAATGATATTAAAGTCACAACTGAAAATATAAGTGCAGGTTTATCTTTGTACCATATATATACCACAGCACTTAGTGCAATAATAATCATTTGCCAATCTAGGATTATGGCTAATAAAATTTTAATGGTCATAAAACTAAAAAAGGAAATCAATTGATTTCCTTTTCATATTTCCTATTTAGGTTTGGGTGGGTCATCATTGCCGCCACCGCTGCCTGGCATATAAGAATACTTATCATGCATATCCATTCTCCTTATCCATTTGCTTAAAAGAGTTTAAGCACTTTTAAGAATAGGAGGTGTTCTTGATAAAATAAAGCCAAAGAATAAAAAATAAAAGCTTTATTATGCTTCAACTTCTTCATTAAGTGCTTTGCTTTTTAAGTATTTTACAAAAATAACTATCAGTGGGAAAAAACATAAAACAACGGTTGCCATATTTATTAGAGGTAATAAACCATAATAAAGATAATTAGTATAAGTTAAATCAAAAAAATGCCTGTCAACTAAACGCATCAATTGTAACAAAGGAGCAGGTAAAACAATTAATTGGCCCGCGATCGATTGCCATAGATGCACTTTATCTTTCATCGTAAGATAAGCAATTAAAGCCATCCAGGAGATATCATTTATCGCCCAAAATATATACCTATATACAAAATCAACTCGATCATAATTTTTAACTAGACTATTAAAAGATATAGCCCATATAAAAAAAATCAAAGTTATAAAACAAAACAATGTTGCTTTTTTATCTTTTAGTAGATACAAAAATATAGCAGCAATAGCGATTAGAAAAGCTTGGCTGCTATACAATATATCCAAAATATATTCTATAAAAGTAATTTTTATAACACCTTACTTTTCAGGAGGTTCATTACCATCATTACCACTTCCACCACCAGGCATATAAGAATATTTATCAATTGTTATCATAATATTTTCCTTAATTTTCTATATTATATTTATCAAATTCACCATACTAAATGGTGAATTTAAAATATAACAATTAAGCTTAAATGCCAAGATGTGTAATGAAAATAATGGCAATTATTTTCCTATTTCTATCGGATCTGACTCTTTTGCTTTACCTTGCATGATTGAAATTTCAACACGACGGTTCCGCTTGCGAGATTCGAGATCTGTATTAGGAACTAAAGGGCGTGTTTCTGCATGACCAATTACCACCATGCGATTTTTATCAAATCCTCTCACTTTTTGCATTTCGCTTGCAACCGCAACTGCACGTTTAGCCGATAAATCCCAATTATTAAAATAGAGCTCGTTACTTACCTGATAATCATCAGTATGGCCTGAGACTTCTATTTCACCGGGCACATCTTTTAATAAAGCTGCGATTTCTTGAATAATAGGTTTAAATTGAGGTTGTAAAAATGCGCTACCAGAAGGAAATGAGCCATTCTCTCTAATACGAATAATAATTTGCTGCCCTAAAGACTCTAATTCAATTGCTCCATCTATAATTTGTTGTTCTAACTGTTGGGCTATTTTTTTAACCAGCTCATTCACTTGTTCTTGATCTGCTGCCTGCTCGGCTTTTGCGGCTTCTTTTTTAGCTGTACTTTGTGATTCACCACCACGTTTGTTACCCCGCTGTTCTTGACGACCACCCGCGGAAGCTTCATCACCCGCTTGAAATTCTAACATTTGTTGCGTCATTTCAGTTGTTTGTTGTTGAATCGTCTCAATGGGGGTGGGTTCAGGTTTACCTGGTGTAAACTCTTGCGCTATTACACTGGTACCTTTTGGAATATCTTTAACTTCAAGTTTATTTTGCACACCAAAAGCAAACTTCATTGAACCTGCAATTTGTTTAAATTTAAGCACATCCATTTCAGACATGGCTAATAATAAAACAAAAAAGCACATTAACAATGCCATCATATCAGCAAAGGTTCCCATCCATTGAGGCAAGCCAACAGGCGGACACTTACACTTTTCAGCTTCTTCAGACATTAAATATCAGTCCTTCTATCACCCTTATTGATGCTCAATGATTCATCACTCATAATTTACGACTCTGTATCTACTTGACGCTTTGATTCAGCCAAATAGTTTTTCAAAATCCCTTCAATCACTTTTGGGTTTTGTCCATCTTGTATGCCTAAAATAGCATCTAAAATCAGTTTTTGGTTGAGTTCTTCTTCATCTCTACGATTTTCTAGCTTTGACTGAATTGGAATAGCAATTACATTTGCTAAAAAAGCACCGTAAAGCGTTGTTAATAATGCAACGGCCATTGCTGGGCCGATTGCTTTTGGGTCATCCATATTTGATAACATGGCAACAAGCCCAATTAAAGTACCTATCATACCCATTGCAGGTGCTATATCACCTAATGTTTTAAATAAACCGGCTCCCATATCGTGACGTGAAGTGGTGAGTGTTATGTCTTTTTGCAAAGTAGCTCGGACAACTTCAGCATCATGACCATCAACTAACATATCAATGCCTTTTTGCATAAAACCATTCGGTATTTCTGCTTCTTCTAATGCCAAAAATCCGCCTTTACGGGCGGAGTCAGCAAGCTCAACTGACTTTTCAATTAAATCATCTGGTGATTCAATTTTAAACATGAAGGCTTTTATACCTATTTTACCTATGGTGAAAAATTGCCCCATAGTAAAGTGTGATAATACAACAAAACATGAACCACAAAATACAATTAATACAGAAGGTATATCAACAAACATACCTAACTCGCCACCCAGTAACATTGCCATGACAATAAAGCCAATGGCTCCTACCATACCAATTAATGTTGCTAAATCCACAAACCCTCCAAGGGAGCTTTAAAAAAGAAGTAAACTTATTGTTTATATTAAGTTAGTTTTAACTATCGGCAAATATAATTTTTTCTTAAATTCAATTTACATCCAGTGTTCAAGCGCAATTTATTACCTATACATTCAATCCTAGTCATAAAAAAGTAAAAAACACATGCTTATTATTAATTGTTATTTGTAATCGATGCTAATCCCCCATAAAATCATTACCCGTTCCAATTTCCAACTTTAAAGAGAATCATGTTATGGCTGTAAAAAAACCAGAAAACCTCAGTTTTGAACAAGCTATGTCAGAACTTAATAACATAGTCACAGATATGGAAAATGGTGAATTAAGCCTAGAACAATCTCTTAAACATTTCGAACGTGGTGTACAACTGGCAAATGCCTCTTCAGCAAAATTAAATCAAGCAGAGCAAAAAGTTCAAATTTTGATGGGAAATGATACAAGTAGCGCACTAACTTCTTTTGATTCTGAAGCGGAATAATTGTAGTGAACTCAACATTAATAAATATCAAACCAGAGTTGATCTGTGCACAAAATCGTATAACACTCATATTAAACAATTTAATAGATAATCAAATAAATACAGACGATAAACTCAAATCAGCTGCTAAATATAGTTTATTAAATGGTGGAAAACGACTTAGGCCTTTACTTGTTTATTTAACAGGTAAAATGCTTAACGCCAATGACAATGATTTAGATATTGCAGCAGGGGCGATTGAATGTATTCATAGTTACTCATTAGTACATGATGACCTACCTGCGATGGACGATGATAATTTACGCCGAGGAAAACCAACTTGCCATATCAAATTTGATGAAGCTACGGCGATTTTAGCAGGCGATGCACTGCAAACTTTAGCTTTTGAGTCTCTCGCCAGTCATCAATTTATTGGGATAGATCATAAGCAACAAATATCTTTAATATCAACTTTGGCACAAGCTTCTGGTTTAACGGGTATGTGTGGTGGACAATCTTTAGATTTATCCGCAACTGACAAATTAATCACATTAGAACAACTTGAGCATATTCATAATTTAAAAACCGGTGCGCTGCTTAGATGTGCGATAAAGTTAGGTGCTTTATGTTCACCTAATTGCACCTCTGATATACTCGATAAATTAGACTGCTTCGGCAAAGCGATTGGTTTAGCCTTTCAGGTACAGGATGATATTTTAGATATTGAAGCTGATACGCAGACATTAGGGAAACCTCAAGGTTCTGACGTAGCATCAAACAAATCAACTTATCCAGCATTATTAGGCCTACAAGGCGCAAAAAATAAAGCAAGGCAATTATATTTAGATGCATTAAAAGCACTTGAACACATAAACGCAGATACCAGCGAACTTGAAGCCCTTGCAACATATATAATAGAAAGAGATCATTAGGATAACGAATAAATATCATGACATTTGATAGCAGCAAGTATCCCTTATTAAGCTTAATAGATAAGCCTGAGCAACTTAGACAGTTGCCACATGATAAATTAGTGCCTCTGAGCGATGAACTCAGAGAATATTTATTAAACTCAGTTTCACAAAGCAGTGGCCATTTGGCTTCAGGGCTGGGTACCGTTGAACTCACAGTTGCATTACATTATGTTTATAATACACCTGTTGATAGGTTAATTTGGGATGTAGGCCATCAAGCTTACCCTCATAAAATATTAACGGGTCGTAAAGACAAAATGCATACTATAAGGCAAAAAGACGGTTTGCATCCATTTCCATACCGTGGTGAAAGTGAATATGATACTTTCAGTGTTGGTCACTCTAGTACCTCTATTTCAGCAGCATTAGGTATGTCACTTGCTGCAAAAAAAGAAGGGAAGGATAGAAAAGTTGTGGCTGTTATCGGTGATGGTGCAATGACAGCAGGAATGGCTTTTGAGGCCATGAATCATGCAGGTAATTTAGATTCTGATATGTTAGTTATTTTAAACGATAATGAGATGTCAATATCAGAACCCGTTGGTGCACTAAACAACTATTTTGCTCGTATTTTATCTGGTAGCTTTTATAGCAATATTAGAGAAGGCAGTAAAAAAATACTTTCTGGCGTACCACCAGTAAAAGAACTTGCCAGCAGAATGGAAGAACACATTAAAGGCATGGTTATCCCTGGTACTTTTTTTGAAGAATTAGGTTTTAATTACATAGGCCCTATTGATGGGCATGATGTCACTATGTTGACCGATACATTACGTAACATGCGTAATTTAAAGGGTCCGCAGTTATTGCATGTACGTACAAAAAAAGGGAAAGGCTACAAACCAGCTGAAGCTGACCCTATAGGTTACCATGGCGTTCCAAAATTCGATCCAAGCACAACGAGTTTGCCAAAATCACAACCCAGTGCTCCAACCTTTTCACAAGTTTTTGGTGATTGGTTATGTGATATGGCAGCAACTGACGATAAATTAGTTGCTATTACACCTGCCATGCGAGAAGGCTCTGGCATGGTTCGTTTTTCAAAAGAGTTTCCGGATAAATATTTTGATGTAGCCATTGCTGAGCAACATGCTGTAACGCTTGCTGCAGGTTTTGCATGCGAAGGTCTAAAGCCTATTGTTGCTATTTATTCTAGTTTTTTACAACGTGCTTATGATCAGCTAATTCATGATGTCGCATTACAAAATTTATCAGTTTTATTTGCCATTGACCGTGCCGGCATTGTAGGTGCTGATGGTGAAACACATCATGGCGCTTATGATTTGAGTTTTATGCGTTGTATTCCCAATATGATCATCATGGCCCCCTCTAATACAAATGAATGTCGTCAAATGCTATACACTGGCTATCATTTAGATGGACCTGTTGCAGTAAGGTATCCAAGAGGCACAGCCGGTGATATGAAAGTCGCGTCTCAAATGACAAAACTAGCGTTAGGTAAAGCAAATACAATTAAAACAGGTAAAAAAATAGCTATTTTATCTTTTGGTACTTTATTAGACAACGCAAAGTCGGTTGCCGATGAACTTAATGCAACCTTAGTTGATATGCGCTTTATTAAACCCCTTGATACGTGCTTATTAACAGCGCTTAGCGAAGATCATGAGCTATTTGTTACTTTAGAAGATAATGCAATTATGGGTGGCGCTGGTTCTGCAGTTAATGAGTATGTTCAAACAAATAAATTAGATGTAAAAACATTAAACTTAGGCATTCCTGACGAATTCATAAAACATGGTACACAACAAGAAATGAACAAAGTAATGGGATTAGATAGTCAAGGTATTTTAGCAAGTATAAAAAACTGGTAAATTACACAGATATTAATAAATTTAAAAGGTGGCTTGCCCACCTTTTTTCTTACCTTATACCTGCTCAGCTTTCCATTTATCAAAATTTGCATAAGGATAATCTGCACCAGCTTGCATTATTCCAGCTAAAACCGTATAAGCCGCAACCCAAGCTTCTTCAACTTCAGAGGTATAAACTTGTTGCAACCCTTGTTGTAAGGTCCACAATAATGCCGAAGCAACAGAATCAAAATCTGCTTTTTTAACACCATAAACATGATGACGTCGACCCAATTGCCAGACAGCAATCTCAACCTTATCAAATTGCTTTAAACTTCTTACAACTGTTGTCAAAATTTGCATCAGTTTTTTGCCCTGCGCTTCAATATCACTAGAAAACATACTTCGCAACGCAGGATTAATTTCAAACAAGCGTCCATAGAATAAATCAGCAGCCTGTTTGGCGATAGGAACAACCTTTTCCCACGATGCCTGAACGAGTTCCAACTGTTGAGGAGTCATAATATTCCTTTAAGTAAATCATTGACTAATCTAAGCTTAGTATAAAAAGTTAATAATATAGGTTTCTCTTAAATTAATATTAATTCTTTAAATTTTATTCAACTAAAGCCTGTAACCTCGCGTTTATTCGACACAGAGCAACAGGTGTAATTCCTAAAAATAACGCTAATTCAGCCTGACTGATGCGTTTAAAAATATGTGGGTATTGAACTTTAAATGTTTCATATCTTTGTTGGGGCGTAAGACATAAAAACTGATATTCTCTTTCTTCTTTTCTTGCGGTAAGTTGTTGCATAAATTGTAACTCAACATCTTTAAGTTGAGGGTTTTTCTCAGACCAATCTCTAATTTTTTTATAAGGTATCGCAATGACTTCACATGCTTCAATGCAAATACATGCATAGGGTGAAGGTTTATGAAAAACAACGCTCATCAAACTTCCCGACAGATCATTCTCAGCTAAAAAAGCTTTAACAAACTCTTTACCATCAGGCTGAATAAAAACTAATTTAACCAAACCCGATTTAATCCAAAATAATTTTGATTCAACGATGCCTTGATGAAACAAAACATCTCCAGCTTTATAATTCAAAGTTGGTAATTTATTTTGATCGATCACATTTGATAAAAGCTCTTGATACTTATCCATTAATTCATCCTTAATTAACCTAAGTTAATGCACCGTTATAAAAAACAAAATACAATCTGATAAAACACGCTACTAAGGAAAGTAAAATGTTATTAAACGGAAACCGTTTTTTGCTTATTGATAATCCATTATTTTCTACTCGCCAATTTTGTTATTTTGTCACCGAACATAAATCAACAATCATAGGAACAGGTGAGGATACACGAAAGTTATTAAAAATGATGTATGACCACTTAATAGAAGATTATTGTTATTGTAATTTTGAAGATGAATTGAGTATTTCCCAGATGACTGATTATCTAGATAAATATCACCATCTTAGTGGTGTTTTTATTTGCGATGATATTTATTTAAATGCAAAACCAAGCATAAAAAGAGTTATTAAAAGTCTGCACAATAATATATATTTAGTTAATGGTGATTCGATAAATAATTTTAATATATCACGGTTACAAAATACTCAGGTGTTAGATAACAACTATCTATCTGCTCAAGAAAATAAGATAGGTAAACTATCTAACAGTCCTTTTTTATCTTGCTTGCCCTTGCCAACGAAATAACAAAGCACCAGAGGTTAAAAAAATAAAAGTCATGACTAATAAAGCAATAATATGACTTTTAATCTGCCATAAAGTTGCACCATCAAGCATAATAGCTCTTGCGGCTTCTAACATATGAGTTAAAGGGATCAATTGTGCTATAGCCTGAATAAACTCAGGACTTCCTTCCAAAGAAAACCATACACCAGATAACATCATCATGGGCCAAGAAGCAACATTGAGCATACCACCCGTAAATTCTTCAGATTCTGAACGCGATGCAATTAATAACCCCAAAGAGATCAAGCTAATGGTGCCTAATAAAGCAATTATAAATAAATCAAATAAACTGCCTAAAATATAAAAATTAAACAACCAATTACACGCTAAAAAAATAGCCATGCTCAGTGACATTACAATAAATAAACGAGAACATATTTGAGCAGACAAAAATTCAATCGCTTTTAATGGGGTTGCATGAAGACGCTTTAGTACTGAATTTTTTCTATACCTTACAATGACATAGCCAACACCAAATAAGCATGAAAACATCATATTCATTCCCAATATACCTGGCACAACCCAATCTAGATAACGAATTTCCCGACCTTCAATAACTTGGCGTTGAAAATTTTTGTGTGCTGCCAATAATAGTTTTTCTGCAATATATCCCGAACTTGAAGATTCATTTATCCAGTAATATTGTTTATTAAAATCAACTAATAAATCTATTTTATGCTGCCGTAACTTTATCATGGCAAGAGGTTCTTCAGTATAAGATACAAATTCTATATGCTTTAGCTGCATTAAAGCTTGATTTTGTGAGGCCTGTTTAAAATCATTTAAAATGCCTATTTTATAAAGTGTTTTACCGTCACCTGAAAATATAAATGCAAAACCAACAACCAATAAAACAGGAAAAATCAAATTCCAGCCCAAAGCAGCTCTGTCACGAAAAAACTCATAATTCCTTGCTATTAATACAGCTAAAAATCGTTTAAACATTTTTAACTCCTTCTAATCCATGACCGGTTAATTTTAGGAATAAATCATCTAAATTTGCAGATTTAACCTGAAGCCCTTCGAGTGATACTTTTTGATTTATTAACTCTACCAAACTTAGTTGAATATCATCACTTTGGATTTGCGCACTTTGCTGAACATATTGAATATTAAATAATTTTAGAATGTCATCTTTAAAGCTATGTTGATCAATATTCTGTTTAGGAAGTTTAATCAAAGCTCCTGAAAAATGTTGCTGCAGTAAAGAAACAGGTGTATCTAAAGCAATAATTTTGCCTTTGTCCATAATTGCGATTTCATCACACAAATATTCAGCTTCATCCATATAATGTGTTGTAAGCATAATCGTTTTACCTTGAGATTTTATTTGATTTACTAAATCCCAAAATAAACGCCGGCTATGAGGGTCTAAACCTGTAGTAGGCTCATCTAAAAAAACCAGTTGAGGGTCATTAATTAAAGCAAGTGCTAATAATAAACGTTGTTTTTGCCCTCCAGATAACTTTTGATGATCTTGATAAACAAAATCTTCTAAATGACATAAAGAAATTAAATCATCAATTTTAATTGTATGTTCATAAAATGCTGAAAACATCTTTAAAGTTTCTAATACTGTGAGATGGTCTTGTAATGCCGTATGTTGAAATTGAATACCCAGTTGGTGATAAATATGTTTATCTAAAGGTTTTCCTTGGTATAAGATTTGACCTGAAGTCGGCTTCACTATGCCTTCCAGCATTTCGATAGTGGTTGTTTTACCCGCGCCATTAGGCCCCAAAAGGCCAAAACAAATACCTTTTTTCACACTAAAGCTCAGGCCATCAACGGCTTTATTTTTTAAAAAATACCGTTTTAAATCGGAAACTTCTAATAATGCCGACATTAATCTCTCAATTTAAAGTTCTGTTTAGTTATATTTAACTTAAATTTTCTAAAATTAATACAGGAAAAGACATAATAAAAGGAAAAGGGAGGAATATTAAAAGTATGCGATTTACAGGTTTATCTATGTAAATCGCCAATTGAGTTAATTATGCGACTTCTTTTTCTAAGAAACTGATTATATCGTTTGACTCATAAAGCCAAGTCACATCATTGCCATTTACGATACGTAAACAAGGCACTTTGACTCTGCCACCTTCTTCTAATAAAGTTTGGCGATGTAATACATCTTTTTTTGCATCACGCGTTTCAATATTTAATCCATTACGTTTCATTGAGCGCCTTACTTTTACACAAAATGGGCATGCTTTAAATTGATAAAGTGAGAGGTCTTTTGTTTTTTGATTAACTAACTCTTGAAGTTCAGGAGCTCGCTTGACACTTTTTGGTGTGAAAATAAAATCCAATAACAAAATAATACGACCAAGTAACCAACGAACCAATTTCATTCAAACGCTCCTAAAATTAAATTAAGCGCGCATTTTAACCATATTAGAGTAAAATGCAAAGAGGGGTCCACAACATAGCTCAAAAAAGCTCAGGATCATTACCTGTAATTAGAATGCCATTAGTACTTTCAGCTATTTGATCAAAATTCGCAACTTTATTTCTTCCTGAGTTTTTAGAATGATAAAGGGCTAAATCAGCCTTTTGCACTAAAGCTGGCACCATTTCATAATCGACTAATGATGTAAAGCCAGCACTAATTGTTAGCTTTCCGACCTGAGGAAATTCAAACTCCTCAATTGCGCTTCGCAACCGCTCTAGAACTTGAAAAGCATCTTCACTTTTTTTACATTGAAATAAAATAGCAAATTCCTCACCACCGTATCTAAAAACATAATCTTCACTACGAAAACTATTTTTTATTAATCGGGCAATAAGAATAATCACTTCATCGCCAATTACATGACCATATTGATCATTTACTCGCTTAAAATGATCAATATCAAGCATAGCCAAATGCCAAACACTATCTGCAGGAATTGGCGTTCTTGGAGATAAAAAACCTTGTCCTGATAATATTTCCTGTATTTTTTTATCAAAGGTTTGACGGTTTAAAAGCTCACTTAAGGGGTCTATTTTCGCCCGAAACAAAGTAAACAACTGATTAGCATATACATTTAAAATACTTACCGCTGTTGATATTTGAGGGTTCGAAAATTCATTACTGCCATAAGCTAATACAAAGCCTAGTACATCACCAAAATGATATATTGGAAAATAAGTAACTGTTTTAGAGTTTATTTCACCTATATGAATTTTATTAGAGCCCACTTTAGCGATAATTTCATCCACTTGATCATCAGATAATATTAAAGGTGACTGTGTCTTTTTTAAGTTTATTTGTTTTGGTCTATGAGTGTGGTCCAAAAATTTATTAATATAAATAATCAGTTTAGTACCAAACAAGACAGATTGAATGGCCGAAATCAGTATTAAATCGAGTTCAGACTCGTCATCTTGCTGGGTCAAAGATATTAACCAGTCATGGGCACAATGATTTACTTGCCTGATCAAAAAAACTCCTTTTAAGTTAATCTAAATTTTACTCAATTACCGTTAAGCTTAGTAAATAAAAAGGAACTTTGTAAAAATAATATTAAGATTACCCACTTAGAGTCATAACCCAAAACAGCTAAGTTAAATATTACTATTTTTGAAAATTTTATGCGTTACTTTGCCGGAAGTTACAAACAAGTTAATTTTCACTTTTCATAAACGACCAACATAATTAATATAGAAATCAAATAGCAATGGATTCAACCAAATAACGTTGTTCGGTACCCGCTTGCAATGCATTAAATGGGTAACATGTCATTAAATATAAATGGCTAGTCATTTGCTCACTGGGTTGTAAAAATGCAGTATCAGACTGGTGAATAATGCGTATATTACTAATCTGATATTGTATTTTTAAACCACTATGCAATGTAATATTAAATGTATCTTCTATATTTAACTGAGATAGAAACGCAAAATTTGTATCATTATGGCCTGCGATTAAACCCGCTTTTCCTGTTTGATTTTTATTTATTTCATGTATTTTTGCAGAAGGTAAAAAGTGAGCTGCCCCAAAAGCTAAGTTTCGGCCCGATGCACCAGATAGAATATATTCTTCTATGCCTAAACTTGGTACTTCAAGTTTAGCAACAGGCCAAGTATCAGCATAAAACCAAGGTTGTATTTGCTTAGAGCCTCCTTCAAGTATGTTTTTTTGCCAAGCTTGTGATATTAAATATTGTGCCAATTGCGCTTTCATTTGCATATATAAACCAGAACCTAATTGCCAAAAACCGATGCAACACAAAAAAACTGCAAAATATTGTTTCATAACATCTCCAATTTAGTTGGATATAAATAACGCCTTCTTTTTTGAACTAAAAACGCCCTCCCCTTCAACAGCATCACCTTAGTCATTAAAGTGACACTATCAATTTTGAATGACACTATCCGATATGCTCAGTTATGACATATAGGAAGAAAACTAATTAATTCTTTTATATCTTTGGTATCGCCAGTAAACTACTGATAATAAAACAATTAACATACCTAACAATATTTTAAGCCAACTTTGACCATCTGTTTGTGGTAAAACGTACTTTTTAGAGCCCATAGTCCAACCTGCTGGGCGCATGCCTTTTATTTTTTGGGTTTTACTTGCCTTATTCACAATATCATCTGTAGTGATAGGTCCAGAGTCAACAGCAACAAAAGCAGTATATGGGCTGAGCAAATGATGTTTTAACGCCAAATTCAATACTTCTTGTTTGGTATCTATACTTTTTTTATCAAAAGTATCTTTATATAAAAGAAGTGACTTTATTTTTTGTCTTGCCCAAATACGTGAAATTGAATCCCCAATAGCCGGCTCAGTAATATTTAATTGTGCTTTAAATTCACCATGAATGCTTTGCCCTAATATATTTATTTTTTTCTGTTTTTTGTTTAATTTAAGAGCAACCATTAAAGGATCTGAAAAATATAAATCAGGAATAGGTTTAGGCCAAAAATCTATCACTTCTGATGCTTCACCTTCTATACGTAATTGTTTCAAAGAAGGATTTTTAAGTTGCTTTAATAAAAATTGCATTTGCGGCTTAATATCTATGCTGCTGCCTATAAAAGTAAAACTACCTCGACCTATATCAGCAGCTCTGCGCATAAAATAACTATTAGGCGCAGAACCTATACCCACAGTAAATAATCGACTTGTGCCTATTGTATTTTTGATTTGTTCAAAAACCTGTTGTTCATTGCTAATGCTGCCATCAGTCATAAATATAACTTGCCTTAAGAAATCAGTTTGTATGTTGCTATCTAATACTCGCGTAAATGCTTTTGCAATCTCAGTCCCTCCATCAGCTTGCAAGTTATAAACGTACTGCTTTGCACGCCTTAAATTAAAATCAGTTGCCGGTATAGCATGTTCACTTAAAGCATCCACATTTGAATCAAACTCAATAATGTTAAAACTATCCTCTGGATTCAAATCAGCTAATGCTAAAAATAGTGCTTGTTTTGCTTGTTCCATAGAATTGCCATGCATAGATCCTGATGTATCTATGACAAAAACAAGCTCTCTGGGTAACCTTTGTTGTGCTTGAAATTCATTAGATGGAGGCATTAACATTATCAAGGCATAATTATCTTCAGATTGTGTACCATGTGATATTCCACTCAACTTTTCACTAAATAAAGCTGCCTGAACCTCATTGCCTTGCTCTGGTTTCCAGCGTAAAACAAAATCTCGATTTGCTAATGTTTTATTCTCAGTTAAGCTGATCTTATATTTTCCGATATCTAAATTTTCAACATCAATTTGATGATAAGGTGATTTTATATTCGCTAAAACAAATCCTGAATTTAATATGATATTAAGCGACATTTTATTTTTGGGTTCAGCTAAAGCTAAGGGTGTTTTGGTTATTTCTGTATTCGCTTTGATATTATTTTGATAGATCCAGCCTGATGCTAAGTCTTCATCAAAAACCATAGTTTTGGGCTGATATCTAGGCGCAACAACCATAGGAAAACGCAGTGAAAACTCTTGATTTTTATAACTTAAAACCTGCTGATAACTGATTTTAATCGTTATTTCTTCACCGGCAGGTATATTTGCCACTTGAGTCACAAATATATTGGCACGCTTTTGTGTCACTAAGCTGGCTTTTTTTCCCTGCTTTTTAGCTTTTTGAAAAATGCGTTTAGCCATTTGTTTTTCCTTTATTTCCCCCTTAATTACTCGTTCACCAATCTTCATTTCTAATTGGTATACCGCAGATTCATCAGGTAAGGGAAAAACATAACGTGCATTAACCGAACTTTCATGCGTATTTTTAAATGTTTGAGTAACATCAACTTGATTGATCAAACCTGTTATTGTCATGTCGGCATGGCTTGTTAATAAAATAGCTGAATTAATCTCTTCCCCTTTGAGTGTTTTGAGCTCCAACCTAGGTTTTTCAACTTCAAAAGCAAGTCCTGATTGGCATATAAACAGTGTGAGTAAAAAAAGGCTAGTTTTACAGTTATTTACTGTAAACCCTAGCACTTTGGCAAGTATCATCATAAGGAAACCTTTTTATTGAGGCATTTAAAAAGATAAATACCTCAACCTGTAATTAACGCCATCTTGTGGCCTGTAATAAATTAACCTTAAAGTGATTAGTACTGATTACTCGCTGTGTGTGTTTTAGACTGCACCTTTTTAGCCTTAACGGTTACTCGACGGTCAAAAAAATCACCTTCATAATCGGTTTGTTTTGCAACTGCTTGGCTTTCACCAAAGGCATGACTAGATAAACGTTTATGATCAACACCTTGTTTAATTAAATACTGCTGAACTTGTGCCACGCGTGCTTTAGAAAGTTTTAAGTTAAATGCTTCCTCTCCCCTTTGGTCAGCAAAACCATTTAGGTCTATTTGGATATCTGGATTTGTTTTCATCACTTGAGCAAGTTCCGATAATTGTTTAGCAAAATGAGATTCAATTTTTGCAGAACCCGTTCTGAACTGAACCGTCATAGCCATTAAATTATTGATACGTTGTTTTTGCAGTTGAACTTTTTCAAACTCAACCTCTTCCAATCGAGATTCTAGATTTTCAGTTTGAGCTACAAGCTCTTGATAGTTTTGCGTTTTAAATTCCATAGCCACTATTTGCTTATTTTTTGAGTCTATTTGTTCTTTATCCACTTCGATTTTTCCGATTAAGGTACCTGTAAACGCCCCTATAAAGGCACCTATCGGGCCGCCAAATACAGCACCGATTACAGCACCTGAGCTCAAACCTATCACTTCTTCTGTTTGTATTTCTTTTGGTTTATGTGACGCTGCTTGTGCTGAAAATGTTGGAACGCAAAGTGCCAAAACTAATGCTGAAGTAAGTGCTGTTTTATTTAAGTTAAAAGTAGATTTTTTCATTATGTTTGCCTCAATGTTTTAAATTATTTAATTAGTTGGTTGTGCTTGGTTGATGAATTAATTAAAACACGCTGATATGGCGATAAAAGGGATGAAAAATGGCAATGCAAAGGTCAATTGTGGCAAAAAAATGGCAATGTGCTTTTTTGCATTTTAATAGTCAGTATTTTAGGTATAGTTCTATACAACAAAGCGATATACGTTAAACCTGAGATACTAAATGAAAAAAATAGCCATCATTGAAGATGAAACAGCCATTAGAGAAAACTACAGCGAAATGCTGTCTAAGCAAGGTTATCAAGTAAGTGGTTATGCATCTCGTCCAGAGGCCGAACTTGCTTTTAATAGTGCCTTACCCGACTTAGCCATTATTGATATAGGATTAGGGGATGAAATTGATGGTGGTTTCGCCTTATGTCAAACTTTACGCTCTTTATCTAAAACGATTCCGATTATATTTTTAACCGCACGAGACAGTGAAATAGATACTGTCTGTGGGTTAAGAATGGGCGCTGATGATTATTTAACTAAAGATATAAGTCTGCCACATTTGGCTGCACGTATAGCCGCATTATTTCGCCGAATGGAAGCCCTAGAGCTACCGGCATTAGAGGAAAACATTATTACTCGAGGTAAACTCAAAATAGATAATAAACGCATGCAAGTATTTTGGTTAGAGGCTTTATTAGACTTAACCGTGACTGAATTTTGGATGGTGCATTCTTTAACAAATCGCCCAGGCCATGTGAAAAGTAGAAATGAATTAATGCATGATGCCAAAATTTATGTAGATGATAGTACTATCACTTCCCATGTAAAACGCATTCGTAAAAAGTTTATCAAACTTGATCCTGACTTTGATTGCATTGATACAGTTTATGGAATGGGTTACCGCTGGGAGCAAGCTTAATGCGCTTTGGTTTACGCAGTCAGTTTATTTTACTTTCATGTTTTTTGGCTTTGCTACCTTGGTTAGGTTATGAGTATGTTTGGGAAATGGAGAAATATTTACGCCAAGGACAAGAAAAAACCTTAGTTGGTACCACCCGAGCATTAGCAACTGCGTTACATGAACGACCTAAACTTTTTGATGAACAAGCCAGTTTTTTACAACAAGTGGTAAAAGGGCGTGATTTATACGCTTATAACTTACCCAATCGCATCCAATTAGATGGCAAATTACATGACTGGAAAACTTACCGTCCTTTATTTTGGCATTATGATAAAAGCTATTTAACACCGATTAATTCAGCACATCAAGAAAGTGACTTATCCTTTAGCCATATGGTGGGTAAATATCAAAATTATCTTTATGCCGTATTTAAAGTAAAAGATAATATTTTAAAGTATCGAGGTGCAAATAGTTTAAGCATTACAAGAAATGATCACCTGAAAATAGCCCTCAAAAGTCCAGAGGGCTCATTATTAAACTATATTATTGCTCCTAAAAATGATGGCTGGATCACGGCATATGATGAGTCAAACCTTACACCCATAGCTAGAATTCAAGGACACTTTTCGAGAACTGATTTTGGTTACAATATAGAAATTCGCATGCCATTAAATATGATAGGCAACAAATTAGGATTTGCGATAGTTGATATAGACAATATAGACACTCCGGTGAAAACAATATCGACTTCAAATTTGCAGGATTTAACACAATTAGGATCTGTATTATTACCTTCACCTGAAATCGAGCGTATTATAAAAGGCATGGGACATTCAGGCAGTCGCATTTGGGTTGTCGATAATCATCATAGAGTATTGGCGCAATCAGGGAAAATTCAAGATGCTGATGGTGTTTGGTCAAAAAGTCTAAATGATGATCCCAATAAAATAAGTAAATGGCGACAATTTGAAACCCAATATCTCCATCCTTTATATTATAAAATTTTAACTAAGCCACCAGCTGATTTTTTAGATACCTTATTTGATGTCACCTCATTACAAGGTAAGCATATTGTAGCTGCTTTAAAGGGAAAACCAGAGTCAAGTTGGCGCTTAACCCCCGACAAAAAAGCACTTATCTTATCTGCCGCTTACCCTATTTGGATTGATGATAAAGTGATGGGTGCTGTCATTGCCGAAGAAACGACAAATGGTGTTCGTACTTTAAGAAATAAAGCTTTAGAAAAATTATTTACGGTAATTTTAACCGTAATGTTAATAGGGACTTTAATATTATTCTTTTTTGCCTCCCGTATTTCTAGCCGTATACGTACACTTAGAGATGCTGCGGAAGCTGCAATTGACCCCCAAGGTCGTATTTTAGGTATTATTAAAAGCTCTAAAGCTAAAGATGAAATTGGTGATTTATCTCGTAGTTTTGCCAATATCGTTGGTCGGTTAGGTGGTTATACCCACTATTTAGAAAATATGTCATCACGATTATCACACGAACTTAGAACACCTGTTGCTGTAGTGCGTTCATCACTAGAAAGCCTGCAATTACAAAACTTAGACACAGAGAGTCAAAAATATATTGAAAGAGCAACCGAAGGTGTAAACCGATTAAATAAAATCATCACCACTATGAGTGAAGCTACACGTTTAGAGCAAAGCATTCAAAGTGCGGAAGCTGAAGGATTCGATTTAACAAAAGTAGTGTCGGGGTGCATGCAAGGATATCAAATGGCTTATGCTGAAAAAACGTTTGAATTAAACCTCAATGTAGAGCCAAATTTAATGCAAGGCGTACCAGAGTTTATTGCACAACTATTAGATAAATTAATTGCTAATGCCGTTGAGTTTTCAAGTGAAAACACAGAAATTTCAGTTTTATATACGATTAACAATCAATCAGCTGAAATTTCAGTAAGCAATAAAGGTCCTTCTTTACCTGTTGATATCGGAGAGCATATTTTTGACTCTATGGTATCGGTACGCAGCCAATCACTACAGAAAAAGCCCCATTTAGGATTAGGTTTATATATTGCCCGTTTAGTAGCCGATTATCATAATGGTAAATTAACAGCGAACAATTTATCCGACGGTTCCGGTGTAGTATTTAAGTTAGTTTTGCCAATTAAAATTTAACAATTCACTGAAGGAGTTAAATCAGTTTGCAAAGAGCGCTCTAAAGCCTCTTGTAAACTGAGCTTTTTCACCACATTTTCAGCTGTTTTTACAGAAGAATCTTGTTGTTTTGCTGTAGCACAATCATTAGACGCATTTTTAATTTTTGACTTTTTTGATTCTGATTCTCCTTCTAGCAGCGCATTTAATTGCGACTTAATACGTAATTTTTTGTCTACCAAATTTGTATTCATCGCTTGTGCTAATACTTCTTTTGTTCTCGCTAATTTAATGGAAGATACTGTAGTTTGAGGTGAAGTATTTTCAATACCAATACGCTGTAAAGACAAACCTTCTTGCTCCATTTGTGCAATTAAATTATCTGATGGTAATTTAAGTTCACTTATATTTTGATTCAATAATCCTCTGATCTCAATAGACTCTGCCATAGAGAAACCACTCATTAAATCTATTAGTTTTTGTTTATCTAAAAAGACTTTAAATAGATGATTTCGAATAATACTCGGTGAACTTTCATTTGAAATTTTAGATTCATTTTGCTTTAAGCTGAAATCAGTAATGCACAAGCCCTCATTACGCATCTGTTGTACAAGTTCATCAGATGGAATATTCAAGGCCTTAATAGCCTGTGCGATATTGAATTTTACTTGAAGGGCTTCTTTTACGGAGTATTTATTAAAAACAGCTATTAAATTTTCTTGTTGCGAAAAAATAGTAAACATAATATGCACTCTTAAAACGATATAATTCCTGCATGTTAAATGGCATTTATGACAATACGATTAAATCTTTATTTTTTCCTGTAAACTTCAAAGATAATAATCAAAGTAGATGCAATACAATTAATATTGCATCTGAAATTCACTTAAAGCAGCCATACTTCTACGCGACGGTTACGCTCACGGCCCGTTTCAGTATTATTATTGGCAACGGGCAGTGCTTCCCCCAGCCCTTCAATTGCCATTACTGGAATACCTCTTGCTACTAGCTCCCTTTCAACAGACATAGCTCTAGTCAAAGATAATTGCGTATTTTTGATTTTAGCGCCAATACTGTCTGAAAAACCCATTAAAACAAGTCTCCTACCATTATTTTGCTCCATAAAATGAATCAATCTTTGCAAATCTCGCTTACCTTTATTATCAAGCTCTTTATCACCATAATTAAACCTAAAATTTAAAGAAAGACGTTTCGCGATTTTGGTATATTCATTATACTTTTTGGGCGCACCTTTTAGGGGATATGCATTTTCAACTTTTATATTTTGTGAAATTAATCCTGTTTTTTCTACAATGTTTTGGCCCAATAAGGAAATTGCAAACTGCGCAAAATCTTTCACCGTATTGGAAGCTGAAGTAGGAGTATAAAAATATAATCTTCGGGCTAGTGCATAATCTTCAGTACCAATAGTAAAGCGCGTTGGAAAAATAGCCGTAGTGCCCGCACCTTCAGAAATCGCCAAAGCTTTATTGTGCAATACATAATTCAAACCAATAAAACCGATGGCAGCTTCATCCTGAGATATTAAAGTAGAAAGTGCTGAACTTGATTCTAACCTTTTTGCAGTATTTGATAGTTTTTTATCAAATTTTTTCAAAACTAAACTTTTAAATGTATCCCAAGTTCCCGATTGTGCATCTCGTGAAAATAGCTTTATTTTCAGGTCAATGCCTCCTAGTTGTGCCCAGTTATTTATTTCACCAGAGAAAATTTTAGCTAATTTTTCAGTAGAAATATGTTGAATTGGATTATTTTGGTTCACTATGATGGCGAGCCCATCTAAACCAATAATATGTTCATTTCCAACTTTATTTAAATTACCTAACTTAGCTTTTAAGTCTGTTACCTCTGCTGATTTTATACGACGTGACGCCATGCCTAAATCTGTTTTTCCAAGTTTTAAATCTTTAAATGCCGTGCTTGAGCCATGTGCATGTAATTCAATTGCATAAGCCTTATTGTTTTTAATATATTGTAAAGTGCGCTCGACTGCGTTATTTCCTGCTATCCAGAGATAATCTTTCACACCTTGTTGCTGTAAATAATCTACTAACAAAGCTGGAGCCAGTTTCTCACCTATGGTATTTGAACCATGAATTCTAAACGAAATTTCAGCATCTTTAGCAGGTAAAGTCATTTTTATAGGGGTTTTGCTTTGCGTTCCTTTTAAAGCTTTATAGGCCAGCAACTCTGGTTTTTGTACGTTTTTAGAAGTCATTTTTTCAGATGTATCATACATCTGCGGCATAAAAAAGAATGAAACTAAAACGGTTGACATAATAAAAAATAATGAAATAACTAAAAATGTCTTTTTCTGATTTTTTTTATCTACCAAATTTTCGCTTTCAGATGACATTGAAGGAGTAGCTGAATAGTTATTAATCCAATTAATAACTTCAATAATATCAGGGTGATTTAACTCAAACAGCTCTTTTAAAACTAACTCTCGATACTCTTGCTCATCAAGCATTTTTTGATATGAAATATTAATTTCAAATTCACTTTGTGACAATTGTGCTAATTTCTTTAATTGCGAAATCAACTCATCGCTATGGCCATTAAATGACTTATTCATAATATTGATTACTATCTCAAGTTTTTAAACATAATAAAAAAAAATAATTTCATTTTTATGACATTTGTAATCTCGCTCAATTTTTTATTTGCATCTCATTACATTTTCACCACAATAACTTACACATTTAAGGTACGACATTACAAGGTTTTATGAAATGATGGATGAATAGAATTTGAACTTTTAATTGGAAGGCTATTATGCATCTTTTACTAGAGATCTTAAGTAAAGAAGAAATAGATTACATCTTATATTTATACCGATGTGAGACGATATTGGAAACGTCTTAATTTCCCTCAAAGAGTACTTATTTTATTTAATAATTAAAAAATAACGTCTTTACACGTTAATTTATATTTAATATCTGTTTTTATTTAATTCAAAATTAAACAAATAAACCTCTCACTATGAGCCTCACATCAAAATATCCATAGCTTTTCAAAAAGTTAAACATCATTAAAACTAAATAAAAACTTATCCCTCATTTTGCTTTTTTATTTTTTACAAACTCTCTATATTTAAAATTCTGGTTATAGAGTTGGCTGTTTTGATTAGGCATGGTAAATTATACCCACAACTTGTATATACAAGCT
Organism: Pseudoalteromonas denitrificans DSM 6059; assembly: GCF_900112265.1. Lineage (GTDB taxonomy): Bacteria > Pseudomonadota > Gammaproteobacteria > Enterobacterales > Alteromonadaceae > Pseudoalteromonas > Pseudoalteromonas denitrificans. The sequence goes on along the minus strand of NZ_FOLO01000015.1, from coordinate 70,738 downwards.
CGTTAAATATCATAACAGTGACAGCTAAGGGTAATAAAATGACATCAAGTTACACACTCAGCAAAGGAAAAATTCCATTATTGATCAGCATGCCGCATAACGGTGAAGGTATTCCTGATGATATAAAAACGACTATGACAGATAAAGCGCTCAATGTTGTAGATACCGATTGGTATATGGATAAGTTATACGACTTTGCAGATGAGCTTGGTATTTATATTATTAATCCAAAATATAGCCGTTTTGTAATCGATTTAAATCGAGATCCTGATGGCGTTAACTTATATCCAGGTCAAGATACAACTGAGCTTTGTCCTACAACCGCCTTTGACTCCTCTCCTCTATATTTAGAAGGCATGAAGCCTGATGAAACTGAAATTCAACGCAGAGTTGCGCTTTATTGGCGTCCATATCACTTAGCCATTAAAGAAACTTTAAACCAAATGCAACAAGAATTTGGTAAAGCTGTATTGCTTGAAGCACATTCTATTTTATCTCATGTTCCACGGTTTTTTGAAGGCCAATTACCCGACTTTAATTTTGGCACAGCCAATGGAGCAAGTTGTGATGAAAGCCTGATGAAGCAAGTTGAAAGTTTAGATTTCTCACCATATAGCAGTATAAGTAATGGACGATTTAAGGGCGGGTTTATTACTCGTCATTTTGGCCAGCCAGAGCAAAATATTCATGCGTTACAGCTTGAGTTATCACAACGTACTTATATGAACGAGCCCAGCAATGAATACAACATTAACAAAGCTTATGCCGTGAAACCAAAATTGAAACAACTGGTTGAAACTTTAGCTAGTTTTGCTCAAGAAAAATAAAGAGTATTAAAATGAAATTATTTGCAAAAAAAATATTATTAAATGATGGTTGGCACAGCAATAAAACAATCACTATTTCTGAAGGGGTTATTACGGCGATTGAAGCAGGCCAAGTTGAAAATGCTGAAATAGCTAAAGGCGCAGTGATCCCTGGTATGGTTAATTGTCATTCTCATGCCTTTCAACGCGCCTTTGCAGGTTTTAGCGAACAAGGCAGCGAAGGACAAGATAGCTTTTGGACTTGGCGGAAAATCATGTATCAATTTCTTGATAAGTTATCGGCCAATGATGCTCAAGTGATCGCAACTCAGTTATATATTGAAATGCTAAAAATGGGTTATACCCGAGTAGCTGAATTTCATTATTTGCATCATCAAATTGATGGGCAAATTTACACGCCACTGGCAACTATGGCTGAGTCTATATTTAAAGCGGCTAGCACATCAGGCATAGGTTTAACGATACTACCAGTTATGTATCGCTTCAGTGGTTTTGGTCCAATAGAGCCCAATGATGGACAAAAACGTTTTATTAATTCGATAGAACAATTCAACCAATTAGTAAGTGATTGCTTTTCTCTGACACATAACTACAGCAATACTAATGTTGGTATTGCCCCTCATTCATTACGTGCTGTAGATAAAGAGTCTCTACACAGTGCGGTTGCTCATGTTAGAAATTTAGATAACAAAGCCCCGATACATATTCATATTAGTGAACAACAAAAGGAAGTTGATGACTGCCTGTCGCATTATGGACAGCGACCGGTGCAGTGGTTATTAAATAATGCTAATTTAGACGAGCATTGGTGTTTAATTCATGCAACCCATATAGATGAAAGTGAGCGCCAAGGCATTATAGAAACAGGTGCTATTGCAGGTATTTGCCCAACAACAGAAGCTAATTTAGGTGATGGCATATTCCCTACCACAGAATTTTTAGCTGAAAATGGCACCTTTGCTATTGGCTCTGATAGCCATATTTCGGTGAACCCTATCGAAGAGTTACGTTGGTTGGAATATGCACAAAGATTAATAAAACAACAACGTGCTATTTTAGCCACTAAAGAACAGGCATCTGTCGGTTTACATTTATGGCAAAAAGCGGCCCAAGGTGGTGCACAAAGTACCAATAGTAATACAGGTAACTTAGCGATTGGCAAACAAGCTGATTTACTTGTATTAGATATAGATCAAACAAAGTTATTTGCCAGTAATGATAAATACCTTTTAGACAGTTTGATCTTTGCAAGTCAGAAAAATCCAGTGCAAGATGTAATGGTTAATGGTACTTGGGTTATTCAAAACGGTAAACACGCACAAGAACAAATCAGTGCAAATGATTTTGCTAAAATTTTAGAAAAAACAGCTTAGAAATAAACAGCTCACATGCAGGGGTGCCGGTGAGCAATAAAATAGCTTAGCAAGTTAAATGTAAAATGGGCGATATAAAATGAATGATTTACAAAACACCTCGGGGAACGCTGATGCGCAACTCAATAAACTAACAATAATAGTTGATAGCAAAAAAGATTTACCCGGTGGATTATTGCCTATTCTACATGATATTCAACATGAATATGGTTTCATTCCCAAGGTTGCACTTGGCATTATTGCAACTAAATTAAATCAAACTGAAGCCGAAATTCATGGTGTGATCAGTTTTTATCATCACTTTCGTTTAACTGAACCTGGTGCAAATATTGTTGAAATATGCCGTGGCGAAGCATGCCAAGCTATGGGTTCTAAGCAGTTGGAAAATCACGCTAAAACAAGTTTAAACATTGATTTTGGCCAAACAACAACAAACAAAAATGTCACCTTAGAACCTGTTTACTGCTTAGGAAACTGTGCTTGTGCTCCTTCTGTGAAAGTAGGTGATAATGTGCATGGTCGTATGAATGATAAAAAATTCGATAAACTAATGAACAAACTGACCACCTTCGAGTTATCTTTATCAGACAATAAATTACAGGAGAATAAATAATGGATGTTAAAGTATTTATTCCTCGTGATACCACAGCCCTTGCTATGGGTGCAGATGATGTTGTTAAAGCGCTTAAATTTCAATCTAAACAAAATATTAATATTATTCGTAATGGTTCTCGAGGATTATTTTATTTAGAACCTTTGCTAGAACTTGCAACTTCCAATGGCAGAGTCGCATTTGGCCCTGTTGAAGTTGATGATGTGGAAAGCTTAATTGCGCACGGTTTATTAGAACATAATATTGATAAACTCCAAAACCACCCTTTATATTTAGGCTTAACCAAAGACATTCCTTATTTAGCTAAACAAGATAGACTCACCTTTGCTCGCGCCGGTATTATTGACCCTATTAACCTTGATGATTATTTAAGTTTGGATGGTTTTAAAGGCCTAGAAAAAGCGCTTAATTTAAATAATCAACAAATTGTTGATGAAGTTAAAGCATCGGGTCTACGAGGTCGTGGTGGTGCTGCATTCCCAACCGGCATAAAATGGCAAACCGTATTAGATGCGCCAGCTTCCCAAAAGTATATAGTGTGTAATGCTGATGAGGGTGACTCAGGTACATTTGCCGATCGATTAATAATGGAAGCAGACCCTTTTGTTTTAATTGAAGGTATGATTATTGCCGGACTCGCAGTGAATGCGACTCAAGGCTATATTTATCTACGTAGTGAATATCCTCAAGCCAAAATTATTTTAGAACAAGCCATTAAAATTGCTTACGATAAAAATTATTTAGGTAAACATATTTGCACTTCAAATAATCATTTTGATCTAGAAGTGCGCATAGGTGCTGGTGCTTATATTTGCGGCGAAGAAACCTCATTACTCGAAAGCTTAGAAGGTAAGCGTGGTTTAGTACGCTCAAAGCCCCCCTTACCTGCTATTGAAGGTTTTTTAGGCCAACCAACTATTGTAAATAATGTAATATCGCTAACGTCCGTGCCTATTATTTTTACAAAAGGTGCACAATATTATGAAAATTATGGCATGGGTCGCTCACGTGGCACTTTACCAGTGCAGCTTGCTGGAAATATAAAACAAGGGGGCTTGGTTGAGCTCGGTTTTGGCGCCAGTTTGGATACTCTGATCAACGAGTTTGGCGGTGGCACTTATTCAGGTCAGCCTATGAAAGCAATTCAAGTGGGTGGGCCATTAGGTGCTTACTTACCAAAAACACAATGGCATACACAACTTGATTATGAGGCATTTAAAGACATTGATGCGGTATTAGGGCATGGTGGTGTTGTAGTTTTTGACGATACAGCAGATATGGCACAACAGGCTCGTTTTGCAATGGAGTTCTGCGCCGTAGAGTCATGTGGAAAATGCACACCTTGTCGTATTGGTTCAGTGCGTGGCGTAGAAGTGATAGATAAAATAATCAATCACGATAACCAAAAAATGAATTTAGAATTACTGAATGATTTATGCGATACCATGGAATTAGGCTCTTTATGTGCCATGGGTGGCATGACACCATTTCCTGTTCGCAGTGTAATAGAGCATTTTGGCTCTGATTTAGTTAAACCTAGCTTAGCCAAAGGAGAAAAGTAACATGGTTGAAATTTTTGATCCTAAAAATGCTGATTTAGGCACTCCTGAAGTTAAGTCTGATATTCAAATTACCTTAGAAATAGATGGTAAAAAAATAACGGTTCCACAAGGCACTTCTATTTTTAGAGCTGCCGCTTTAAATAATATTACCATTCCTAAACTCTGTGCTTCAGATAACTTAGAAGCGTTTGGTTCTTGCCGTATATGCGCAGTTGAAATTAATGGTCGTCGAGGTACACCTGCATCTTGTACGACTCCTGTAGAGAATGGCATGCAAGTCAGTACTCAAAATGAAAAAATAGCCCGATTACGCCGTAATATTATGGAGCTTTATATTTCAGATCACCCACTTGACTGCTTAACGTGTCCTGCAAATGGTGATTGTGAATTACAAGATGTTGCAGGAGCGGTTGGATTAAGAGAAGTCAGGTACGATATCAGCGAACAAGGGTTCGTAGGAGAAAACCATTTATCTGCTAAAAAAGATGAATCTAACCCTTACTTCACTTTTGATCCCAGTAAATGCATTACCTGTTCTCGCTGTGTTCGCGCCTGTGAAGAAGTACAAGGCACCTTTGCTTTAACAATCGAAGGGCGTGGTTTTGACTCTAAAGTTTCAACAGGTTTAGATAACACATTTATAGACTCAGATTGTGTTTCTTGTGGTGCATGTGTGCAAGCCTGTCCGACTGCAACTTTAGTTGAAAAAAGTGTGATTGAACAAGGTCAACCAGATAAAAGCATCGTTACGACTTGTGCTTATTGTGGTGTTGGTTGTACCTTTGAAGCTCAAATGAAAGGTACAGAAGTGATACGTATGGTGCCTTATAAGGGTGGTGAAGCAAATCATGGTCACTCATGTGTAAAAGGTCGTTTTGCATTTGGCTATGCCACACATAAAGACCGTATTACTCAACCTATGGTACGAAACTCTATCGATGAACCTTGGCGTGAAACGTCCTGGGATGAAGCTATTAATTTTGCGGCAACTAAACTCAAAGCCATTCAAAAAAAATACGGCAAAGATAGCATAGGTGGTATTACCTCTTCTCGTTGTACCAATGAAGAAACTTATTTAGTACAAAAAATGATCCGCGCTGCATTTGGTAATAATAATACAGATACCTGTGCCCGAGTATGTCACTCACCAACGGGTTTTGGTTTAAAAACCACTTTAGGGGAGTCTGCTGGCACCCAAACTTTTGATTCAGTGATGCAGGCCGATGTGGTTATGGTAATAGGGGCAAACCCAACTGATGCCCACCCTGTATTTGGTTCATTGCTTAAAAAACGTTTACGTCAAGGAGCAGGTTTAATTGTTGTAGATCCACGAAAAATCGATTTAACCAAAAGTCCACATGTCACACTTGATCATCATTTGGCCCTAAGACCAGGTACTAATGTTGCTTTTATAAATGCTATGGCACATGTGATCATAAATGAAGGTTTAGAAGATAAAGCGTTTATTAAAAACCGCTGTGCAACTAAAGCTTTTAATGCATGGGTAGCGTTTATTAGTGACGAACGTCACGCACCAGAAAATACTTCAGACATTACAGGCATTCCTGCAAATGAACTTCGTTTAGCTGCACGTTTATATGCAAAAGCAAATAACGCCGCTATTTATTATGGTTTAGGTGTTACCGAACATTCTCAAGGCTCTAGCATGGTAATGGGTATCGCTAACCTAGCTTTAGTAACAGGTAATATAGGTCGAGATGGTGTAGGTGTTAACCCACTTCGTGGACAAAATAATGTACAAGGCTCTTGTGACATGGGTTCTTTTCCACACGAATTACCTGGCTATCAACATGTTGCAAATACGCTATTACGCGAAAAATTCGAAGCTAACTGGAATGTATCTTTAGATCCTGAACCTGGTTTACGCATTCCAAATATGTTTGATGCAGCAATTGATGGAAACTTCAAAGGTTTATATTGCCAAGGAGAAGACATTGCGCAATCAGATCCTAATACTCAGCACGTACAAGCGGCACTGAATTCACTTGAGTGTTTAGTTGTACAAGATATCTTTTTAAATGAAACAGCAAAATTTGCCCATGTATTTTTACCTGGTTCATCATTTTTAGAAAAAGACGGTACTTTTACCAATGCCGAACGCCGTATTAACCGCGTACGAAAAGTTATGCCGCCACTTGCAGGCTTAGCTGACTGGCAAGTTACGATGGCACTTTCAAATGCCATGGGTTATGAAATGAATTACCAACATCCATCGCAGATCATGGATGAAATAGCACAGCTTACACCAACATTTAAGAATGTAAGTTATGAAAAATTAGAGCGTTTTGGCAGTATCCAGTGGCCTTGTAATGATACAAGCCCAGATGGCATGCCTATAATGCATGTTGATAGCTTTCCCACTTTAGGCGATCAAAGTGGTAAGGCTAATTTTGCTATTACTGAATATGTTGCCACGACAGAGAAGGTAAATAAAAAGTTTCCATTATTATTAACCACAGGGCGCATTTTGTCGCAATATAATGTAGGCGCACAAACAAGGCGAACCGATAACCAAGTATGGCATGATGAAGATGTTTTAGAAATACATCCTAATGATGCTCAAGAACGTGGCATTAATAATGACGATTGGTTAGGTATTAACAGTCGTGCGGGAGATACTGTACTAAAAGCAAAAATCAGTGAACGCATGCAACCAGGAGTTGTTTATACCACATTTCACCATCCTGATAGCGGTGCAAATGTAATCACAACAGATAATTCTGATTGGGCAACCAACTGTCCTGAGTATAAGGTAACAGCGGTACAAGTAAATAAAGTAACTTCACCTTCAAACTGGCAAAAAAGAAATAAAGTATTTTCAAAACGCCAGCAAGACTTTTTACCCATGCAGGCTAAATAACTTGTGAAATATTCAGTGAGTAACGGGTTACAAATAGTAACTCGTTCTATACGAACGAGTTTGGGCTCAGAACAAAGTCAAGACTTTGTAATCGAGGAGCAGGCAATCGCGTTTGTTTATAACGGTATTTCACATGCAGTTATGATGGCAACCCCTGTCGATTTAGCTGATTTTGCACTGGGTTTTAGTTTAAGTGAAGGCATCATAAATTATAAAAATGATCTGCTTGATTTAGAAATTGAAGAGAATGAACTTGGTGTTGAGCTAAACATCACTATCAGTAATCGACATTTTAATGTACTGAAACAAAAACGTCGTACTTTAGCGGGCAATAGCGGTTGTGGTTTATGTGGTTTAGAATCTTTACAACAAATATCAAACAAACAACAAACCAGCTTAGCAACTACACCTTTAATGAACTTTTCAATTATTGAAACAGCATTAAATAAATTTAGAGATAAACAAATATTAAATATTCAGGCTGGTGGCGTACATGCCGCCGCTTTTTGTGATATAAAAACAGGCAACATTTTACTTATTCGAGAAGATGTCGGCAGGCATAATGCCCTTGATAAATTAATTGGAGCGATTCAAAATAACGAATCAATCCCTCAATCAGGTTTTATAATTTCGTCTAGTAGAGCCAGTTATGAAATGGTTGATAAAACCATTACTGCTGGAGTTAATCACTTAGTGACTATTTCAGCCCCTACCAGCAAAGCAATTGAATTAGCTAAGAAACATCATTTAAACTTAATTGGTTTTGCCCGAGAAGACAGGCAAGTGATTTATAATGAGAGCGAAAATCATATTTCGCTCTAAAATAGCATGACTATAATTAACGGCCATCTTCAAATAAAGCTGTTGCAGAAGCCGTACCCCAAGTATTGTCTTGGTATAATATGAGTGCTTCTGCTTTATTTGATCTAAATGCTCTTATAGTAAATGAACATGATGTACCTGAAGTCCCACAGCTACTTGCTGCATTACTCCATATCACTGACTTTATTGGTTTTGAAGCACCTGATATTCTAAATACCGCTGTTGCAGTGCTTGCTCCCCAAACTAAGGCCTCACAATGGTTAGTTGTATAATGATCATATGCTTGAGTATCAACATAACACTCCATATTAACTGCCATAGCCTGAGCACCAAATAAAGATGATGCTAATAAAATACCTGTTTTCAATAATTTATTCATGTTAATCCTTTTATTATTAGTTTTATTTACCCACTAAAAGTGGTACAAAAAAAGTACCCTAAAAAGGCTCTTTTGCGCAAGAAATTTTTACTAAAAACTAACATTTTGGCTTGTTTTTATAGCAACAACTCATCATAGTGAAATTTAAAAATAAACTTCTAATTTCAGTGAATAATGAAAGAAAACAATAAAATAACCGTTCAGGTATAGAACTAATCAATCACTTTTTATCGAATACAAAATAAACTCAACATTTTTACATTTGTATTTTTAACGACTTAAGACTCAAAAATTGGAATAAAGAATGAATAAATTAATCTATACTCTTTTCTTAATATTTTCACTATCAGCTTTTTCAGGAGAGTTTTATACAAGCAAAAGAGGTGTAATGGGAGGTTACGATCCTGTCAGTTATTTTAAACAAAAAAGAGGTTCTAAAGGCTCTGCAAAAATAACATATCAATGGGCAGGCGCCACCTGGCGATTTAAAAGTGAAGAAAATAGATCTTTATTTATTGCTTCACCGCGAACATATGCACCTCAATTTGGTAGTTACTGCGCTATGGCAATGGCGCATAATGAAAATGTAATTTCAAACCCCAAAATTTCAACCATTTTTGAAGATAAACTTTACCTTTTTTATACTAAAGATGCCTATCGTTCTTGGAAAGCAAATAAAAAAAG
>NZ_FOLO01000015.1:0-61341 GCF_900112265.1 Pseudoalteromonas denitrificans DSM 6059 | reverse complement strand
CGCATAATGAAAATGTAATTTCAAACCCCAAAATTTCAACCATTTATGAAGATAAACTTTACCTTTTTTATACTAAAGATGCCTATCGTTCTTGGGAAGCAAATAAAAAAGTGTAATTGCCCACACCGAGAAATACTGGGCTAAACAAGCCAGCAATTAGCACCCTCGTTTTAAATGTTGATATAAAATGATAAGAGGGAGACATAAAAAAGAACTTTTTAGTGTGTATAAAAATAGCGGTTAATATGAGAAAATATTAAAATAATTAGATATAAAAGCATTCATGTAATGACATCAGCAAAAATAGATAATTTAATAAAAATGGCGAACCAGATCTCTGATAATATCTGCCATCAATCAGATGATGAAGAGACCGCAAAAAAAGTTTTAAACCATATTCAATTATTTTGGGCTAAATCAATGAAGCTAGATATCATTGCATATTACCAAACCGATGGTAGCGAGCTTACAAATGTAGCAAAGCTTGCTATTAAACAATTAGTATAAGAGCACATAATGCAATTGACGATTACTCCCCCGACACAATTTAAAAAAGTGCCATGGAAAAATGGCAAAGGCATCACCACTGAACTTGCTATAAATGAAAATGGTACTTTAGATAACTTTGATTGGCGACTTAGCATAGCGAGTGTTGCTCAAAACGGGATATTCTCTAACTTTTCTGGTTATACTCGAAATTTAACTTTAATTGCAGGTAAAGGCATCGCTTTACACCATATTGGTGCTGATAAAAAAATAACGCATTCTTTAAAAAATAAATTAGATGTTTCAATCTTTGATGGTGGCAGCGAAACTACTGGAGAGCTTTTTAATGGTGAGATTTTAGACTTTAATGTCATAGTTAAAACGGATAGCTATTCAGTTGAAACCATTAACAGTGTCAATTTAACTACTGTGAATATCATTGAAGGGCATCAATATTTTATTTATTGCTTACAAAACCAAGCTAAACTTACAAAAGATAATAATGAATTTGAAACTTTACCTACAGGGCATTTAATGCATATCTCAGGAAGCTTTAAAAATAACCTTCAGATAACTGGCCAAATGATGATAATTATCAAGCTTACAAAAAAATAATACCTTAAACTTAAACAGTATTATGTGTTTTTTAAAGGTAACAAGTTAATGGCCATAGATCATAGTCGACGTTCTTTTTTTAGAGCAAAACCTAAAGCAGATATACCACTGCGTCCCCCATATAGTGGACTTGAAGATACATTTTTAAATACTTGCACACAATGCAATGGCTGCATCGATGCTTGTGAAACGCGCATAATCAAAAAAGGGGCTGGAGGATATCCTGAAGTTGACTTTTCAATTGACGAATGTACATTTTGTAATTTATGTGTAGAAGCCTGTAAACCTCAGGCTTTAAATAAAACACAAAATGCGGCCTTCAATAATAAGATCACCATTGCCGGAAACTGTTTAGCGGTAAATAATGTTTATTGTATGTCGTGTAAAGATGCTTGTGAGGTTGAGGCCATAAAATTTGATTTATTTAAATCAAGTATTCCAACTCCTGAAATTAGTTTAGCAGACTGTACAAGCTGCGGTGCCTGCATATCAACCTGCCCTCAAAGTTCAATTAAAATTAGCCCTATATAAAGTATAGCCGTTTCTTTTATTCGTTTTGGTGCTAAATTTTTTATTAGCACTGAACGCACAAAATGCAAAAATCACACAAAAAAATAGACTCTATTAGCAATTACTTTATGGTATTAATTTTCAAAAACAGCTTTTCGATTAACAATAAATTGGTTTAGCTCGCTTGCAGCTAAAGCTTTACTAAAAAAATAGCCTTGAATGATATTACAGCCAATCTCTTGTAAAAATTTAAGTTGCTTTTCTTTTTCCACTCCTTCAGCTACCAATTCCAAGCCTAAACTTTGAGCTAATGCGACTATCGCTTTTACAATTTGACTATTGCCATATTCATCAGGAATTTTAGCAATGAAACTGGCATCAATTTTTAACGTATCTATCGGTAGCTGAGTTAAATAACTTAAAGCAGAGTAACCTGTACCAAAGTCATCCAATGCTATATTTACATCCAGTGCTTTCAGTGCATTAAGTACTTTTTTTGCCTCACTCATTGATGAGATAAAGCTTGTTTCAGTTACTTCAATTTCTAACAATTGTGCGGGAATACACCATAAATTTAGCGCATTTCTCACCGCAAAAACTAAGTTGCCCTTCGTTAGGTGTAAGGCTGATATGTTAATTGAGACTTTACCAAATTGAACACCATCATCAAGCCAGTGCTTAATTTGTTTACAAGCTTGATTTAGAACCCAAATATCTAAATCTATGATTAATCCCAGTTCTTCAGCTAATGGAATAAAACTCCCTGGGGATATGGTTCCTAAATCAATATCTTGCCATCGAATCAAAGCTTCAACCCCTACAACTTTAAAGTTTGACGCATCAATTTTAGGTTGATAAAAAAGTTCAAAAGCATTATTTCTCAAAGCTTTGTTTAATTTACTTTCCATTACCATGCGCTCTAATGAACGTGCATTCATTGCGGGTTTATACAATTGAAATGAATTACGACCCAGCTCTTTACTGCGATACATAGCAACATCAGCATGTTTGAGTAAAGTATCTGAATCTAAGCCATCATCAGGATAAACAGCTGCACCAATTGAGGTCGTAATAGATATTTCATGATCTTGTATGTTAAAAGGCTGTTCTAATGAAGATATTAACTGCGTGGCATAAATTAAAATTTCATTCACATCATCAACTTCTGTTAATAACAAGGTGAATTCATCCCCACCTAATCGTGCTAATGTATCCCCTGCTTTGACATAGGTTTGTAATCTCATACCAACTTGTTGTAATAATAAATCACCAATACTATGACCTAAGGTATCATTTACCTGTTTAAAATGATCTAAATCTAAAAACATAACAACAAGTTTTTGTTGATCTCTATTGGCCGTTGCCAGTGCCATTTCTAATCTGTCGCTAAATAAACGCCTATTAGGCAAATGTGTTAACTCATCAAAATATGCTAAAGCAGTAATGCGTTTTTCTGCTTTTTTTCGTTCTGTAATATCACTAAAAATAGCAGCATAGAGTAACTCCTCGTCCTCATTCTCTCTTATTTCTATAATAGTTAACCACTCTAAAAATAATTCACCACTTTTCTTTTTATTATAAATTTCACCTTGCCAAACACGTTCTCGACGTAGAACTTCCCACATTTTATCGTAAAATTGTTCATCATGTTTTCCCGAACTTAAAATATTTGGGTTTTGCCCCATAACTTCTTGAGCTTCATAACCCGTTAAAGAAGTAAATGCTGGATTAACTTGTAATATGGTTCCTGCACTATCAGTGATCATAATGCCATCTAGTGATGCGTTAATAATTTTTTTAGCCAAATATAAGTTTTTTTGAGATTTTTTGAGCGCTATATCTCTTTGCTCTAGAACAACTTCTAACTCAGTCATATAGGCTAGTTCGATATCAGACATAATATGATTCAGTGACAATACACCTTGCATCTCCAACTTATCATTCTCAACAACTAGGTGCCTGATTTTTCGAATTTCCAATAATTGATAAGCCTTATAAAGACTGGTTGTTTCTTTCACTGTTAATAAAGGCCAACTGGCATACTCCCAACAGCTCTCTTTAATGACACCTTTTCTCAATAAGTTAAGTAAGTCCCTCTCTGTTATTATGCCTTTTTGTTTAATGGTTTTGTTTTCAATCAAAACAGCATTAACCCTCGTCTCCCGCATTTTTTTGGCAACAATAGTCATACTGTCGCTGGCATCTAATATAGGAATGTTTGGGTTATAGCTTTTGTCTACTTGCCTAAAATGTAAATAATGTTCCAGTCCTTGGCTTTTAATTACATCTGATAAGCTCACAACACCTTTTGGGCTATTCTTTTCATCAACAACCAATAAATGACGAAAACCATAATTATGAAATAAAATTGTGAGCTCTGAAACCGCTGTTTTGGTATGAACTTGTTTTACAGGGCTACTCATAAAATTAGCGATAGGCTGTTCAGAAAAGTGAGCCATTGAAAAGTCGAGTTTTGAGCAATCAGCTTCAGTCCAAACGCCAATAAGTTTATCATTAGACATGATAAAAATAGCGCTCACATTGCGATTTCCCATCATATTAGCAGCTTCAAATAATGATGTTTCAGGTTTACAAAATAAAATATTTTTAGACATGACATCTGCCACTGTTAACATTTTATTTTTAGACTTTAAAACCATTTAGAAACTCCATGTAAAAGAAAGTGAAATTAGCATTAAAATACACATGCAAAACATGAAATTTACCAAAAATAAAAACAAAACAGTTTGTTTTAGATCAACTTAAATGGGGTTATATGCGAACTTTTCCTGGTAGTTGTTATTTAACTCGCATTAAAGTAACAACTACACCTCAGCTAAAGATTTGATATGAACAGCCACACTGCGTCCTAACGAAGATAAGTCATATCCACCTTCCAACATAGAAACAATCCCCTTACAATTTATTTCCTTTGAAAGCTTTACTATTTTATCGGTAAACCATGCATAGTCGGCTTCAACCAATACCAGCTGCCCCATATCATCTTCTAAGTGACCATCAAACCCAGCACTTATAACAATAAGCTCGGGGCTAAAACGGTTAATGGCTGGAAGCCAGCTATCCGTAATTGAGCGCTTAAAATCATCACCGCCCAAACCCGCTTTTAAAGGTGTATTTATAATTGTTTTTGTATTTTTAATAGGGGTATTTGGATAAAAAGGATGCTGAAAAATAGAGCAAAACAATACATTATCATCTTGTTCGAAAATATCTTGTGTTCCATTGCCATGGTGTACGTCTATATCTAAAATGGCAATGCGTTTAATACCTTGTTCTTGTGCATACTTCACTGCGATGGCTACATTATTGAAGATACAAAAACCAGATGAGACATCTTCATTTGCATGATGACCTGGCGGTCTTATCGCACAAAAAGCAGAATCTAACTGACCACTTAAAATTTGTTCAACAGCATAAATTCCAGAGCCAGCAGCACGCTCTGCAGCTTTAAAGCTATCTTTGCACAGCCAGGTATCTCCATCCAGATCGATTAACCCGGCTTTTGGAATCTTATTTTTTACAAAGTCTACATATACTTTTTTATGAACTCGTAATATATCTTCATCTGTTGCTTTAGGAGTTAACAATTGAGGTACAGCAATATCTAAACCAGATGCCAGTAATCTATCTTGAATTGCATCTAAGCGCATTGTGCTCTCAGGATGATCTGGAGTCATCTTGTGTTTTCGACAATCAGGATGATAAATAATCGCAGTACGCATACTCAGGTCCGAGTTGATATTAATTTAATTAAATATAAAGCGTATCAAAGTTTACCTGCGTAAACTTTGATACTTTAGTCGATACACTCTATTTTATTATCGAATAAAAGATATAACACAACTCAAAAATTATAATTTTTGTTTTAAATTTAAATTATGAAAATCAAAGCTAAAGTCCGTTACACTCGGAGCAACGGCTTCTAGCTTAATATTCTTGACCTGATTTTTAGCTGACATATCAAAGTGAATAAAGGCATCGGCTTCAAGTAACTTTTCATTCCAACGCACAATAAAAGTATTACCTGTATGGTGTTCTAACACCCCTTTTAATCGCTCTGTATGTGTAAAATCAATTAATAATTCACCCGATTTTTCTTCAATATTAACATCACCATACCAGTCATCTATAAAGCTTCCTGTATAAGAACTCAAAGGTAAGGAAGCTTGATAGTTTACAACTTTAGCAAGTTCTGATTCTTTATAAGCTTTTTCTTTTTTTTGAAAGTGTTTTTTTGCTAACACATCGACCCAATCTTTATCTTTATCTTTAAGTTGTAGAACATCTTCTAACACTTCATGTGTAATGGCAGATAAAGCACTAAATGCTTGTTGATTTGATAAAATAACAATCCCTAGTTTTTTTTCTGGTATTAAAGTAACTTGCGACACCATGCCTAAAATACCACCGCCATGTCCTACTTTTTTATATCCTTGATAATCTTCAATACTCCAACCTAAACCATAACCTCTAAACTGTTGTCTATGACTTACAAAGCCTTTTTTAGAAGCTTTCTTAGTAATATGCGGATGCCACATTTCCAGTTGCTGTTTTTTTGTAAATAACGACGTACCATCAGCCATTTCACCTTGCGCTAATTGCATTTTCAACCACTGACTCATATCGACTACATTCGATGCAATTGCACCCGCACCACGAAAGTCTTCTAAATAATTAACAAAAAATGGTGTTAACTTACCCTCTAATGGAATATGCCCTGTTGCCCAGTTTTTATTACTTTTAGCAATACGAGAAAAACCGGCTCTTGATGTATTCATTTTAAGAGGTTGCAAAATATTTTTTTCCGTAAAGTCTTGCCAACTCATACCTGATACTCTTGCAACAACTTCACCGGCAGTTACAAACATTAAATTGTTATAAGCATATTTAGAACGAAAACTAGAAGCAGGCTTTAAATAGCGTAAGCTATCTAAAATATCATTGATTTTTTTATTGGTATCAGGCCAAATCATCAAATCTCCAGCCCCTAAACCTAAACCACTCCTATGACTCAATAAATCTCGAATTGTCATTTCTCGTGTGACATAAGCATCATATAAACGAAATTCAGGTAAATGATCTATTACTTTGTCATCCCAGCTTAATTTACCTTGATCAACCAAGATAGCAATGGCAGCCACAGTAAAAGCTTTCGTATTTGATGCAATTCCAAATAAGGTGTTTTTATTTACCTTTTCTCCTGTATCTAAATGCTTAATACCAAAACCTTTAGCCATAATTACTTCATTATCTTCGACTATTGCGATGGCTAAACCTGGCACATTGAATCTTGCCATCGAATTCTCGATAACACGCTCAATTTTTTCTGAATTGACTTTTGCCAAAGAAGTAAAACTTAATAATGCTAATAATACCCCAGTGAATACACAGTTTAATTTTTTCATTTTTTTCTCATTAATTATTTTTAAGGGTTTGCTTTATCAAATACAGCCAGCAATAGAGGATTTGCAGTTTGTTTAAGCTCATTATTTAAAGTTTTATCGGCTTTTTTAAACATACCTCTTAAGTATGGTTTTAAGTGCGGTAATATTTTATTCCTATTTTCTCCTTTTAATTTAGCGATTAAAGCCAAATTAAAAATTAATTCAGGCTCAGGCAATGCAGCTTGTCTATTTGCATAAGCATTAAAACAAGAACCACATCCACCTCTAAATTGATACGCCGTATTTGCTAACATCACACCAAAACCTAAAAAGCCAGCGACTAGTTCACTTACCTGAGGTAATAAGGCTTCCCCTCCTGGTGGTAACTCTTTATTATGATGAATTAAGATCAAAGCGAGTGTTTGTGCAAAAGATGCAACTAAATCTTGAGGTTGATTTATTTGTTGTGGGTTATATGAAATGCTAATTATTTGCTCGCGCATATTCACATTTATTAGCTTTGCATTTTCTCCTCGCAATCTAGACTCAAATTGCCAATGGGGAAATGCAACTGCTTGCATTTTATCTGGCTCGACTAATTTTAGAGGCCAGTTTTGCATACCAGCGTATTTTACAACATGATTAAATACATTTTGCGCCATACCAAAAACGCTGTTGACCTGATCAGGAAAGTAATGATTATTCGGGAGAATAATCTTAGTTTCATCTATAAAACATTCTCCATCAAATCGTTCAAATGCCCAAATGAAAGTATCTAAAACCCAATTTTGCTCTTCTGTGGCTAATAGCGATTTTGATTTAAAAATTGATAACATAATTATTTCTTTATTGGTTGATTAGCCCATTGCCAAGCTTGGGTATTATAAAGAGGTACTGTTGATAAAGCATGATGATGACTACCACTTGATTCTTTTGTTGAATACGATAGATACATTAATGTTTTAGCACTATCATCATATATACGTCTCACTTTAAGACTCTTAAATAAAATACTTTTTGATTCTTTAAAAACCACTTCACCATTTTTTGAAAAATCAATTTTTTGCATTTGTTCAGCTAAAATAGGACCTGTTTGACGACATGCAATAGACATATCCGATGGGTCCGAAAAATCTAAGTCAGCTTCAATATGGCTAATATGACATGTTACACCCGGTAGTTTTGGGTCAATATTCGCTTTTATCACCACATCTTTTGTCGTAAACAAACCTAAACTCACTTTTCCTGCATTATCAGAACATCCTGATAAAAAAAGAAAACTTAAAATTAAAATTTTATGACTCATAGTATTTTGTTATCACTTAAAAATATCATCAGCATAATGAAGATTGCTTTTAAGTTAAAGCTTATTTTCATTGCATTTGTTTGATACTCTTAGTCCCAATAAAAAGTACATACATTATATATACACAAGCAGAGCCCAAATACCCACTCAAAAAGTCGTTTGGATGTAGCTTAGCTTCAAAGGAATTAAGAATGCAAAAAACTATTTTATCCACTCTCGTGGCGGGCTTGTTAATATCTTTTACACCCTATTCAAATGCAAAAATTATTATCGGTGGCGCAGTAGGACAAAGCTTTAGTCAAAGGCTTGAAACTATAGAATCACAAAAGATTGAAATAAAAGATGATACTCATTTTAATTTAACCATAGAAAAAAGCATAACGGATGCTAAATATGGTCTATTTTATTCTAAAATGTCCACTCAATTAAAAAATCAACAAGATAAAAAATTAGACTTTAATTATCTTTTATTTCAAAGCGCCATAGATTTTCCTGTAGCAAAAAATGTTTCTGGTTATTTTGGAGCCCAACTCGGAATTAATAAAATAAAACCTAATTGGCAAGACTCTGATACCTATTTTGCAGCGGGTTTATATGGCGGAGTAGAATATCATTTAACGCAAGCAACAAGAGTATTATTTGAAACTCGCTGGTTATCAACCATAGTAGATAACAACAGTAAAACGACCTGTGATGTAGCAAATAAAACAACTGATACCAATTGTTTGTGGCATTTAGATGGTGATTTATTAAATCAATTTCAAACAAGTGTCGGTGTAAGTTATCGCTTTTAATTTCAACTAACTGCTACACCTAGTTAAAATTAAAATTTAAGCCCGCTTGCGGGCTTTTGCTAATTAAAATCAGGCTAATAATAAAATTAAGTTGCTGCCAATGCAGCACTTTCCTGTGTTTTTGCATCTAAACGCTTTATTACAATCCCATAAATTATCAATGAGATAGCTGATACTGTTGCAATTCCAGCAAAAACATACCAAATATAATGAGCATTACTCGAAGCCGCTTGCCAAGCATCGTGACTTTCAAACGTTCTTGGGTCTGGGCAATACGCTTCTAAAAGGTAACCAGATAAGCCAAAACCTAGTAATGAACTTAAAAACGAATGTAAATGGGAAAAACCTAAATATAATCCTTCCTCACCTTTAGGTGCTTGCAAAGAGAAATACTCTAAAAATCGGGGGGAAATAAATGATTCAGCTAAACCTTGAAATACAATACCAATAATCATCATAGCTGCAATTGGGTGCATTTTAATGAATCCTAGATCAACATTGCCATCAAGCATGTTACCCGAGGCCATTAATAATGCAGATAACGGCATAATAAACATACCAACTGTCATTGAAAACAACGCACTTCTTTTACTCATTAAGGAAGTAACAAAGCCAACAGATAAAAATACAATAAGTGGATTTACATTTGCGTACCAAGACGGTGATGCTCCCTCTCCAGCCATACGTAATACATATTTTGGCATGGTTGCATACAGTTGATGCTGTACCATCCAAAAACCAGTAATGATTAAAATTAAAGTTATTAAACGACCATTAGTAAGCACTTTCATTAATGCAGTCCAAATTTCTCCCATTGATTTTCCATCACTGTTAGACTCTGCATTTTTAAAAAAAATAAAGATACTAAAAAAAGCAATTAAGGTCATGCTAGCAGCAAAATAATTCAAGTTAATTAAGCCTAAATCCCCCATTGATTCTCGTAATGGTTTTACAACTGTTTTACCTGAAAACGCACCTATATTTACCATCATATAAAAGATAGAAAACCCTTTTGCTCGAGTAGCCGCTGAAGTAGATTTTGCAACTGTTGCCGTGATAACAGCTTTAATAAACGAACCACCTATCATAAGAACAATTAAAATTGGAATGATAGCCCAACGAATATCTGCCTCTAATAAGCCATGATATTCGGCTTCACGTCCATATTCGACTAATCCTTGGGATTCCAGTAATGCAGGAAATATAGCTAAACTCGCATACCCAATAGAAAGTAAACCAAATGCCAGTAACAGTGCTTTTCTAAAGCCAATCTTATCAGCTAAAGCACCTGTAAAAGTCGGTAAAAAATATAAACCAGCAGAAAACGAACCTGCCAGCCAAGCAGCTTCTACATCACTGAAACCTAAAATACGTGATAAATATAAAGTAATTACAATAAACACACCGTAATATGCAGCACGCTCTAATAGCTCAACACTATTTGCAATCCAAAAAATTTTTGGAAAGCCAAGGGTCATCCTTGAAGATATATTATTCATTTTTTATTCCCAATATAAAATTCAATGCTTCATTAAATTTCGAGTAAATAATTTAGCAATCTATTATTCAATAGTTCTTGATACAAATTATGAAATTTCATTTTTATGAAGGTTTATATCAATTTTTTAAATTCACTGATTTACTTTTTTTTAAATACAGTTTATAAAATAAATTAATTGTTTTTATTTAGTAGTGAAGAATATTCGCACATATTCCTAAGTAAATTCAATATGTTCGTTTTAATAAATAATATTTTAAGTGTGAATATATAAGGTTTACAAGCAGCTCAAAATGATTATAAAACCTGAAGACTTCCTCATAAACCTTTTTGATATGGCAGTTCAAGCAGTTCTGCCCAAGGACGTTTTAGCAAACTACCTGCCAAATGATACAAATAAACCTGTAATTGTTATTGGAGCTGGAAAAGCAGCTGCTTCTATGGCTGGAGCACTAGAACAACATTGGCAAGGCCCATTATCAGGTTTAGTGATCGCCCCTTATGGTCATAGCCACAGCTGCGAACATATAAACGTGATTGAAGCCGCACACCCAGTACCTGATGAAACAGGTCAAGAAGTCACTAAACGTATTTTACAACTTGTAAAAAATTTAACTAAAAGTGATCTGGTTATTTGTTTAATTTCAGGGGGAGGGTCATCTTTATTATCACTACCAGCACCTAGCATTAACTTCAGTGACAAAAAAGTAATCACTAAAGCCTTACTTAAATCAGGTGCAAACATAAATGAGATAAACTGTGTACGAAAACATTTATCTGCAATAAAAGGAGGCCAATTAGCACAAGCTTGTTTTCCTGCCACTATTCATACTTATGCGATTTCAGATGTACCAAATGATGAAGCAAGTACCATTGCTTCAGGCCCCACAGTTGCGGATCCGACAACTTCAGATCAAGCATTAAAAATACTCATCAAATATAAAATTAATATACCTGACAATGTAAGAAATTGGCTTAACAACCCACAATCAGAAACTTTAAAAGAAGACCATCCCGCTTTTATAAATAATAAATTCACCTTAATCGCCACAGCAAAAGGTGCGCTAAACGCTGCGCAAATAAAAGCAAAATCAGCGGGTTTAAACACTTTAGTTTTAGGAGATGAAATTGAAGGGGAATCAAAAGAGATTGCCAGAGAACATGCTGCCCTCAGTTTAAATATAGTCAAAAATAATCAACCAATTCCCACCCCTTGCATCATCTTATCTGGCGGTGAAACCACAGTAACAGTTAAAGGAAACGGTCGAGGTGGACGTAACGCTGAATTTTTATTAAGTTTAGCAATTGCACTGCAACACAATAAAAATATTTATGCACTTGCAGCAGATACCGATGGCATAGATGGCTCTGAAAATAATGCTGGATGTTTATTAACACCCCTGACGTATCAAATTGCCAAAAGTAAAAAGCTTAACCTTGAAACTTATCTTAAAAATAATGATGCTTATAGTTTTTTTCAAGCAACTGAACAACTAATCGTGACAGGACCAACACTCACTAATGTAAATGACTTTAGAGCCATTTTAATTTTGTAAATTTGCTCAATGAAAATATCTTATCTACTATTATTAAAGTAACAATCACACTGATTAACCTTATGATTTCTCACTTATTCAAATTAACAATAATATTATTTTTTTTATTTACTCAAAGTATTAACGCAACTCAAAAGTTGACCTCTAATCATGTTTATTCTGAAGCTTTAGCTCTAAAAAAAGCAATTGATAAGCTTAATAAAAATATGAATATAGGTAGAATTCAACCAATTGAACTTTCAAATACGCAACCATTACATGTTTACGCTATTACAACAGCCCTAAATGAAAAAGTAGCTATTTTATTTATAAAATCAGGAGTGACTCATTTTCAGCGTACTGATTTTCCAAATGAAGAGATACAACCTAAACATGTATATCAACTAATTAAAACTGTACAAAAAAATATTAAAACATTATTCCCTAATATCAAATTTGAAAATAAAGGAAATAAGGAAAAACACCCTGCTGATGTATTGAGAATGCTCGTTGCATCTAATTTAATATTAGACGAACTAATAACACAAAAGCTGACGCCTAAATATCCATTTTTAGTAGTTCAAAATTTAAAAGACAATTTGCGCATAGCATTAAAAAAAGAAAAAAAAGAAATACCCATTATTCATTATGAGGCTTATGCTCACGTAGAACCAAGAGATGTATTTATCAATGCACAAAATTTATTTGCAACATTAGCCAATACAGCTCATTTAAAGTTCGGTATTGAATACCCTAAAAGACCTTATTATATTCCATTAAATGAGGATGATATAAAGCCTAGTCATGTATTTACCGTAACAATAATTAACCAAATACTGCTCAAAGACTTATTTCGGCGAAATGGATTTTCATTTGTTCATCCTCTAGCACTATCAGCTAAAATGCCAATCACCCCCGCACATGTTTATGCCGCATATGAAGAAGCTTTATTGCTCACTCTATTTTTTATTATGTAAAATAGCAAAAACTATCAGTTATCTTTGCACTAAAAAAACGATATTACTCCAACCAGAATATTCTGGAAACAACTCAATGGTATGGCAATATACTTCAATCAAAATAAATGGATATAAACCTAGATGCGAGTATCAACCAAGGAATTATATATATCACGTATGGTTAAAGTGCTTAATTATATTCAAGCAAATTTAGATAAGGATTTAACCTTAAGTGAACTTGCTGAACAAGCATGTTTTTCTACTTATCATTTTCATCGCATATTTAGTGGCATGCTAGGTGAATCAGTAAAAGAGCTAGTAAGGCGTTTACGTTTAGAGCGCGCTGCAATTCAATTACAAACTGGCGCATTAAGTATTTTACAAATTGCTCTGCAAGCTGGATATGAAAGTGATATGGCATTTTCACGCGTATTTAAAGCTAGAACAGGCTTGTTACCTTCTAAATTTAGGAAGTCTACACATACAAAATATCCTTGCTTGGCAAAAGCGAGTATCCGTTATGTTACCAATGAATATATTACCTCCTTTGAACCTTTTATTGATAAGGAATTAAATATGAATGTAATGATCAAACAAGTTGATGATATTTATGTCGCTTTTGTATCTCACACTGGACCATACCAAGAGTGCGGCAAAGCATGGGATGTTTTATGTAGCACCTTAGCGCCTGAGGGTTTATTAGGTGGAAATGCAAAAATGATAGGGGTCAGCTTTGATGATCCAGACGTTATTGCAGCAGAAAAGTTACGATATGATGCCTGTATTAGTGTAACAAGATCATTTAAACCAATAGAGGAAGTTGGAACCAAAACAATCTGTGCTGGAAAATATGCGGTCATAACTCATATAGGACCTTATGGAAAGCTATCCCAAACTTATCGTCAATTTTTTGGTCAATGGTTAAGTCAAAGTGATTATGAACCAGCCAATAAACCTTGTTTTGAAATTTACTTAAATGACCCTGAGTCGACTGACCCTGAAGATTTAGTAACTGATATTTACATTCCATTAAAAGGATAATTAAACATGGATAAAATTGATTTATTTAAATTACATAAAGCTGACTACATTGCATCAAAAGAACCTATCCTAAATGAAATTACGATGGCAAACTATTTAGTGATTAATGGAATTGGCGCTCCAGGAGAGGCAAGTTTTGAAGATGCTATTAACGCGCTTTATGCTATGGCTTACACCATAAAAATGACACGTAAAAAGCAAAATAAAGGTGATTATGTTATTTGCAAATTAGAGGCACGTTACTTCTGTGGTAGTGAGCAATGTTTAAGTGAAATAGATAAAACCTTATGGCATTGGCAATTAATGATCCGCACTCCCAGCCATGTTGAAATGACAGATTTAAAACAAGCCGCTAAAGCATTATTCGAAAAAGGCAAAACACCCAGCGTAAATAAGGTAATGATGATAGAGCATGAGTTTGGCCCATGCATACAAATGTTACATATTGGTGCTTATGAAGATGAATATCTCAGTATTAAGCAGATGTCAGCTTTTGCAGTTGAGAATAACTTATCAGCTTTAGGTGAGCATTGTGAAATACATATTTCCGATCCAAGGCGCATTCCACCTGAGCGTTTAAAAACAATTCTGAGAATGACTATCGTTTAACTAACACCATTTAGAATAATATTAGCTGTAGTAACTAAACCCTGAATGCTATTTTTCAGGGTTTTCAAAGTGTGAAACTAAACCCAAAGAGATTTTAGGTTTATCGACAGCAAAACCTGCCGCATGAAAATGCCCTCCGCCACCAAAAAGTTTTGCAATATTAGCCACATCAACGCCATCAACATCAGACCTAAGTGAGAAAATACGTTTATCTGATGAGTCACAATACATAGCAGCAAATGGATGACCTTTTGCGAGTTCATTGCCAATCTCACTTGAAAGACTGTTCGTATTAACACATGGCACCTGATAACCCGCAATCTCTATCATTTCAACATTCTTAGGTTTAGTGGCACGCTCAATTTGTTTATTTTGGTAATCAACAATCGCTTCGCCTTTGCTAATCAAATCGAGTAGTTTATCTTCGTCTAAATATTGTTCCCATACTTCAAATTCCATAGCGCATGTTTGCAAAGCTGCCGATACTGCTTTACTGCTTGGTAGTTGCCAATGCCATAAATCACGATCTTGAATATATGCAAGTAAGGTAGGAACGGGTCTTTCAGGTAATAGATGTTGCCACGCCAATACGGCACCAGAACGATTCATATCAAAAACACAACAATCTAAACCTGCCAATGCTTCTTCAGCTGTTTTATGATGATCTATAACTAATAAAGATGCAGCGCTTTTTTCTAATGTAAGTATCACTTCCCTCGAATACGAAAAATCAACAATAAATACATGTTTATTGCTTACATCCGGTGCTTTATCGCCATGTTGTGCAGCAATAAAATCACAATCAAGTTGATTTTCATCACAGTATTGCTTAACAGCTAAAGCAGCCCCAAAGCCATCTGAACAATTTTTGT
The DNA here is from genome assembly GCF_900112265.1 of Pseudoalteromonas denitrificans DSM 6059. Lineage (GTDB taxonomy): Bacteria > Pseudomonadota > Gammaproteobacteria > Enterobacterales > Alteromonadaceae > Pseudoalteromonas > Pseudoalteromonas denitrificans. The sequence continues at coordinate 45,711 of NZ_FOLO01000015.1, read as the reverse complement.
GATAAATACATAAATATTTCATTGTGTTTCCGTTTGTGTGTTTGTCTTTTTATAATTTTTAATTGTAACTGTCTGAACTTATTTGAATTACTTTAGTCCACAGCCCTTTAAAATCAATTGTGTGAGTGATTCATTGATATCTTCAAAATCATCATCCGACAATGAATCCTTATCCATAGCAGCTAAAACTTGAACACCAAAGTCGGCATAATGCTGCGTAGAACCCCAGATAAAAAACAATAAATGCATAGGGTCAATGGGATCCATTTTACCTTGATCTATCCAGGCTTGAATGGCATCAGCCTTATGTTTAATTGAATTTCTAAAATCATGACTGATAAAGTGGCTTAAATGCGGTGCGCCATGGATCATTTCACTGGCAAATATACGAGATGCCTTCGGGTTATTTTTAGACGACATGACCTTAGCACGAATATAGGCTGTTAAAGTTTCTTTTGGATCATCATCAGCATTAATATCAGATATAGTTGCATCCCATATTTCAACAATATCTCCCAAAACAGCGCCATATAAATCTAACTTGTTTTTAAAATAATAATGAATATTTGCGCGCGGTAACTGGGCACGCTCAGCGATGCGCTTCATTGAAGCGCCTTTAAAGCCAAAGTTAAGAAACTCTTCTTCTGCAGCTGCAATTATGACAATTTGATTTTTCTGGCGAATACGACCAGCAGGTTCTTTTCGTCTATTTTGTAAAACATCAATTTCGGTCATAAATGATTAAAGATACGTAATAAAAAGTAAATTATAAGTAATTTCAACCCATTGAGCTAGCGCTATTTAACGGGTGCACCTAGCGCTATCCATAAAGCAATATAATTACGCTCACTATCTTCTATATTTGTTTTATTCATAAACGGCATATCTTTAGCTTCAATTGCACGCGCTTGGATTCTTGGAGCCCAACGACTCATTTGCGATAAATTATCAAACATGACACCTCCTTGAGCTACGGTGAAAACATCATCAGTAGGTGAACTTGAATGACAACTGGTGCAGCGATGAGTAATGATGCTTTTTATTTTTTGTAGATCAACAGTTTGGCTTTTCAAATCTTGCCTTTCAAGTTTAGATATCGTCGTATTTGGCGCAATGAAGATAGCAAGGCTAATGCCTGAAATTACAGCCGCAACTAAAACCAATGAATTTTGATTACCTTTATGTTTTGCCACAAAATATTGGCGAATTGCACCCGTTATTACAAAAATCACCATAAGCACTAGCCAGTTATATTCATGATTAAAAATCATGGGATAATGATTGCTGATCATTATAAAAACAAGCGGAAGTGTCGCGTAGGTATTATGAGTGGATCGTAATTTTGCTTTAGCACCCCAACTTGGATCTACAGGTTCACCTTGCGCAACAGATGTAACTAAAGCGCGTTGTGAAGGCATAATAGTAAAAAATACGTTGCCGGCCATAACAGTGCCAATCACAGCTCCAATATGCATAAAGGCTCCACGAGCACTAAATGTTTCACTTAATATATACGATAACCCCGTAATTAATGCCATTAATATAATGCCGAGAATGAGGCTATGATTGGCAAGTTTAGTTCTGCATAAAACATCATAAACAACCCAACCACCCACTATAACACTTAACCCAATAGTAATTGCCTGCATTTGACTTAATTGAGCAATGCTAGGGTCTATCAAATAAATATCGGCTCCAACATAAAACATCAAACTTAATAGTACAAAACCCGTTAGCCAGGTACTGTAAGCTTCCCACTTAAACCAATGTAGTAATTCAGGCATTTTTTCAGGAGCATGTTTATATTTAGCTATTTCATAAAAACCTCCCCCATGAATGGCCCATAAATCACCGCCTATGCCTTTATCCGATTTCCAACTAGGTGGCTTTTCTAAATGATTATCTAGCCATACAAAATAAAATGACGCGCCTATCCAGGCTATTCCTGTTATTACATGGGTAAAACGTAAAATTAAATTGACCCATTCAGTAACATATGGACTCATGCTGATCTCCAGTATACTCTACATGTTTGAGACTAAAACAGCCTCAAAACATGTGAATTATTATTATTGTTTTACCTTTAATTTATTGCATTTATTCATTGTTAAACGAGATATTAGCCTCGTTTTTATCATAAAATTTAACCTAAAAGACTCTCTACAAAAATACTTATAAAGCTGAGATTTTTTTATTCTCTCTATCATGAGCCAATTCGCCCATAACATAAGTTTTACTCACAGCTCTGTCGTCTCCTAATGTACTTAATACAAATAAACGTTCAATAATGTCTTTTGCATTGTTCATTCGAACACGCATTAAATCTGTTGATTGATAATCTAGTACTATAAAATCCGCTTCTTTTCCTTTGCTAAAATTGCCAATTTTATCATCTAAATCTAATGCTTTTGCACCGCCTAAAGTTGCTAAATAAAATGATTTAAGTGATGTTAACTTTTCACCACGAAGCTGTTGAATTTTATAAGCTTCATTTAAACTTTGTAATTGTGAAAAGCTAGTACCAGCACCAACGTCGGTTCCTAATCCAACATCAATATCAAATTCTTGCGCCTTGTTTAAGTTAAACAAACCACTGCCTAAAAATAAATTTGAAGTTGGACAATAAGATAAAGCTGAATCTGTATCACTGAGTCTTTGATATTCGTCATCACATAAATGAATACCATGAGCAAAGATACTACGTTTACTTAACAAACCATGTTGATCATATACATCTAAATAATTTTTACATTCAGGGAATAAATCGTTCACCCAAGCACACTCATTTTTATTTTCAGATAAATGCGTATGCATAAATACATCAGGATACTCTTGTAATAATTGGCCCGCTTTATTTAATTGTTCACTGGTACTGGTTGGTGCAAACCGGGGAGTTACCGCATAGTGTAGGCGTCCTTTTCCGTGCCACTTTTCGATTAAGGCTTTTGATTCATCATAACTTTGTTGCGGGGTATCGGTTAAATTATCAGGTGCATTACGGTCCATCATCACTTTGCCGCATATCATACGTACATTTAATTGCTCAGCTTGTGTAAAAAATGCGTCGACAGATTCTGGATGCACAGTGCCAAATACTAAAGCAGTTGTTGTACCATTTGTTAATAATTGATCCAAAAAGAATTCAGCTCTTGGTTTTGCAAAATTAATATCTCCAAATTGAGACTCAGTTGGAAAAGTATAGCTTTCAAGCCATTCTAATAATTGTTCACCATATGAGCCTATCATTTGTGTTTGTGGGTAATGAATATGTGTATCAACAAAACCCGGGATCAACAAACCATTATCATGTTTTTTTACCACAACATCTTCTGCTAAAGTGGTTAAAATATCACACGCAAAACCGACTGACTCAACTAAACCGTTAGTCACCACTAAAATACCATCTGCAAAATATTGATAACTCTGCTCATTGTCTTTAGCCGGATCGCTTAAAAAATGAAGAATTTCACCACGAAATGCTTTTGTTGTATTACTCATATAGTTAATTTACCTTGCACTATTTTCTACTATTAAAATTTAATTATAATTTTTTGCTCATCAATAAAAGTAATTTCATCACAATTATTGCCTTCTCCACACCTGTCTACCACCAAAAAATCACTTTGTTCATTTAACGCTAAACAGAAGTGATGCCAAGTACCTTTATGGTAATTAACGCCCTGATCTGAGCTAGCGATAAACACTTGAATTTGGCTTAAGTTCAATTCCCCTTTTGGTGCAACAACCACTAAATAGGGCTGATTGCCAATGGGTATAAATGCTTGACTACCTTTAGGGTGGCGCTCCATCATACCTATTCTAATAGGCTGTTCTAAAGGTATTGTTCGAAAAATACTAATGATTGCTTTACCATCATTATCGGATACATCAATATCAGCCAAGTTATGAAAACGTCGAGTGAACCCCTGATTAATTGTGAAATTTTCAACCTGTTCATTGCATTCGATCACATCACCAAAAATAGCAAAATTTGTCGCCGTTAATGGTTTAGCTACTATCGTTTTATAACCTTTTTCATCAATATAAATATGTGTTTCAGACATATTCAACTGCCCCTATAGGTAGAGTAACCATAAGCAGTTAATAACAATGGAATATGATAGTGGCTACCACTACCATCTATGCTAAATACGATATCCACATAAGGATAAAAACTTTGTTCCTGCATTAAATCAAAATAAACTTTAGTATCAAAATGCATACGATAAGTTCCCGCAGCTAAAGTCATATCGTCGGCTAACAAACCAGCAATTCGACCATCTTTATTTGTTACTCCCTGCGACAATAATAGCCAGCCTTGTGCAACTTGTTGATATAACCTAATAGGAACTGAACAAGCAGGTAAACCTTTTGTTGTATCTAGTACATGTGTTGTAATTTGACTCATAAGCTTTCCCTACGCGTATTTATTTAATCTGATATGAAATATTTTACGTTGCTCTTCTGCTGCATTTTCAAGTTCAGTTTCACGATCATTAATTATGCGCTTTTGTAATAAAGCCAACATTTTCGCGGCGCTCTTTCCTGTTGCACATACTATGAATATAAAGCCAAACTTAGATAAATAATCATCATTACCTTTTGCAAGTGCCTTTATAGTTAGCTCATTAGCTGCATTCATGCCCGATTGTTCACCAGCAGCAAGTGTTTTAGTATCAGCATATTTTTTCACTAAACTATTTACATTACCAATTTTAGGATGACCGTCAAATGCCTCTAAATAATCGGCTTCTGTTAAATCTAGCCAATGTAAATTTGCGGCTTCAAATAAAGAATTCAAATCATTAAAAGGACGAGATTGAACCATCTTATGGACCCAAATGCTTGAAGTGCAACATTGCATAAAGGCATTTTTAGCATCACTTTCACTCATAAGATTGATATCTTTAAAATTCATAAACTCTCTTTAGGTAAACCAAATAAACGTAATCGAGAAATCCCACCATCTGGAAATATATTCAATCGAATATGACTAAACGTCTGTTTTTCACTGATTATATCGCTTATAAATAAATGCTCACGATCAGCAAATAGTTTAGTTTTATTAACAACACTTTGCCATTTCACATTACCTGCCAGTACATCATCATCCGTGCCATTGCTTGCCTCTAAAGAAAAAGTATCAGGAAAGTTGCCTTTAAAATGCACTGTATCTATAATCAACTTTTGAAAATCACCTTCAAGCGCAAGCTTTACAATCAGCCAATCGGGACCTGGATCTCGGCGTCGTTTTGTCTCCCAACCATCTCCCATATTAATACCCCGTTCAGGCATGATTAAATTATTTTTATCGCTAAAAAACATATCTGAACATAACATGGCTTTTGCACCATTTTTAATGGATGCGAGATCAATTAACTCCCCTGAAATAAAGTTATTAGGTTCAAACTTTGCCTCGCCAAACACCCTAAAACGTGCAACCCCGCCATCAGGAAAAATATTAAGTCTTACATGAGTCCAAACTTGTTTTTTATTATCTAACTCATCAATAAGGAAAAGGTTTTGGCTATGCGCTTGTGTTGATTTTTGTTCTAAAACAGTTATCCAAACAGCATCTTTAATATCACCTTTACAGTGACAGGCTTCTACAGATATTGATTGTGGCGCATTTCCCCTAAAAAAATGCGTATCAATATCAAAGCCGCTAATAATACCTGGTATGCCAAGACGAATTATGCACCAATCAAAATCACGGCCATTATCCCGACCATAGCTACGACGAGATTCCCAACCATCCATCCACTTACCTCGGTCGGTAAATTTATCTTCAATAAATATACCTCGCCCTGGTTTAAGTAAATTTTCCATTTCAGCAAAAAAATCATCACTACAACTTAAGGTTTCACCACCTAAACGTGCCTGTGCTAAATCAATGAATGTTTGCTTGAAATAGGTATTCAATTTTTCTTGGTTCATTTATTTCTCACTATAAAAATGCGAGGGCTTAACCACGCAAAGTATGGAATAAAACAGACTTATCTAAAGCCCCGTCTACCTCTTCATCAATAACGACCTTTTAACAAAGGCTGACCTACAGGTTTATTAATAAATTTGTCATTGTCGTAAACTATTTGACCTCGTAAATATGTACGCTCTACTAGACCTGTTACAGTGCGTCCTTCATAAGGCGTTATTTTATTTTTATGTTTAATCATTTCATTGGTGATTTTATATTCTGTAACATCATCAAACACCATAAAATCAGCATGGTAGCCTACTTTTATATGACCCTTAATATGATCCATGCCAATAAATTTAGCCGTTTGCGCACTCATCCAATAAGCGATATCGGTTAAATCAAAAGCTTTCTCTTTCGCTTGAGTCCAAATGAGTGGTAAACCAAACTGCAATGCTGAAATTCCTCCCCAGGCTTTTTCAATATCTCCTGTATCTATATGTTTTAGTTGCGGTGTACAAGGTGAATGATCTGAGACAATAAAATCAATAACCCCTTCCTTTAAACCTTGCCAAAGCTGGTGACGATTTTCATTTTCACGAATCGGGGGGCAACATTTAAATAAAGTTTTACCATCGGGAATGCTTTCTGAGAATAGCGTTAAATAATGCGGACAAGTTTCAATTGTTAATTTTTGACCTTCTGCTCGTGCTTTTTTAATGTTACTAATCGCTTCTGCACTTGATAAATGCACGATATGCACATGACAATCTAAACCTTTTTTTTTCACTTCACGATTTAAATTTATCATCATATTAATCGCATCATTTTCCCAAGATTTAGGCCTTGATGCTAAAAAGCTCTGATAACTTCGTCCTATTTCAGCAGGTTCATTATTAGTGCAATCAAGCTCTGCATGAATTAAATAGGGAACATTGTGCTTGGCTAAAATGGGCATTGCTTTTCGTAAATCATCAGCTTGCATGTTTGGGAATTCAGCAATGCCTGAGTCTATTAAAAATGATTTGACCCCCAATACTCCCGCCTCTAAAAGTGCTTCTAAATCATTAATACTGTCAGGTATTACCCCTCCCCAAAAACCACAATCGACCCATAACTTATCACTAACAGCAGCTAACTTTTCATCAAAAGCTTTTTTATTTATTGTGACTGGAATGCAGTTAAGTGGCATATCAACTAAAGTTGTGATGCCACCAGCAGCCGCAGCTTGTGTCGCAGTGTTGAAACCTTCCCATTCAGTACGACCGGGTTCATTTATATGTACATGACTATCAACCAAACCAGGCATGAGTACTTTATTGCCAATATCATCTACAGGGCATTGCAACTGACAATCATAAGTATCAATTGAATCAATAAGGCCATTTTTAACAATAACAGTAGCAGCGATTATCCCATTAGAAGTCACTACGCGCTGACTTCTAATGGCAAAATAATTACTATTATTTGAATTTTTGGTATCACTGCTAAGCATTATTTTTCCTTTAACTAATTGATTTATTCAACAAGTACTTCTTGTTCATTCACTAATGATTTTAGTTCAGTCCAATCTATGCCTTGTTTATTCTCAGTCGGTTTTAATTGTGATTGATACAGCGTAATAATTTCACCAACAATAGAAACTGCAACTTCCATTGGGAGTTTCCCCTGAACATTACTGAGCCCCACTGGACACACTATTTTTTTCACTTGCTCTTTTGCAAAACCTCTATGTTCAAACCTGTGCTGAAACCGTTTCCACTTAGTATCAGAACCTATCAAACCTAAATATGTAAAATCATTTCGCTTGAGTACTGCACTACAAATATCAAAATCCCTTTGATGGTTATGCGTAAGCACTAAGTAATAACTATTTGCAGGCATATTAACAACTTCATCAACAGGATTGTCACAGACGAGATGTTGCGTATTTGTTGCAACTATTTTAGGAAAAAGTTCTTCACGTTCATCAACCCAAAATAACTTTACAGGTAATCCAGCTAACATGGGTGCAATTGCATGCCCAACATGTCCTGCACCAAATAACATAATATTAATATGACTACTTACAAAACTTTCAAACAAGATACTTGTAGTACCGCCACAACACTGACCTAATTTAGGACCTAAAGGAAAATGCTCTAAATGCTGCGCTTGCTCACCTTTAGCTAGAAATTCCAATGCTATTTTTGTAGCCTTGTGCTCTAAATGCCCTCCACCAATAGTGTCAAATACCGCATTTTGACTCACGACCATTTTAGTGCCGCTATTACGTGGCGCAGACCCCTGAACACCAAGTATTGTGACTATTATATAAGCTTCGCCTTTAGTGCTCAGCTCTTTGACGGCATCAATCCAGTTCGTATTTGGTATCATCATGACGTTCACCTAAAGTGATTTCATTTGTTGTACAGCCATTAGCACGCGCTCAGGTGTCGCAGGAGTATTTAAAATAGGACTCGCTTTGTAGTCGCTTACACTTGAAACCGCGTCTCGTAACGCCGACCAAACCGAAATTGCCAACATAAATGGCGGTTCACCTACCGCTTTAGAGTTATAAATTGTTGCCTCTGCATTCGGTTCATTTTGCAATAGCTCAACATTAAAAACTTCAGGCATATCAGCAATTGCAGGTATTTTATAGGTTGCAGGGTTATTACTCACAAGACGACCTTTTTCATTCCAAATTAATTCTTCCGTTGTGAGCCAGCCCATGCCTTGCACGAAGGCTCCTTCAATTTGTCCTAAATCTATGGCGGGGTTTAAAGAATCTCCAACGTCATGTAAGACATCAACACGCGCTACTTTGTATTCTCCGGTTAAGGTATCAATCACAACCTCAGAACATGCAACACCATTAGCAAAATAGAAAAAAGGACGACCATTTGCTTTGTCACGGTCATAATATATTTTTGGCGTTTTATAAAATCCTGTAGAAGATAATGAAATACGATTCATATAAGCCAACTGTACTAACTCAGCAAAACTCAATTGCTTAACATTACTAATATGAACTTGGTTATCACTAAAAATCACATCGTTTTGTTCAACTGAAAAATGCTCACAAGTAAACTCAATTAATCTATTTTTCAAGATAATGGCTGCATTTTGTGCTGCTTTACCATTTAAATCTGTGCCCGAGGATGCTGCTGTAGGTGAAGTATTAGGCACTTTATCGGTTCTTGTCGAACAAACAATAATATTATCTATATCAACCTGAAACTCTTGCGCAACAACCTGAGCAATTTTAGTATTTAATCCTTGCCCCATTTCAGTGCCACCGTGATTTAACTGTATGGAACCATCGGTATATAAATGAATTAATGCGCCAGCTTGATTTAAATGCTGAACAGTAAAAGAGATACCAAATTTGACGGGCGTGAGTGCTATCCCTTTTTTCAAGAAAGTATTGATTTTATTAAACTGTGTAATTTCAGTTCGTCGCTTTTGATACTCACAATCATTTTCAAGTTTGTTTATCATCATAGGCAGAATATTATGTTCTACCGTTTGACCATAATGAGTAATGTTTCGATCATTTTGCCCATATAAATTTAGCTTTCGTATTTCTAATGGGTCTTTATCCACTTTTCGAGCAATATCATCCATCACACCTTCAATGGAGATCATGCCTTGCGGACCACCAAAGCCACGATATGCTGTATGAGATACCGTATTTGTTTTACAACGATTACCAACAACATGCGCATTTTCTAAAAAATAAGCGTTATCGCTATGAAACATCGCACGGTCGACAATCGCATCAGATAAGTCAGGTGAATAACCACAATTTCCATTAATGTTAAACTCAATGCCTTTGATCAAGCCTTGCTCATCAAAACCCACTTTATAATCATTTTCAAAAGGGTGACGCTTTCCTGTTAAGGTCATATCATCAACGCGATTTAAACGTAATTTGACACAGCGACCCGTTTTATTTGCTAATAATGCCGCAATACAAGCCCAAGGCGCAGCTTGTGTTTCTTTACCACCAAAACCTCCCCCCATACGGCGCATATCGACCACAACTTTATTAAAAGAAATACCTAACACTTCAGCAACAAGCTTTTGCACCTCACTGGGGTGCTGGCTTGAGCTATAAATCATCATGCCACCATCTTCTGTTGGCTCTGCACTTGAAATTTGGCTTTCTAAATAAAAGTGTTCTTGCCCTCCTATTTTTAACTTCCCTTCTAAAATATGTTTACTGGCATTAATGGCTGAAACGGCATCGCCTCTCTTTTGAGTATGAGGTGGGCGTACAAAATTTTGCTTAGATAAGGCCTCTTTTACCGACAAAACTGGTTCAATTTCTTCATATTCTACAATCGCTAACTTTGCCGCTTTAACCGCCGCTTCATGACTTGTTGCAGCAACAGCAAATAAAGCTTGGCCCATAAATTCGACTTTATCTAACACTAGTACAGGGTCACCTTTAAATACTGGGCCTATATCTAAATGACCAGGTACATCAGTCGCAATTAAAACATCAACCACACCAGGTGCCACTTTGACTTTACTTAAATCCATAGATTTAACTAAACCATGTGCAATCGTTGTTTGACCGATAGCAGCAAAAAGTTGGTTCGCCATTTGAGGTCGATCATCTATATATAATGCTTTACCAGTTACATGTTTATCAGCGCTTTCATGCTTACGTGAAACACCTACTTTTCCAGTAATTTTGCTTGAGGTTTTATCTTGAAGTTGAGCTAACTTACGCATATTGAACAACTCCCGTATTAATCGTTGGCTGAGTAATTTCGATAAAAGCTTTTTGTAATAAGTTTTTAGCAACGACCATGCGGTAATTCGCCGAAGCGCGTACATCACTCATAGGGGTAAAGTCTTGCTCTAATGCTTGCATCCCATTTTCAATACTAGCTTGAGTCCAAGGCTTTCCAATTAATTCTTTTTCACATTTAATAGCACGCTTGGGGGTCCCTGCCATACCTCCAAATGCAATACGAACACTTTTAACAACATCATCTTCAATAACTAGGTTAAATGCTGCTAATACTGCCGAAATATCATCATCAAAACGTTTTGATATTTTATATACCTTTAAATAACTATTTTCTTTCGCTTTTGGAATAATAATACTTTGAATAAACTCACTTTTTTGTTGAGATGTTTTTTTATAATCGATGAAATAGTCTTCTATTGAAATGATTCTATTTTTATTACCCAAACGTAAATTCAACTTAGCATCCAGTGCAATTAATACCGGAGGTGTATCAGCTATAGGAGAAGCGTTACCAATATTACCTCCTAAAGTACCTTGATTACGAATTTGTAGTGAACCAATACGCTCAATCATTTCTCCAAATTCATGGTAGTGTGTTGCAATACTTGGTGTAAAATCACTAAAAGGTAAAGCTGCACCTAAGGTAAACTGCGCATCACTTTCTTCAAATTCTTGCAACTCAGGCACATTTCCAACATAAATGATCGTACCTAAACTTTTCATCATTTGTGTAATTTCAAGTACGATATCTGTGCCGCCAGCAATAATACGAGCATTAGGGTGGGCAAGCATCAAATCAGTTAATTCAGATAATGAACTTGGACTATAAGCAACTTGGTCACCTTCACTTAATTTCAATAGTGATGTTTTTTGAATTTTAGCTAAAGCAGCTATTGTATTTCTTTTATTTCTATCAAATTGGTCAGGTCCATGATTTTTAGCGGCACTTGCCGCATCAATAATAGCCCGATAACCAGTACAACGGCATAAATTACCCGCAAGCGCCTCTAACGTTTGTGCTTTTTCAGGTTCGGGGTTGTTTTTATGTAAAGCAAACAATGACATAATAAAACCCGGTGTGCAAAAACCGCATTGGGATCCATGAAAGTCAACCATCGCTTTTTGCACAGGGTGTAACTTATCACCATCTTGTAAGTCTTCAACAGTGAGTAACTGTTTGCCATGCAAACTCGGTAATAAACTAATACAGGCGTTTAAACTTTTATATCGTAAATCTCCACCAGCATATTCAACAGTCACAACGGTACAAGCGCCGCAGTCTCCGGATGCGCAACCTTCTTTAGTACCACTTTTACCCGTACAAGATCTCAAGTATTGCAAAATACTGGTATTTGGATTGATATCACTTAACGAGATTAAACGATCATTAAGTAAAAATTGAATTTTATTTTTTAACATAAAAACTCTGCCATTAATATTGCCTATTCAGCTCACCATCAGTCTTGCTTTTTCAAAAAACAAAATTATAAATACTTGCCACACAAAACCTGACACATGTGACAAATTTTAAAATGTAAGTCAACAGAGGTTAGGAGTCAAGGTCAATCTAGCAAAATAGTTTATTCTTCAATAATAGACCCAAAATTAGAGCATGCTTAACAATTGGTTTTTTATCGGTTTATATATCATCAATATTTATCTATCTACAGCTATCCGCTATACTCGCGCCATTAAATTATCCTATGTGAACACCCCTATGAAATTTCCTTGCCGTTTAGATAAATTTATTAGTCACTTAGCTGAGATCCCACGCACAAAAGCCAAAGCAGGGATCAAAAGAAAATTTGCAACCGTTAATGGTGAAGTCATTCGTAGCTTTGATTATCAAGTAAAGCCTGATGATATTGTTATATTTAAAGATGTTCAATTGACCGATCTAGGCAAACGCTACTTCATGGTAAATAAACCTGAAGATTATGTTTGTGCAAATAGCGATGAAATGCATCCCACTGTATTGGAATTATTAAATGAGCCAAAACTTTCGGAATTACATATTGCAGGCAGACTTGATATAGATACCACTGGCTTGGTGTTGATCACAAATGATGGTGACTGGTCACATAGAGCAACATCCCCGAAACATCAAAAATTTAAAACTTACCTAATTGAAACTGATGCAGAAATTACAGAGCAGGCAATAACAGAACTTGAAGAAGGTGTCATGCTTAATGGTGAAAATGCACCAACTCTTCCAGCAAAAGTAGAAAAACTTGCCCGTTTTAGCTTAAAGCTATCAATTCAAGAAGGAAAATATCATCAAGTTAAAAGAATGCTAGCAGCTGTAGGAAATCATGTGGCTGCATTACACCGTGAACAAGTATCAAGGATATTATTAGATTCAAGTTTAGAACCTGGTCAGTACAGGGCACTAACTCAAGATGAAATAGATTCTATTTAATAAAAAATTTAATAATCCTCAATCAAATCATTAATAAAAATCATGTTAAAGATAATTTTTATTAATGATTACCTCTAGTACTTGCCTCAGAAAGCGCTATTATCGTATTCGAATAATAATAAATCAGAGGAGATAACTATATGAGTTTACGTTCAAAAATAATTTTTTTTGTTGGGATATTATTTATTGCCCTTCTAAGTATTGCAGGCTTAGGTTTGCAGGCACTACGCCATACAAGTGAAAACGACAATATCGCACGTATTAATCAATTAATGAAAAGCACGGTCAACATAGTACAACAGTTTGAACAACTCGCCACTTCTGGCCTGTTAAGCAAAGAACAAGCTCAAGAATACGCTAGTCGCTTATTACGTGAAAACAAATACCATGATTCAGAATATGTTTATGTAGTAAATGATGAATTAAACTTTATCGCGGCTCCTCATGACCCTCAATTACATGGTACCAGTTTCAATGATTTTAAAGATGCAAATGGCGCAAGCGTTGGTAAATTAGTTGAACGTTTGGTAGGTAACAAGGTAGATAAAATCATTACTTACCACTGGAGTTCAAAAAGAGAGGGAGAAATTGTCGATTTAACCTCTGTTGTACAAAAAACAACGGATTGGGGTTGGTATGTAGGTACTGGCATCAGTTATAAAGAAGTTGATAAACGATACTGGTCGACTGCTCAATGGCTGTTAGGTTTATCTATTATCATCGCATTGGCACTTGCTTTTGCATTAGGTCACTTTGGTTTAAAACTCAGCAATGCTTTAGGAGCTGAGATTAATCAAGTTTTAAGTATTGTGCTTAAAGTCTCACGCGGGAATTTACAACCCAATATTGCATTTAACAACGCCCTAAATGACAGCGTTGTCGGCGCTGTAAATTATATGCAAGTGGGATTAAAAAGCGTCGTTCAAGGTATCATAAATGTATCTAATAGCCTCAAAGAGCAAACCCTTGATTCTGAAAGGCGTTCTGTTGAATTAGATAATTTAACTGGCTCATTAAATAATGAAACACAAATGGTAGCATCAGCAATTACCGAACTCACGGCCTCTGCAAAGGCTGTTTCTAATCATGCAGAACAAGCAGCTGAGTCCGTAAAAGCAGCTGAAGTACAAGGACAAAATGCACACTTATTGACTGAGGAAGCAACAAAAACAATTACATTGTTAGAAAAGCAAATTGAAAGTGCTGGCTCAAATATCCAAATTCTTGATGATGAAGTTAATAATATTGCAAATGTTTTAACAGTAATACAAGGTATTGCTGAACAAACAAATTTACTAGCACTTAATGCCGCTATTGAAGCTGCAAGAGCAGGAGAGCAAGGCCGTGGTTTTGCGGTTGTAGCTGATGAAGTTCGTCAATTAGCGCAAAGAACCCAAAGTAGCACAGAAGAAATACATACCATGATTTCTCGTCTGCAAAGTGCAACTAAAGATGCAAAAACATCGGTAAATCAAAGTATGTCAACCAGTGAACAAACGGTATCAAAATCTCAAAAAGTATCTCAAGAGTTACAAAAAATTGCCAATTCATTATCTGAAATATCTTTAATGAGTCATCAAATTTCGGTTGCAGCAAAAGAGCAACTAGAAGCAGGTGAAGATACAGCGCAGCGTATTGTTAATATTTCAGATACTGCACATAATACGGCCGAAGTATCTAATCAAGCACACTCTTCAACCGATGAAATAAAATTACTGACAACCAATTTAGAGAAAGAAGTAACAAAATTTGAATTATAAAAAAATAACGATATAACTCCTTACTTTTAATACAATAAGGAGTTATAACTTAGATGTAGTAGCTCAGACTTGATCTAACAGTTTCCCACTTTAGCCTAGTTAAATTTTTGGCTTGATTTTAACTAAATCGAATTCAACAAGTTGCGGAATAATATTTTGCAAGCGAGTTTCAGTTTCATCTAAAGATTGTAGACAACCACAATATTCAGCTGCTTTTTTTTCTAATACACTTGCTTTTTTTTGCAACGCTTTATCAATTTCACTTGAAATAATATCCATGCGATCGCCCATATCTAATAAGCGTTCCTCTATATTACCCTCATCTGATTCAAACGCTTCACCCAATGCCAATAAAATAGCACCTAAAGATCCATGTACTGCGGCATGAATTTTGTCACTAATTTCATTTTTAAAAAAATCGTCTAAACGTGATAATGATTGAGGTGCAATATAATAAAAATCATCACCTTTTTTAAACTTATTCATTAAAGCTTTTTCAACATACTCTAACTGGTTTTGCAATACTTCAGGTTCTTTATCTGAAAATCCTTCTACAACTTGTTCTATAGCTGATAAACCTAAATTAACCCCATCTGTTGCCAAGTTAACAAGTTCTGGCACTGTGCTTCTAAGACCTTGGCTATATTCATTTAATACGAGAGTTTCTTCTTCTGTTAATGCTATCCAGCGACCTTTTATGAATATTTGGTGATTTTGTTTACTGAGTCCTGAATTTATTTGTACGCGAGTTTGGGTACCATCAACTATTCTGATCACATTTTCAGTGATAATAAGGCCTAGCGCCAATTCAACATTGCATTCTTCTTCAGCAAAAACATTTAAAGTATAAAAGCTCAGACATAGCATTATTAGAGGCCGTAACAGCTTTTTGCGCATTATTTTACTCATAAAGAAAACCTATGGGCGTACTTTAGCAAAAAAGGGCTTAATACCCAATCACACTGAAAAATAACTTTGAAACAAGAAATAAAAAACGCGACCAAAGCCGCGTTTTATTAAAGCTTCAATATATTCGCTATTTAGCAAATCTTACTAAACGTAAATATACGTCTGCATTCTTGTTTTTTAAATTGTTTTTTCCACTATAAAAAGCATAAGCCCAAGCATGATCTGCTTTATCAATACTTGATGTGCTTGACCAATAATTTTCTGCAAGCGTATTTGGAAATAATACGGCATTAACTGCAGGATCTACACATTGTCTTTCAACAATACTAGCCAACTGTTTATAGTCAGGTAAATGCCAATCACTAAAATCTGCAAATGTTGTGGATTTTGCCGTTTTTAGTGCTTGCTGCCACGTAACTTGTTGTGCTTCGTTATCACAAGCCTTTGTTGTACTGTTATATGTTTGGCCTATACTGCATCGCATCCACATTAAACCTGTTAACTGATCTTCAACGGTCCCATTATCAGACTGAACAAAACGACTGCTAGGTGTTGTTGCAACTAAATCAGCGTCATAACACGTTTGTGCCATACTTATTTGGCTGATAAAAAGACTTAGCATGCTGAATAATTTAATTAATTTCATATCACTCCTCTTCTTAATTAACAAAGTTTACATCGCAAACTAAGGGGTTCTGACTAAACGTAAATAAGCGGTATTTGATTTAGGGTAGGCAATATCATTACCAGTTTGCATATCTAAAACCCAGGCAAAACTTAAACTTTGTCCATCAGCACTTGTTTCTAACGTCCAATACCTTAAATGGTTCAATTGAGTCTGCACTGGTATATTAGGAAATACTTCTGTATTTAATAAATGAGCTTGACCCTGCTTACTTAAATCCATAATGCTCATGAGTTCATTGTAACTTGGCACCCGCCAATTATTACCACCACAATAGTTAGTTGCATTCACTTCATTTACATAAGTTTCTAACCCACAATCTAAACTACTTGTACAAGTTGACTGTGCAGCCCCTTTTGTTCCTTCGACACCGCCGTTAGCACTTCCAGAATAAAACCAAGTATAATGATTTTGACCTTCTCTTAGCTGTGCATTTGGAATTGTGCCCGTATTTGCTTGCTTAACTTCCCAAATCAACCCTGTTACATTATCACGTACACATGAAAAAGCATTTGTATCATTAGGTAGTTCATCTGCAAACTCATCTAGCTTTGTAAAATCAAATCCTGACTCTCCAAATCCTGCTTTATCTAAATGTTGTGCAACTGAATCACGACCAAAGTCAGCATCTTGCCCAGGAAAATCATTACCATTGCAATCAATTTTTTGTAATTCATCAAAACAATCGGTCATGCCAGAATCATTGCCTATGCCTAAAGCAAAAGTTTTTATATTAACTCTGGTAACTCCTGATGCTGTTCTATTCTTTTCATCTTTTACAATGACAGTGAAAAGAAGTTGCTCGGTCGCATCTATATCAGGCACTGAAAAGTGGCTGATACATTCATCAGCTTGTATTAAATTAACACTAGTCCCTGAAGTTTGTGACCAAACACAGCTAAAACTTGGCGTAAGAGTTTGGCTTTTACTTGCATCTAATAATACAGTTTCAAATTCATTTGCTGTTTGGGTTACCCCTGTATCTACTTCAATTACTTTATCTGTTTTAAATAACAATAAATCAAAATAATTTGTCTGACTGCCATTCTCATCATCTGTGATAGTTAAACTAAACTGTGTTTGCGTATTTTCATCAAGTAAAGGGTGAGAAAAGCTTAAGTCAGCTTGGTTTGTTATGGGCAAATTCACTTCAGTGCCTTTCGTTTGTTCCCATTGATAATTTACTAAACTGCCATTTGTATCCGGATCTACTGACTTTACGCTGCTTAATGTAATTACATCAGCATATTTTGACGGTAGTTGAGTTGGAGCTGTTTGCTCAATAATAACGGTAGGTAATTGATTTATTGAATTAACAATTACGACAACCTCATCTATTGCTGTTGTATTGTCTGGAGATTTGTATTGCACCTGAAAAGTTAACTGTGAATTTTGTTTTACTTCCGGTGCAGTAATACTTTGTGTTGCACCTTCAAGAGGAAAACCCGCTATAATGGGCCCACTTTTTTGAGTCCAAGTAAATACACCTTCAGCTGGTGCAGCTATCGCAGTTAAGTTTATTATTGATTTTTCATCTATAACTTGATCGGAACCAGCATTAACACTAACAGAAACTTCTTTATTGGTATCTGAATCAGAACCACCACCACAAGCTGTGATGTTTGCTACTAGTAAAGCTAAAATAGCCACTTTTTTCATGGCATCACCTAATTTATCATTATCACTAATGTTAATAATGCAAAATGCTAGCCAAATATTTTTGACACATAATATTAGATTTAATTACATATAACTATCTTGATGAATCCTTACAAACAATTTAGTACCTATTTTGGAATAATCTACTTTATATTCTCTTCCATCCAGTGCTTGAATAAATAATAACTGCTTCACGTCTGTAAATACATCTTGAGTTGCTACATATACCATTTCTAAATAACGTTCTTTTGCTTCTCTGCGATTTTTTGGTAGCTTTTCTTTAAAAGGTTCTAGCCCATTAATTGTTACTTTAATTCGAGGATGTTCATCACCATTAACTATCACTAAATCTAATTTTTTTTCTTTATGAATAATTGTATTACGCCCACTGGTAATAAACGCTCTTTCATTCTCACTCATTTATATTAATTCCTACAATTACTTAAGTATTAGCTATTTTAGTATAGCAAAAATAATCTTATTGAAGAAAAGCAAAGTACATTACTAGCATTAAAAAAGCCCAAATAAAAATATATCTCGACCTTTTACAATGTATACAATTTGACTTTTTAAGCATTATTTCACTTTTATCTACTTTGAAAGT
Organism: Pseudoalteromonas denitrificans DSM 6059; assembly: GCF_900112265.1. GTDB lineage: Bacteria > Pseudomonadota > Gammaproteobacteria > Enterobacterales > Alteromonadaceae > Pseudoalteromonas > Pseudoalteromonas denitrificans. The sequence continues at coordinate 27,011 of NZ_FOLO01000015.1, read as the reverse complement.
TTCTTATATAGAAACTAAAACACTAATAAACATAAATTTTAATAAAATACAGATAAAGATTAGATAAATTAATACGCTAGGGCAAGATATTTACTCTTTTAAGTTATACTTATTTTTATGGCCTTCCAAAAAGTTTTATTATGGACAAAGAAATTCAAACGGCAACTTTTGGTGCTGGTTGCTTTTGGTGTATTGATGCAGCATTTAGAAATGTACTTGGTGTAAACTCTGTAAAGTCTGGTTATGCGGGGGGAGCAATAAAAAATCCGAGCTATCAACAAATTTGTAGCGGGCTAACAAACCATGCCGAAGTTATTCAAATCAAGTTTGATGAAACTAAAATCTCATTTGAAGTTTTACTTGATATGCTTTTTACCTTACACAATCCAACTCAATTGAATCGACAGGGCAATGATATTGGTACACAATATCGAAGCGTTATTTTTTATCATAATGATGCACAGAAAAATCTAGCAGAACAAGCTATCATCAAATATCAACCTCACTTTAGTGCTAAGATTGTAACAGAGATAACCCCTGCTTCAGAGTTTTATTTAGCTGAAAATTACCATCAAGATTATTATGCAGCGAATCAAGAACAACCCTATTGCAGTATGTTAATAGGACCTAAAATAAAAAAGTTAAAAGAAGAGTTTATTGAATATTTAAAATAAATAGCTATAAATTGAACCAAAATCTTCAGTGACAATATTGATTTTTAGATATAATCAAAGCGCTATACAAGCGCTTTTTTTCGAATGGGTGAAGTGACAAATTTATAAAATCGAAATATGCCTAAATAGTCTTTATCTAATATGAGCGCAAATATCATCATAAAATCGATTAAGTTTACGCCTGCTGAGTATAGATCCCATAACCACCAATGTTCTGCATTACCTAAAACTCTAGTGTCTATATGCATACTTAAAAAGAATAATGAATTTATTACAAGTCCAATATAAACATACCTAACACCAAAAGAAGTTTTTAAATTAAAAGTTTTAGAAAACCAAAAGATAACAATTAAAGTGATAACATCATAGCTAAACCAAATTAAATAAATTTCAGAGACTTTATATAGATCCCAAAAGTGATCACTAATAAAATATGAACTAAACATTATAAAAGCAGAAAAAAATAGCAGGCTATCTTTTTTACTTTTAGAATATTTCATTAATAAATTAAAAAGCAGAGCCATTAAAAAACCCCACACCACTAATGCACCTAATGATGAACTCAAGTTTTTGGTTAACCAAAACATTATTAATCTCTATTTTTAATTACTTAAAACTGAAAAAAGTTATGTGTTCAAATAGAAAATAAAATAATTAAATTTTAAGTTAAAACTATACTTTATTCACTAAAGAAAACTTTTTTTATCTGGTAATACCCCACCACCACGCATAGGGTTTAACCTAGCTGTTAACCTAGCTCCCCCTGAAATCAAAGCAGCTTGTGATAAGCTGATTACCTTAGCAGATAATAAACTACTTTTGCTAGTGTTCTGCGACGAATTCATTGTTTGATTTTTTTTATGAACCAGTGCTGATAAACCTTGTTTGTCATATGCTTGCATAATATTTTTCCTTGTTTTTATTGTTAAAAGGGGAAATTTGAGTCATTTATTATTTTTAATGGTTAAATTTAAACTCATAAATTAATTTCCCTTTTTATTTAGCAAGTTACGATCCAAACTTGAAAAAACAATTGAAATTACGAATAAGGAATTATTCACATTTATCTTTTTTCACACTTTCGATTTAGCATCCTTCAGTGGTTATTTTTATATGTTTATTTAATATACAAAAAAGCCTATCAATACATATTGATAGGCTTTAATTAACGAGTCTTGTTTCTAACAAAAAACGATAAAAAGGGGACTTTATATTTAATGTCAAAATACTGTCATTAACTATTATGCTAACTACATCTATACATAAAGAAGGTTAAGCAACATTTGCACACGGTATATGACCTTCGGTTTGAGCGTGAGTATTCAATAAATAATCCATAGCAACTTCATCACAATTATCTTTGCGTAGGCATAATTCACAATCTTTCATTACTTTTTCAGGTAATTCAGATTTATGGCTTGCTGAAAACCCTAATTTAGTAAAAAAGCCTGGTACACGGGTTAAAACAATCACACGCTTAAGGGCCAGTTTTTTAGCTTTAACTAATAAATGGTCAACTAATGCGCGACCCTGTCCTTTAGCTTCAGTTTTTTCACATATACCTAAAGAGCGTATTTCTGCAAGACCTGTATCGTAAATATAAAGTGACGCGCATCCAGTCACTTTGCCATTAATTTCTGTAACAGCAAATTCATTTATAGAATGTATCATGTCACTTTTTGCTCGCGGCAGATTCTCCCCGACTTTTGCCCAGTATTGGATTAAATCATTTATCGCTTCAACATCATCTAATCTTGCATCTCGTACTCTTACTTTTTGTGATGCTCTAGCACTTTGCATTGCAAATTTAACTTGTATTGCCGATGTTCCGCCTAATGCTTGACGTGCATCTAAACACGCCTGTAACTCAAGCACAGGGTAAACATCTTCCTGAATTGTTTTACATACTGCTTGAAACTGAGCTAAGGACAAATCTTCAAGGTTTTTATTTTCACTAATCGCAACTTGTACTAATTCACCAACTATGTGATGCCCCTCTCTAAAAGGAATACCTTTTGCAACTAAATAGTCTGCTAATTCCGTCGCATTTGCATGACCACCTTGCGCTGCAGCCTTGGTGACTTCTTGGTTTATTTTGACACCTTTAATACACGCTTCTGCCATATGTATGCAGGCAATCCATGTTGGCATGGCATCAAATAAGCCTTCTTTGTCTTCTTGCATATCTTTGTTATAAGCAAGAGGCAAGGCTTTTAAGGTCATCATCATGGCAGAAAAAGCCCCAAAAACACGGCCTGTTTTACCACGAATTAGCTCAAGTGCATCAGGGTTTTTCTTTTGTGGCATTAAAGAAGAGCCTGATGTTACGCTATCAGCTAGCTCTAAAAACCCAGCTTCCCCAGTATTATAAAAAATCATATCTTCAGCCATACGTGATAAATGCATCATAGAAATAGAAGCGCAACTTAACAATTCCACCACAAAATCACGATCCGAAACACCATCTAAACTATTTTTTGTTGCAGAGGTAAAACCAAGTGACTCGGCAAGTTTTTGCCTATCGATAGCATAAGCTGTTCCCGCCAAAGCACCGGAACCTAATGGGCATACATTAAGTCGTTCAATTGCATCTTTTAAACGACTTTCATCACGTTCCAACATTTCATAATAAGCCATGCACCAATGACTGAATAGTACGGGCTGTGCGCGTTGTAAGTGTGTATAACCAGGTAGCACAGTTCCAAATTCATTTTCAGCTAAAGTGATAATGGCATTCTTAAGTGATGTTATTGCTTTTAATAACTGCTCAGCAGTATCACGACACCAAAGCCTAAAGTCAGTGGCGACTTGATCGTTTCTGCTGCGCCCGGTATGTAGCTTTTTACCTAAATCACCCACTTTTTCAATTAACGCAGTTTCAACATAAGAATGAATATCTTCTGCACCTGATGCCACAATTAATTGTGGGTTGACTGCAACTTCATCTAGTAATTCATTTAATGCCGTTTGAATTTGTTGAAATTCGCCCTTCGTTAATACATTTACCTGCGTTAATGCATTTGCCCAGGCAATTGAACCAATAATATCTTGTTCTGCCAATTGATAATCAAAAGGCAATGAGTCATTAAACTGTTTAAATGCCTGATCTGGTCCTGATGAAAACCTACCGCCCCACAATGCCATTTTGTTCTCCTGGTCGAATTATTTCGCCCTAGTTATTACTTGCTTTTTGTTGCTAAAAACTACTTTGTATTTTCTTTGCTCAGTGCTGTGATTCTGCTCGAAAGCGAGAATAAACGAATAAACCCTTCCGCATGAGATTGGTTATAAACATCATCAGCACCAAAAGTAGCAAAATCTTCGCTGTATAAACTATTTGGAGATCTCTTTTGTACCGCTGTCACATTACCTTTATATAACTTAACAACTATTTCACCAGTAAATGTTTGAGCAAGCGCTTCAGCCCCCGCTAAAATAGAATCTTTAAGTGGTGTAAACCAACGGCCATCATATACAAGGTGTGCAAATTCATTGGCAAAAGTATTTTTCCATTTACGACACTCTTTATCTAAAACAAGTTCTTCAAGTGCACGTAGAGCAGTTACCATTACCGTACCACCTGGTGTTTCATAACATCCACGCGATTTCATACCGACTAAACGATTTTCAACTATGTCAATACGTCCTACGCCATGAAGTGCTGCAGGTTTATTTAATGCCACTAGACATTGATAAGGAGATAGTTTTTCACCATCTACAGCTATGATTTCACCTTTTTCAATACCAATATGAACATATTGCGCTTCATTTGGTGCTTCTTCTGGAGAATTAGTTAAAGGCCAAATTTCTGCTGACGGCTCACACCATGGGTCTTCAAGCTCACCACCTTCAGTGGATAAATGCCATGCATTACCATCACGACTATAGATTTTTTTAGCTGAAGCAGCACATGGAATATCTCGTTCAGCTAAGTAATCAAGAAGGGATTCACGACTATCTAAATCCCACTCCCGCCACGGTGCAATCACTTTTAAGTTTGGCGCTAAAGCCGCAAAACAAGATTCAAAACGCACCTGATCATTACCTTTACCTGTACATCCATGAGCAACAGCATCAGCACCTACTTTAAGTGCAACTTCTACTTGTGCCTTAGCAATGATAGGACGTGCCATTGATGTTCCTAATAAATAAGTTCCTTCATACACAGCACCCGTTTTAAGCGTAGGGTAGATGTAATCAGCAACCATTTCTTCTTTTAAGTCTACGACATAACATTCTGATGCACCTGACGCTAATGCTTTTGCTTCAATGCCTTCAAGTTCTTCATCCCCTTGACCTACATCAGCAACAAAAGCGACAACTTCACAATCATAATTTTCTTTTAACCACGGCATAATCACAGATGTATCTAAGCCACCAGAATATGCTAATACTACTTTTTTTATTGAACTCATAACTTTACCTTTGAATAATGCTTTCTTTAATTTATTAGGCTAAAACCCAACCTACTTAAATTCTTAATTGAAGTTCTGACCTAGACTTTTTAATTAAATAAAGTCAGGATTTAATAATGTGATTAATAATGCGTTTTGTGCATGCATACGATTTTCAGCCTGTTGAATAATTTTGGCTGCAGGTCCATCCATTAACTGAGATGTAATTTCAAACTCTCGATGAGCAGGCTGGCAATGTAAAACGGTACTTGCACCCGTTTGCTCTAATAATGTTTGGTTCAATTGATATGGCATATACTTTTGCTTCACTTCATCAATTGAAGAAGTATCCCCCATCGACACCCAAGTATCAGCATATAAAACATCAGCTCCCGCTGCTGCCTCTACTCTATCGCTGACCTGCACATGAGCATTATTAATTGCAGCTATTTGTTCAGCTTGTTTTACAATTTGAGCATCGGGGGAAGCACCTTTAGGACACACAGCAACAAAGTCAGTGCCTAAAGTAGCCGCAAGTAACATAAGCGAGTGAGTAACATTATTACCTTCACCTAAATATGCTAATTTAAGCTGACTTACATCCCCATGTACTTCTTGCAAAGTTAAAAAATCAGCTAATGCCTGACATGGATGATATAAATTACACAAACTATTCACCACTGGCACACTTGCGTGTTCAGCCAAAGTCGTTAAAGTACTGTGTTGGTTTACACGAGCTACAATACCATCAGCCCAAGTTGAAATATTTAAAGCAAAATCTTTTACAGATTCACGAGAACCCATAGCACCATTTTGTTGATCTAAATAAACTGCGTGACCACCTAATTTGTTAATACCAATATCAAATGAAAGACGTGTTCTTAAACTTGGCTTTTCAAATAAAGTAACTATTGATAATCCCCGCAAGGCTTGATTAAAATCTTTTGGATTTGCTTTTAATGCTTTTGCCAAATCAAGCAACTTTAGTATTGCTGTTTTATCGAACTCTAATCCGTGTAAAAAATGTTGTGACATGATGTATTTTTCCTAAATAATTTATAAAGTAATTTTTGTACCAATGTGCAGACCTTCTAATAAATCAGCTAAATTCTCTGGTTTTTGCCAACTAGAAATATATACACCACGTCGTAAGTGTTCGGCAGCACGTAAACTGGTCTCAACTTTGACCTGCATACCACCTAAAATCACTCCATCATTAACCAATTCTTTTATTTCATTTGTATTAAGCTGATGTAAAGGTTTTTTGTCAGCGTCTAAAACGGCTTCAACATCAGTCATAAATATAAGTTCAGCATTTAAACTTGCCGCAATTGCCGCAGCCGCTTCATCCGCATTTACGTTGTACCAACTGCCATCTAAATCAAAACCAATCGAACTTATAATCGGTAACCTTTTTTGACTTAACATAAGTTCAACAACACTATCCAGTGTTGATTCACTGGTTCCCACTTGACCTAGCGCTTTAAGTTTTTTATTACTTTCAATCCCAGCATCATATAAACTTAAACCCACTGGTTTTAAATTTGCAGCAATTGCTTGCCCCATAAGTTGTTTATTTGCGCATCCTGCCAACGCCCCTACAATATAAGGCATTTGCTCCTTTGGACTGATGCGCAAACCTAAGTGTTTTGCAGTTGCAAATCCGGCATCTTGTAACCAGGTATCAACTAATGATCCACCACCATGCACTATGACAAATTGTGCATTAAGCTGCTTTGTCAACACTTCAAATAAAGATTTAGCTGCACCTTCACTATTTAAAACAGCACCACCCAGTTTAATTACCCAAGTTTTCATTCCTGAACTCCTTTAGGTAATAAACTATATTCCGCGCAAAGTCCCATACTTATATTCATGCATTGTAATGCTTGACCTGAAGCGCCTTTTAACAAATTGTCGATAGCCGACATGACAATTAACTGAGAACCTTGCTGTTGCCATGCAATATCTACGAACGGCTTATTGACTACGCCATTAATTGTGGGGATTTTATTAGCCAATAGACGGATCAGTGGTTGATCAGCCAAACAGTCATATGCCTTTTCAACTTGATCTGCTGTTACATTTTCTTTTAACTGAACGTAAATAGTTTCTAAAATACCTCTAGGAAAATTTCCTATATGCGGTGTAAACAGCACTTTATGACCTAAGTATTTTTCAATTTCAGGGGTATGTCTGTGATTAAATAAACCATAAGCAGCTAAACTCACCTCACAAAAATGAGTGTTAACATTTGCTTTACGTCCTGCACCAGTTACACCTGAAACAGCATTTATTATAATATTTTCTTTGCTTACTAAATTCGCATCAACCAAAGGTTTCAGTGCATTTAACGCAGCTGTTGGGTAACACCCAGGCACAGCAATCAGTTGCGCATTTTTAATATCATCTGTGTTTTGCCATTCTGCTAAGCCATAAACCGCTTGATTAAGTAAACTTATGTTTTGATGACTAAAACCATAATACTTTTGATAGTCCTCATCAGAGCTCAAACGAAACCCTCCAGAAAGATCAAACACCTTCTTCCCCATTTCAATAAAAATAGGCGCAAGTTCTATGCTTACTTTATGATCTGTACATAAACAGACAAAATCAGCATTTTTTTGAATATCAGCAAAGGCATTACTTGTTAAAGGTTGTAAAATTTGATCTAACAAACCTAAATATTGAGGATATAAATCACTTAAATACTTTTCTTTGTCTAAACTTGCTTCTGATACATAAATACCTGCAAGTGTTAACTTATTATGTGATGCAACGAGTGAAGCAAGCTCTGCACCGCTGTAACCACTTGCCCCGATAATAACAACCTTCATTTTGACCTCTAAAAAAATTCCCTCTATCCGGAGGGAAGTAAAATCAGCTTACGCTGGGGAGATATTTATGCTAAAAATATGAATATATACGCACAATAAATTAAACTGGATTTATATTCAAGTTTTATGAATAATTATTTTAAACTTTTTAGGCTTATTTATGTCCAACAATAATTTTTTACATATGTACCAAACACTCGTATCAATTCCATCAATCAGCGCACTTGATGACAAACTTAATCAAAGCAACAAATTGGTAATAGATAACTTAGCAACCTGGTGCCAAACTCTAGGTTTTGAATGTGAAATCACAGAGCTAAATAACGCACCTAAAAAATACAATTTACTCGCTCGACTAACCCCGCAAGAGCAACAAGTAGAACATACAAATGTGAAAGGAGGATTAATGTTGGCAGGTCATACCGATACAGTCCCTTTTGATGATAAACAATGGAGCTTAAACCCCTTTGCGTTAACCCAAAAGAACAATAAACTTTACGGTTTAGGAGCAATCGATATGAAAGGTTTTTTTGCATTCATCCTAGATGTTTTACAAGGTTTAGACTTAAAAAATTTAAAACAACCTTTAATTATTTTAGCAACGGCGGATGAAGAAACAACCATGGCGGGTGCCCAGCAAATTTGTCAACATAAAAACTTAAAACCTGCTAGATGCATTATTGGTGAACCAACTGACATGATCCCTGTATTCACACATAAAGGTCATATGTCGAATGCGATAAGAATAACAGGAAAGTCGGGCCATAGTTCAGCCCCCGACTCTGGTTTAAACGCCATTGAAATAATGCATTTAGTAATAGAGAAGCTACTTGTTTTAAAGCAAACCTTGAAGAATAAATATTCAGACAAGCATTTTAAAATTCCCTACCCTACATTAAACTTAGGCCATATTCATGGTGGGGATAATGCTAATCGCATATGTGGTTGTTGTGAATTACATATTGATCTGCGCCCATTACCTGGGATAAGTGTAAAAGAATTACAAGCGATATTACTTGCGGCCGTTTCAGATATCACTAAGCAATATCCCAATACAGTTGAGGTAATAGATTTACATGATCCTATCCCTGCTTTTAAGGGAGCAACAGATTCTTCTTTAGTGCAATTAGCTGAAAAAATATCAGGTGAAAAAGCCATTGCAGTGAATTATTGTACTGAAGCACCTTTCATACAGCAATTAGGGTGTGAAACAATCATTATGGGACCGGGCTCAATTAATCAAGCACACCAGCCTGATGAGTATTTAGCAATGGAAAAAATAAAACCGACTCAAGAAATAATAAGAAAAATAATTTTAGAAAGCTGCTTTTGAAAAATGAGCTTGAAGTACAATCTTAACAGTGGTTTATTTTCGTGAATATAAAGCGATTAAAGTACCTTCGATAGAACGCACATAAGCCACGGTTTGACCTCCTGTTTTTTCTGCTGGTGAGCAAAAAGGTTCTGCACCCGCAGCAACAGCTTTATCATAAGATTGAGTAACATTATCGCAGTAAAACCGAATCTCAAACCCTAAAGCGGGTTGCTTTGGTTGACTGCGAATATAACTTTGTTTGAAATGAGATTGCGCAAATGGGTGTGCTGAAAACGCTAACTTAACATTCCCAGTATCCAATTCACCATACTGACCTGATTCATCATCTTCAATTGTGCGCAAGCCAAAGGCCTGATAATAAAAATCTAATGTTTCCTCAACGTCATCAACATAGATAATTGTATTCGCAAATTCCATCGCATCACCTTATAACAGCAGAGAATTCTATTTTATTATTTCATTACCTCAGTTTAAAATATGCCCTATTTTTAGCTATAAAACAAGCAAGTGGATTATGTCATAAAATAAAAGAATGACTATATTCTATATTTATATTCTTAAAACCTATAAAAAAAGCGCCATCGGCGCTTTTATTCAACTTAGTTTAAATATCATATTTAAAGTTATTTTTTGTGTAATTTAGCGATTTGTCTGCGTTTACGTTTTTGTGACAAAGTAACTTTAGTGGTACGCCCTGCATAAGGATTATCGCCTTCACGAAATTCAATCTTAATGGGCGTACCCATAACATTTAGGGCCTTACGGTAATAATTCATCAAATATCGTTTATATGACGTTGGTAATTTATGCACCTGATTACCGTGTATTACAATAATTGGTGGGTTATAACCACCTGCATGAGCATACTTAAACTTCACTCGACGACCACTAACCATAGGAGGTTGATGGTCCGACTGTGCCATATCCATAATACGACGTAACATTGAAGTACTTACACGTTTAGTTGCCGATTTATATGCTTCATCTACTGATTCAAATAAATGACCTACACCAGTACCATGTAATGCTGAAATAAAATGAATACGTGCAAAATCAATAAACCCTAAGCGTCTATCTAGCTCAGTTTTAATACGATCTTTAACATAATCATCCAAACCATCCCATTTATTCACTGCAATCACTAAAGAACGGCCTGCATTAAGTGTAAAACCTAATAAGCTTAGATCCTGATCACTGATCCCCTCTCTTGCATCAACAACAATTAAGACCACATTAGCATCTTCAATTGCTTTAAGTGTTTTAATAACTGAAAACTTCTCAACAACATCACTTACTTTTTTGCGCTTACGCACACCAGCAGTATCAATTAAAATATATTCTCTATCGTTTCGTGTCATAGGAATATACACAGAGTCACGTGTTGTGCCAGGTGCATCATAAACGATGACACGATCTTCACCTAAAATTCTGTTTGTCAGTGTTGACTTACCAACATTAGGACGACCAATAATAGCAAGCTTTATTGGTTTATCTTCAGGATTATAATCTTCTAAATCTTCATCATTTTCGTATATTTCAGAAAACTCATCATCATTTTCGTCTAAAACATTAACTTCAATACCATGCAACTTATTATATTCTTCAATAACAGGTTGCAACGCAATCTCGATCAAAGAAGTAACACCACGGCCATGAGATGCTGCAATATGAAAAACTTCACCTAAAGATAACTGATAAAATTCAGCACAATGTGAATCGGCATCTATACCATCAGTTTTATTGGCCACTAATAAAATTGTTTTATCTTGTTTACGTAAATGATCAGCAATTGCCTGATCAGCGACCGTCATACCGGCACGGGCATCCACCAAAAATAAAACAACATCAGCTTCTTCAATTGCTAATAAAGATTGCTCAGCCATTTCCACTTCGATGCCCGTTTCCGAACCATCAATACCGCCAGTATCCACAACGATAAACTCATAGTCATCACTACGCGCCTGACCATATTTACGATCGCGAGTTAAACCTGGAAAGTCAGCAACTAACGCATCACGAGTACGAGTTAAACGATTAAATAATGTGGATTTACCAACATTAGGTCGCCCAACAAGAGCGATCACAGGAAGCATAAACAACCCCTTTAAATTATTCTAAACCTGAATATCAAACCAAAACAAAATGGCTTACTTTCTAATTTAGTAGAAAACTAAAAACAACAAAAGGCTTCGCTATGCGAAGCCCTTTAAAATATACTTAATTAATCACAGGATAAAGTGTAATTAACTAAAATTTTACATTATGGTGCTTCAATAACTGAAACTTCACCATTTCTTGTAGTAATAACTAATTTATTGCCAACAGCAACAGGTTCAACAAAAAAGCCTGAATCATCAAACTCTTTACGAGAAACTAAATCACCCGTTGTTTTATCTAACCAATGCAAATTACCTTCATTATCACCTAAAGCTAAATAATTACCGATAACCGTTGGCCCAGTTAAGTGCCAACCTACAAGTGCTGGTTGACTCCAACGCTCTATACCAGAATTTTTATCAAGTGCAAAAACACCACCCGAACTATCAACTAAATAAATATTCTGACCATCAATAGACAGCTCTCGATACCCACTGTATTCGCGTTTAAAAATCACATTACCTGAACGAATATCTACAGCAGCTAAATTACCATTATAAGCAAGAGTATATACGATAGACCCTGAAACAATAGGCTGTGCATCAACATCAACCAATCGTTCAAACTCAGAAGTTCCTTTAGGCACTGCAATATCAGCTTTCCAAGCAGAAAAACCACTTTCAGAAATTAAAACCGTCAGCTTTCCAGTTTCTTCACCTACTAACACCCCGCCGTTAGCAACAACAGGAGAACTCATACCACGTAAAGTTAATGCTGGTACTTCTTGTTCATATTTCCAACGTTGCTCACCTGTATCTGGGTGCAATGCAACTAATTGGCCCGAACCTAAATTAGCAAAAATTAAACCATCACCTGCAGCAGGGCTTGAAAGGGCCTCGCCAGGAACACTTTGACGCCAAACTATTTCACCTGTTTCACGATCTAGTGCAATTATTTCGCCATGCTCAGAACCAACATAAATTTTACCGAACGCCTGTAATAAACCACCCGATAGTTTAGCGTTATCGCTATCTTCCCAAGGCCAGAATGCAGTATTTGAACGTACGTCTTTTTGCCACTTAACATCACCGGTTTCAAGAGAAAGCGCTTTAATTTCGCCATTTCTATCTGCAACAAAAAGAGTTTCTTTATAAACAGTTGGCGAAAGTCTTGAAAAATAGTGACCAACACCTTCACCAACAGATTCTTGCCATAATACATTTGTTTCAAACTGATTTACGATTACAGGTAAAACTAGCGCTTCTTCATCTTCATCACTTGAAGAACAACCTATTAATGAGGCCATGCATAAAGCCAATGTTGCCATGGTAATTTTTTTCATGACCCAACCTTACTTGTCAGATACTGGAACGTTTAATGCGACAACAGCTAAATTATCAAGTTTAATTTGCAATAAAGTATTATTTTCTGAACCACCAGCATCAACAGCAACCTGATATGATTTACGCGCTTGCTCTAAATCATTTTTAGCAACATATACATCGCCTTTAAGTTCAGCAACAGTCGCTTCAAAACTGATGGGCAAAGTATTACCGAGCGTAGTTAAAGCTTCATCAAACTTTTTTTGCTCTAATTGAATTCGTGCTAAACGTGTAAAAGCTAAAGCTTTAAATTCTATATTATTAGTATTAGTTGATATCCATATTAACTTTTCAGCAGCCGTATCAAGTTCATTTTTATCTACCGCTTCTTTTGCCGTTACAAAAGCAGCTAAAATTGCATAGCTAGAACCACTGTTGTTTTCAATAAATGTATCAGCATCAGCTAATAAGCTCGAACCTTCTTGACCCGCTTTTTCAACTAACTTGGTATAAGAGTCCGATGTTAACTCTGTAGTATCTACTGTATGTTGGTTATAAGCTCTCCAACCGTATAAACCACCTAAACCAAGTACAACGCCTATAGCAAGTGCAATACCATTATCACGAAAAAAGCCTTTGATTGCTTCTGCTTGTTCTTCTTCTGTTGAAAAAATTTCCATACTACCCTACCAAATTTGTTAAAAGAGTTCTGACTTCATCAATATTTAATGTTATTTGATCTTTCTTTTCTCTTAAATACTTTATTGTCAAAACATTTTGTTCTAGTTCGTCATCACCTAATATTAAGGCGATTTGTGCACCACTTTTATCTGCGCGTTTCAGTTGCTTTTTAAAGTTACCACCACCAGCATGAACCATAATACGCACACCTGGTACTTGCTCTCGTAACTTTAAAGCAATCACTTGAGCTTGAATACTGGCTTTATCACCCGTAGCAGCAAAATAAACATCAGCATTGCTACGAATTTCACCAACACACTCTAACTCTTGCAACAATAAAACCAATCGTTCCATGCCCATAGCAAAACCAACAGCTGGCGTTGCCTTACCGCCTAATTGTTCAACCAAACCATCATAACGACCACCAGCACATATAGTACCTTGAGCACCTAAATTTTTAGTAACCCATTCAAAAACTGTACGATTATAATAATCTAATCCTCGTACTAATTTTTCATTAACCTGGTATTCGATGCCTGCAGCGTCTAATCGTTCACATAAATTTGAAAAATGTTCTGCAGACTCTTCATCTAAGTTTTCAGAAAGCTTAGGTGCTTTGATTAAAAGAGCCTGAACTTCAGGATTTTTACTATCTAACACACGTAAAGGATTCGTATACATACGACGTAAAGAATCTTCGTCTAACTGCGATTTATTTTCTTCTAAAAAGGCAATTAAAATTTCACGATACTTTACACGTGCTTCACTGGAGCCTAATGAATTAAGTTCCAATGTGACATTTTTATTTATACCTAGTTTTTTCCATAAGTGGGCAGTCAAGATTATCACTTCCGCATCCATTTCTGCGGTAGGAAAACCAAATGACTCTAAGCCAAACTGGTAAAATTGACGATAACGGCCTTTTTGAGGACGTTCATGTCTAAACATCGGGCCCATGTACCAAAGTCTTTGTTCTTGGTTATACAATAAGCCAGCTTGATTAGCTGCGCGTACACACACAGCCGTACCTTCAGGCCTTAATGTTAAGCTATCGCCATTTCGGTCATCAAATGTATACATCTCTTTTTCAACGATATCAGTAACTTCACCGATAGAGCGTTTAAATAAGTCTGTTGATTCTACGATTGGAAAACGAATTTCCTGATAACCAAAAGAAGCAACTGTTTCACGTAGTATTGCTTCAAGTTTCTGCCAAATTTGTGTATCGCCTGGCAAGCAATCGTTCATGCCACGCACTGCTTGAATTTGTTTCGCCACTGTCGGTCCTAATTCATTTGTTACAGATAAATAAAAACGCTGAAAAATATAACTTGCGTTAAAAACAAAAGAGCCGAATTATAAACCAAAACCCTTTATTCTTCTAGTTGCCTATTTTTAGCTCTAATTAGATCTTTTTTAAGTATGTTATTCTACTATTTTCACATCTATAAGCGCTTGTTCATCCTTTGTTTTAACATAGTCCCTTATTTGTTGCTCGAGTTGATCTGCTATATTATTATTATCGATACGCATTTTTTGACGTTCGCCGTTAATATATAAACCAGAACGTTTATTAGCTCCAGCAAGCCCTAAATCACTGATTAAAGCTTCACCAGGTCCATTTACCACACAACCAATAACTGAAACACTGATAGGTGTGATAATATCTTCTAGGTTTTCTTCAAGCTGATTCATTGTATTGACTACATCAAACTCTTGTCTTGAGCAACTTGGACACGCTATAAAGTTGATTCCTCGAGAGCGAATACGTAATGATTTTAATATATCAAAACCCACTTTAATTTCTTGAACAGGATCCGCTGCAAGAGAAATTCTTAAAGTATCGCCTATGCCTTCTGATAATAACATACCAAGACCAACCGCAGATTTTACTGCTCCAGCTCTAAAGCCACCTGCTTCAGTAATACCTAAATGCAAAGGTTGGTCTATTTCTTTAGCTAATAACCTGTACGCGCCTACGGCTAAAAATACATCAGATGCTTTAACAGATATTTTAAATTTATCAAAGTTGAGTCTTTGTAAAATTTCAACATGTCGCATTGCCGACTCTAATAATGCTTCAGGTGTTGGTTCTTTATATTTTTCTTGTATATCCTTTTCTAAAGAACCACCATTAACCCCAATTCGAATTGGAATATCATACGTTCTTGCAGCATCAACAACCGCTCGAATACGATCTTCAGAACCAATATTACCAGGGTTAATACGTAAACAATCAACACCATATTCAGCAACTTTTAAAGCTATACGATAATCAAAGTGAATATCAGCAACCAATGGAATATCAACTTGCTGTTTAATACTTTTAAATGCCTCCGCAGCTGCCATTGTCGGTACAGAAACACGTACAATATCTGCCCCAGCATTTTGAATATCTTGGATTTGCTTAACTGTAGCATCAACATCCATTGTATCTGTATTAGTCATAGACTGAACAGCAATGGGTGCACCATCACCAATGGCTACATCACCTACATAAATTCGGCTGGATTTTCGTCTTTTTATGGGAGTTTCAGAAAACATAATATTCTCAGTCTAATTTATAGTGATAATGGAAGTTTAAACTTCGCTAAACGATTTGTTGGCAAGCCAGATGTATCCACTTTCTCACCATCAAACTCTATAGCAACTAACTGCTGTTTACCTAAAACCACAGCAAATGGGGCAACACCATTAACAGTCATAACATAGCCCGACTTTTTTACACCAAAAGCTACACGTTCACCCGTAGCATCAAAAATTTCTACCCAGCTATCCCCTGAAAAGCGCATAATTATTTTATTTGTAATTGCTTCAGTTGCAACTTCTTTTATCTCAACCTGTTCATTAATAATATCAGGTTTATTTTCAGCCTTAGTTATATCTGCAGCTTTTGGAGCTAGTAAAACTTTAACTGACTCACTAGGTAGACTCTCTTCTATTTCACTGTCACTAAGAGTTTCATCACTTTCAACAAAACCTGGTTTACTCTCTTCTTTTACATTTTTCAAAGCTGTATTATTTTGAAGGTTTTCATTTATTTCTTGAACTTGAATGTCATTTTCTGATGTTTGGTTTTGCCACCACCATACAGCTGAAGAACCAAATACAATCACAAGCACAATATAAGTTACTAACATTAAACGACTATCATGCGTTTCTTTTTCAATTCGATGCGAGAAACTTTGCATTTGTTTTTGTTCTGGATTATGCCCAATATTTTGATAACACTTTAATACTTCAGATTCGTTTAAACCTAATAATTTACAGTAAGACTTAATATAACCTTTAACAAATATTTCCGGACCTAAATTGTTAAATTGACCGTTTTCCAGTTCTAATAATTGTGAGGCATTTAAATTTAATTCCGTCGCAAAAGAATCAATTGAAATATCTGCGGCTTCTCTACCTTCGGATAACAAGCGACCTAAATTCAGTCGAGACTGCGCTTGTATTTGGTCCTGTTCTAATTTTATGTCTGTCATAATATATATGTTTTTGGATCCACTAATAAAATTTTATGGTTTGGTGTTAAATTAGT
Organism: Pseudoalteromonas denitrificans DSM 6059; assembly: GCF_900112265.1. GTDB lineage: Bacteria > Pseudomonadota > Gammaproteobacteria > Enterobacterales > Alteromonadaceae > Pseudoalteromonas > Pseudoalteromonas denitrificans. The sequence continues at coordinate 10,129 of NZ_FOLO01000015.1, read as the reverse complement.
ATTTTCTTTTAAAGCATTCCACTCAAGTAACTTTTTCATCAAAATATTATATTTAAGTGAAATGCTAAATAAAGTATCGCCACCAGTTACCTGATGATAAACATTTGGATTATTTAAAAAGATTTTGGTTCCACGAAAAACCTGATCATTTTCAGTTAAATTATTCCAAGCTAATAAAGTTTTTAATTTAACATTGTACTTTACTGAAAGGTTAAATAAGTTTTCACCATTTTTCACAATATGAAATGGCGTTTCAATTTGTGTAACATCTCTTTTTACAGATGAATAAGCTTGTTCAATCATTAATGATTTAGATTCAATGACACCCTCAGAAACCGATGTTTTTTCAGTCTTTGATGCCTCAACTTTTGGCTCTTGAATTACCAATTCAGTCTTTTTATTAATAACTGGCGCTACTTTATTTAGAGAAACCTTTGGCACATCAGTTTCAGTCATTAAGATTTCTTCTACAGTTGATTCTTCAGCTTTCAAAACTTCAACTATTGGCTCTTGAATTTTGTTAATAACTTGAGTTGCTTCATTTTCAGAGTCAACTGACTTTTCAGTTTTTGACGTTTCTTCTACATTTAATTTTTCAGACTTTAAAACATCAACTTTTGGCTTTTGAATTACCAATTCAGTATTTTTATTAATAACTTGAGCTACTTTTGGTACTTTTGGTGCCTTTTTCTTTTTAATAATTTTAATTTTAGGCTTTTCTTTACGTGATAAAATATCTTTTTGTAATTTTCGTAATTCACTTTTTCGATATTGATCTTTTAAACGTTCAAATTCGCTAGATGCAGTTTTATTTTGACGTAAAATTCTTGCTTCACTTGATGTAGTATAAGTTTGCTCAATTGTTTTTGCTAAGTTACTTGCAGTTTCAATATGTCCCATACTAGATTCTATTAAATATGATAACAATAATGATCTAGATGAAATTCGACCAGCAGATTCATAACGTTTTAGTATCCCTTGCGCTTTATGTAAGTCACTTTTGGCATAATAGAATGCAGCTAAGTTTATCAATGAAGAACCTCGCATTGGGCTATGTTTTACCGATGATTTTAAATAACCTTCAACATTGTCAAAATCATCAGATTCGATGGCACACAAGGCTAAATTTTCATAACTTTCGGCAACTCTCAAATAGCTAGGTATCTCAATAGCACGTAAAAAATTATCTATAGCATTGTCATATTCACCAATATCACATAAAAACACACCATAATTATTAAGTGTATTTGCATCATTTGGTGCTAAGGCTAAAGCAGTTTTATAAGATTTCTTGGCTTTTCCAGGCTCTCCAACAGATTGATAATAATACGCTGTTGTGTAATGGACTTCTGGAAGCTTTGGAGAAAACTGATAGGCTTTTTCTAAATTAAATTTAGCTTGTGAGCTATCACCCATTGAAAGATACTTTAATGCTAAAGAAATACGAGTACGTGCGGCTTGGCTATTGTCTACTTTTTTATTAACAACAGATTTTTTGCTACCTTCATATACATTTTGAGTGACACAGCCTGAAACACTCAACAAAATTAAGCTATAAAATAATAAGTGACGCATATAAATTTCCTTATTAACAAACAAAAACAATCAAGGCTAAATATTAAACGATTGAATCAGTCTCGTTTATTAATTTAATCAACAAGTATACATTTCTTTTATTGAAAGCATAGTCTACAGAAAAGCTCTTTAACTTCATCTATTTTTGTCATTTAATGAGCGCTTGATTAAATGCTTTCAAAAAGTGACAAAAACAGAGCTTATTATTTACCTGGCATTACTTTTACTGCAATTCCATTATCTTGCTGCATTCTCTTTTTCATTAATCGTTTAGTTCGGTCTTTAACATCCCCCACTAATTGACCACAAGCCGCATCTATATCATCACCACGAGCACGACGAACGATACATGTTATGCCAGCAGCCTGTAATACTTTAGAAAATCGGTCTATTCGGCTATTACTAGAGCGACCATAATCATTGCCAGGAAATGGATTAAATGGGATCAAGTTAACTTTTGAAGGAGTACCTTTTAGTGTTTTAACTAATTCATGTGCTTGATCTGTACTATCATTGATATGGTCAAGCATCACATATTCAATTGTCACATCTTTATTTGCTTTTGAACCATCAATATAACGACGACATGCAGCTAAAAATTCTTCAATAGGGTATTTTTTATTGATTGGTACTAGTACATCACGTAATTTATTATCTGGTGCATGTAATGAAATAGCCAAAGCAACATCTATTTTTTCTTTTAATATATCAAGTGCAGGCACAACACCTGAAGTACTTATGGTTACGCGGCGTTTAGATAAACCAAAACCCCAGTCATCCATCATTAGTTCCATTGCTGGGACAACATTATTTAAGTTAAGTAATGGCTCCCCCATACCCATCATAACAACGTTTGTTACCGGGCGGTTTGTGCTATCAGCATGTAAACCAACGTCTTTAGCTACACGCCAAACTTGGCCTATAATTTCAGATACTTTTAAATTACGGTTAAACCCCTGTTGAGCAGTAGAACAAAAAGTACACTCGAGGGCACAACCCACTTGAGAAGAAACACATAAAGTTTTACGTTCTTTTTCAGGGATCCAAACAGCTTCAACCTCCTGCCCACCATCTAGAATTAATGCGTATTTAATGGTGCCATCACTAGCAACTTGTTTTTCTGATATCTCAGGTGCACGAATTTCACACTCGTCTTTTAAGCGTGCTTTGAGCTTTTTATTGATATTGCTCATTTCATCAAAGTTATCTACGCCAAAATGGTAAATCCATTTCATTACTTGATCACCACGGAATGGCTTTTCGCCGTATGATTCAAACAACTCACGCATGCCTTGTCGGTTTAAATCAAGTAAGTTAATTTTAGCTTTTGTGGTATTCATGAAAACCTCTACCATAGTGACGACTTTAATGTTTTTAATGTGTAAATATATAAACTTATCTACTTTATAAATAACTCAAAACCAAATAATTTATTTATAAAAAAGACAAGAAAAGGGCATAAAGCCCTTTTCTACAATCCGTGTAGTGTATTGCAACCTAAGTTGCTACTACAAAGAAACTATCTAGTGCGTGCACAAAGTTCTTCATCAGCGAAGAAGTAAGCGATCTCACGAGCTGCAGACTCTAAAGCGTCAGAACCGTGAGCAGCATTTTCGTCGATGCTATCAGCAAGATCTGCACGGATAGTACCCGCTAGCGCTTCAGCAGGGTTAGTAGCACCCATGATTTCACGGTTTTTAAGAACAGCGTTTTCGCCTTCTAAAACTTGAACCATAACTGGACCAGAAGTCATAAATGCAACTAAAGCACCAAAGAAAGGACGCTCAGAATGCTCAGCGTAGAAACCTTCTGCTTTTTCTTGAGAAAGGTGAACCATTTTAGAAGCTACGATTTTAAGGCCAGCAGTTTCGAAACGGTTATAGATTTGACCGATTAGGTTTTTTGCTACTGCGTCAGGTTTGATGATTGAAAAAGTACGCTCTAAAGCCATCTTATTTGCTCCAATAAATTAAAAGAATATGGTTTATACGAATGAAAGACCATCCATATATTAGTGGGCGCGAATTATACGCGATAAAATCCAAAGATCCTATCTTAATTGTCGAAATAACATTCAAATAGCACTATCTCATATAAATATTTAAAAAATATGACTGAGATAGGTTTTAATCTTTTTCAGTTTCCTTTGTAAATATGATCTAGATCAACAACTGCCAGCTGTTGTTTTTATAGAATGCCGCGTTTTTTTATAATTATTAATTTAATAATCCATGCAACTGGTTTGTACTCAGTTCTATGTATGAGGTTTTACAATGTCTTCTATTCTTACCCCTAAAAATTCTCCAAGCTTATTTACGCCGGAACTTTTATCTCCTGCAGGAAGCTTAAAAAATATGCGTTATGCATATGCTTATGGTTCAGATGCTGTGTATGCAGGACAGCCTCGCTATAGTTTACGCGTCAGAAATAATGAGTTTAATCTAGAAAATTTAGAGATAGGTATTAATGAAGCGCATGATTTAGGTAAAAAACTATATGTAGTTTCAAATATTGCACCTCATAATGCAAAAATAAAAACGTATATGCGTGATATTGAACCTGTTGTTGCTATGAAACCAGATGCACTCATTATGTCTGATCCTGGTCTTATTATGTTAGTTCGTGAAAAGTATCCAGATATGCCAATTCATTTATCTGTTCAAGCTAACGCTGTTAACTATGCCAGTGTGTTATTTTGGGCAAAACAAGGTGTTGAAAGAATCATTTTATCTCGTGAGTTATCACTTGAAGAAATCGCTGAAATTCGCCAACAATGCCCAGATACCGAACTTGAAGTATTTGTTCATGGTGCTTTATGTATGGCTTACTCAGGCCGTTGTTTATTATCAGGCTACATTAATAAGCGAGATCCTAATCAAGGAACCTGCACTAACGCATGTCGTTGGGAATATGATGTAAAACCAGCTAAAGAGAATGAAACTGGAGATATAGTTCATAAAATTGATCCACAAGCTGTTATCCCAACTTTAGGTGCAGGGGAACCTACTAAAGAAATTTTTATGCTGGAAGAACAAGGCCGCCCAGGCGAATACATGCCTGCATTTGAAGATGAGCATGGTACCTATATCATGAACTCAAAAGACTTACGTGCTGTACAGTATGTTGATCAGTTAACACAAATGGGTGTACATAGCTTAAAAATTGAAGGCCGTACTAAATCATTTTATTATGTTGCGCGTACAGCTCAAGTTTATCGTAAGGCCATTGATGATGCCGTTGCTGGTCGCCCTTTTGATCCGAGTTTACTAGGAAATTTAGAAAACCTTGCACATCGCGGTTATACCGAAGGCTTTTTAAAACGCCATGCACATCAAGATTACCAAAACTATGATTATGGTCACTCTGTTTCAGAACAACAGCAATTTGTAGGTGAAATAATTGGTCGTAATGACAATGGCTTAGTTGAAATTGATGTTAAAAATAAATTTTGTACCGGACATTCATTAGAGCTTATGACACCACAAGGTAACGTTAGCTTTAAACTAGAGCATATGGAAAATAAAAAAGGTGAATCTATTAATGATGCTAAAGGTTCTGGTCATATTGTAAAAATTCCATTACCAGAGGATATCGATTTAGATAAAGCAATTTTATTAAGAAATTTAGATGAAGGCCAAGATACACGTAATCCATTTAAGCAGACTAAATAGCCTTGGCTCTTTTAATAAATAATAAATGCATCAACTGTGATATGTGTGATCCTGAATGTCCAAATCAGGCTATCACACTAGGTAAAGAGATCTTTGAAATAGATCCCGACAAATGCACTGAGTGTGTCGGCCATTACGATACACCAACATGCGTGAGTGTTTGTCCTATTGATTGCATAAAAAAAGACCCTAATAATGTAGAGTCTTTAGATGAGCTGGCCGAAAAGTTTATTCGTTTAACTCAAGGTTAATAAGCTTAGTTTAAACGCGGAGTTATTAAAAATAACTCCGCGGGACTAGATTTTCACGTATCACTTTTTAATCTAATAAAGCTTTTAATTTACCTTCTTTTTTCAGTAAATCTTGATATAAAGCAAACTGATTTTTTGCGCGATCTAAATTGTGCCCAGCTCGTTTAATGCAAAAGTAGTTATCACCATCTAAATAGTCAGTTAAAAAGCGCACTCCAATCATTAAACACATTACCTTTGCACCCACCCAAAAACTTTGCTTTTCAACATGAGTTATCAGGTTTTTCAATGGTGTAACATAACCTTCGACTATCGCTTCAAATATATCTTCACGAATAACAACATTATCTAAATTTGTAGAGTCTTCTTCTTCGGGGGAACAAAAAGTTCGCACCATATCACCAAAGTCGAATAACCAATATCCTGACATGCAAGTATCTAAATCAATCACAGCTTTAGCATTATGTTTTTTTGAACAAAAAAGCATATTATTTATTTTTGTGTCATTATGACATGCTCTTAATGGTAATTTTGTTTTAAGCAGCTCCAACTCTTCAACTAAGCCTTCCTGCCCTAAACAGAAGTCAACTTGATCTTGGGCGCTACTAAGCCTGTCATGTTTATCCAAATTTACAGCTGATTTTAGAGCTTCAATGCGTTTGGCCAAGTGATGAAAATCAGGAATAACAGGAAACAATTTTTTTGCATCAAAATCTTCTAATGCCGCTGCAAACTGACCAAAGGCATTAGCTGCTATTTTAGCCTGCTGTTTATTAATAACAACATCTTCACTGTAACTACCACCAATAAACTCTAAAGCACGCCAATTATCACCATTTATATCTACTAAATATTTTTGCTCAGTAGTGGCAACATGTTTAATAATATCAAGTTTATAATTATTGCTATTTTTTTTATTTTCTAAATGCCGCTCAATCAACCTGGCATTGTTAACTAGTTCATTTAATTCAGGAAATACATAAGTATTTAGTTTTTGTACAACCACAGGCGATTTTGTCCCCTGCAATAATAAAGTTGTATTGATGTGGCCATTGCCTATAGGTTTTATTGTGACTTCTTTAGCTTCTGAACTAGTATTTAATCCAAAATATTCTGATAATATTTTTGCTTGCTCTTGGTACATTATTTATTACTCTGACAACAAGGTTTGCTGCTTCCCTTAAAAATCTGATTTAGTTTTTTGGTGACACTTATTAACTCTGATCGGTAAGTCATTCCTAGCCAAGACTCATTCGTACGTAATACAAGCGTTTTCTTTTGATCTTTCTCTATTGCATTTTGTATTTGATCAGGTAAATAATACTCTTTTTCGACAGCGCTGTCATGCATTGAAAGAAACCTCAAAAATCCTGACTCTAAATATTCAAACAAGCTCATATCAAAACCCCAAATAGTCATAGATACAAGACTATTTTTTGGTATGTTTACTCTGACTTTATTACCGTTCAACCCCGTTAATTTATCGTTTTTAATACGAATATCTAAAAACTCGACTACTTTCTTCAAATGATTTTGGTCATTTACTTGGCAAATACCTCTATTAACACCACCCTCTTCCGACAAGGTATCTAAAATAGGATAACCGATTAAGCTCCAGTTGGAAGTGAGTGATGAGTTATCATTTAGTAATGCATCAGCTAATAATTGATATGCAGATGCACCATAATAATCATCTGCTGTTATGACGATTGCTTTACCTGATACATAAGGTTTAGCCATGAGTAATGCATGACCTGTACCCCATGGTTTCTTTCTTTGTATCGTTAAGTGCTTAAATGATTGTGGTACATTTTTAATATCTTGAATAGCGATTTTTATATCAAGATTTTTAGGCAAGCGAGGTAGAATATCAGTTTCAACTTCTAATTTAATTTTTTGACTGATAACAAATACAACATGAGTCACACCAGCTTTGATGGCATCAAGTATATTTAACTCCATAATAGTGCAATCAAGCCCTGAAATCACAGTTAGCTGCTTATCACCACCAAAGCGAGTGCCTAAGCCAGCAGCTAAAATTACCAAAGTAAGTTTTTGTTGTTCAGAAGACATTAAAGCAGTTCATTAATATTACGGATCCATAATGTTACGCCGCTTTAATTTCGATTGCTATGATTTTGCGCAATTTTTTATTCTCTGACTTCATCAATCCATGCCTGTTGTATTGCTTCAAGCACACGCTCACCACAATGTTCAGGATCATCATCAAATTCATCTAAACTTAAAACCAAATTTCTTAATTGTGTAAAGCGAATTCTGGAAGGATCTTGTTCCGAATATTTATCACAAAGTGACTCAGCAATACCAAACGAATCAGTCCAATGTAAGCCCATATTATTCTGCCTAAAACGTTCATCTTCTATAGTAAAAATAGTCGCTAACCAAATTGAGAGCAATAAATAAATCGAAACTCTCATCTTCATCGCTACAAATAAAGAGCTGACATTAAACCAATATTTAATACTAAAATTGCAATATATATCACTCCATTTATTGCTTTTTTAATCCTTGATATACTTGACGGGTCATTTTATCGGTTGTAATAAAGCTCCAGTTCCATTTATCATGATATTTGAGTAAAGGATTAAGCTGCATGACTTCATCTTCAGTTTTACCTAGTGAAATAAGTGCTTTAATCAATTTTTTAGCATCTTCTAACATCTTAATTGAAGATTCGAGATCTTGTTTATCTGCCAACTTACCATGACCCGGAATAATTTTTGTTTGCTCATTAATTAAAGTTAAAATTTTCTTTTGTGCTGAAATATAACCCTCTAAAGTACCACCGCGAGCAAAATCTATGTAAGGAAACATACCATTAAATAAAGTATCTCCTGTGTGTAATATATTTATATCTTTAAAATAAATAACAGCATCACCATTAGTATGAGCTTGTGGCACATGAAGAACGTAAGTTTCATTACCATTTAAGTGAAAATTCATTGAGTGGGAAAAGGTAATTTGAGGTAATGCTGCTTTTGGTACTGCTTTGCCTTTAGCTCTGGGCATTCCCTCTTTTAATAAATCATGTAATATATTTTCATGGGCTACAATATGAGCCCCTTCACTCCCTAAAATTTCATTGTTACCAATATGATCCGCATGGATATGGGTATTGATCAAAAAATCGATAGGTTTATTTGTAACTGTTTTAATAGCTTTTTTTATAAGTTGTATATGAGTTGGTAATGCATCATCAATTAAAATGACACCGTCATCACCAACAAACAATCCCATATTGCCGCCAACAAATCCACCAACACCTTCAAGCATATAAAAACCTGATGTGATTTTAGTTGCAGATACATTTAACCCATCTTCTGCTGCAATTAAATAAGGTGAAATTATAGCTGCTGCCATAAAACATAATTTGCTTAAAAGTTTCATTTTTAAATTCCTTATTATCTTTTTGAAGTATGTTTTGTAATATCATGATATTGCCAAAGCACATTTATTATTTTCCATTGACCCTGAGTATTTTTTATTAAGTGCATATAATCAACCCAGTCATCTGCAATTAATTTAACAGAGGCAATACGTTGTTCTATGTCCAATATTTTTATGTCAATTTTAGGTGGTGATGAAAATTTATCACCTGACTTATTATAATTTTCTGCAACGCTCACCATGGTATTAAAATCAGTTTCCATGATAAATTCTGAGCCAGCCTTAGCTTGCCAATAAGTTCTTTTTACTAGCTTTTGATGTAAACCTCTTTGCATCATTTGGCCAGAACGCTTATGTTGTGATTCTATATAATCTGTTGCAGCTCTAAGCACTGCAATTTTATCCGCAGAAATGTCTGGCGAGACAGAGCTGGTAAATACATCTTCAGCCTGAACTTTACTCAAATAAAAAATAGAAATGAAAAGGATCAGTTTTATAATTAGTTTCAAAATTAAAGTCTCCAGAACCTTATTAAATAGCGTGACGCTTAATAATTTCAAATACATTATTACTAGGGTCTATTACTTGTAATAAGTCTATATTAAGGTTTTTATCATTATAAATACGCGTTGCTTTAACACCTTTAGCGTTTAAACATGTTTTTAATTTTTGTAAATCAATGTTAGTAAACATACCAAATTTTTTGATGCCGGATTTAGTTTGTGGTTTTTGCTTGTTCACATCTCCATTTTTGTAAAAAAATACTTCAACAATAAATTCATCATTATGCATTAATACACCTGTTGCACTACCACCTTCAAATGCAAACTCTTTAACTGTTTTAAGGTTAAAAACATCTTGATACCACTTCCCTAAGTTACTTCCTTTATAAGAATTGATAGCAATAAAACTGGGCTCTAAGTTTTTTCTTTCAAAGCAACTATTTGCTTGTGCGATTGAACTTGAGCTTATTATTGATATTAAAAATATCAAAGTTTGAACCGAAAATGTGACATTTAAAATTTTGGATTTATTTTTCATAACTTGTTTTTAACCTACTAATCTTTGAAAATGTATTAAAACGTATTGATTTTTGATGTGAAGTTTATCTCTCATTAAAAAAATCAACTCACCCTAGGGGCTGTTGATCTTTCACATTGGCAGCCAAATCATTGCACACGCCAGTGCTAGCATACTTTCAAACTGTAACTTTAATTTATCATA
>NZ_FOLO01000013.1 GCF_900112265.1 Pseudoalteromonas denitrificans DSM 6059 | reverse complement strand
CAAGGTGATTTTGTTATCGCGGATAAAGGCTATGATAGTGAAGCGATTAGAAATAAAGTTCGAGAGAGAAATTCAAGCCCTGTGATCCCCAGAAAGCAGAACTCAAAAACGGGTAATGGAGATATAGATTGGTGCTTATATAAATATAGGCACTTAGTTGAAAATGCATTTGCAAGACTGAAACACTTCCGTGCTATAGCTACAAGATATGATAAATTAAAGTTACAGTTTGAAAGTATGCTAGCACTGGCGTGTGCAATGATTTGGCTGCCAATGTGAAAGATCAACAGCCCCTAGGTAAAATCAGAATAAAACGTTCTTTACAAAATAAGTGATCAACTCAATATCGCATGTATTTTATGAGATAATTGTTCAGCAAAAAAAATGTGCTGCTCACCGTCCCAATGTACGCCATCGAGTTTACTTGTTTTAACAATTTTAGCCGCATTATAAAAATGTATATCTAACTCTTTTGCAATAATTGAATAATATTGACTTAATTTACGGGACATATCATAGGCATGTGCAAATTCATCTTTATCTTCTTCAGGCACTATTTCAACATGACTCGGTGAGATCAGAAGTATCTGCGTATTTTTCAAACCCAACATCTCACTATTTAAAATACTCTCACAGACCAGTTTTGCACCTAAAGAAATACTATAAGCAGTTTGCTTCAAACTGGCTTTTAAATCATTTGTTCCTAACATAATAATAACTAAATCAAGTGGAGAGTTACTTTTTAAAATTGAAGGTAATAATTTAATACCATTACGGTCAGTACGAGTGGGATCATCATGGATACAAGTTCGACCATTAAGCCCTTCCTCAATAATACAAAAACCTTCACCTAATAATGATTGTAAAACACCCGTCCATCTTATATTAAGTGGATAGCGTTCCGTTGTTAAAGGCGTATAACCCCAAGTATTAGAGTCGCCAAAACATAATATATTTTTCATATGATTTATTATTATTTTACTAAATTGTCAAATATACAGTACCACTATGATTAAATTTGGCAAAGCCAAAAAAGTATAAAATGTTTAATACAAACTAAAAAAATTCTGTTATAAAACAGTCATTATTTTAATTACAGGAAGTTATACATTGGAAACAATCATTATTTGTGCATTTATAGCTGCACTAATTCCTTATTTAGCAAAATTACCACTTGCATTTGCTATGAATAAAGAAAGTAAATATGACAATAAACATCCTAGAGAGCAGCAAACACGATTAACAGGTTTTGGAGCTAGGACCTTAGCAGCCCACCAAAATTCATTTGAATCCTTAATCGTATTTTCTGTCGCAATTGCTGTGGTTTTAGCGACTGAAAATACTTCTCAAACAATTCAGATACTCGCCATTATTTATGTTCTTGCTCGAATTGGATATTGTCTCATGTATTATTTTAATCAAAGCACAATGCGATCATTAATTTGGTTTATTAGTTTTATTTGCCCATTAGCAATGATTTGGCTAAGTTTGCCCTAAGTTTAATTGGCTCTGTTGAGTTAATACTTCACCTTCAGAGCCTTATTAAAATCCGGTTATATCATTAAAAGTAAAGCGTTATACTTGCAAACCTTTTCTTTTTAGGAAAACCAGCTTATCACCCCAGTTATAAAGCATTAATCCCATAATTACGAATAAAGCGCCTATAACTAAATTTAAGCTAATTGCTTCATTGTTCAAATAAGCACCTAAGCTCAATGCAATTGCAGGTGTCATCATAGTGATCAGTGCAACAGTACTTGTATTTAACTTTTGTAAAATAAAATAATATGCGATAAATCCAATTAATGAACCAAAAATACCTAAATATACAATAGCCCATATAGAGCGTTTTCCCCAAGTATGAACAGGCAAGGTCCCATCCATAATCAGCCATATTAAAATAAATAATGGCAGAGATATTAATAAAGCCCCTACAGTGGTAGAAATGGCATGTATTTTTATATCAACACTTTTAACCAGCACAGAGCTTAAACTAAAGAAAAAAACTGCAATTAAAATGAAAAACACTCCTAAAGTACTCTGTCCATCTAGTGCTAAGTTATCCGAACACACAATCCCTAGACCAACAAAAGACAGTATCATCGCTAATTTACGAATTAACCCAAACTTAGGTTCATTAAGAATTTTCTGTGCTAATAATCCAGCTAAAACAGGTGCTAAACCAAATATAAGTGACATCATGCCAGATGAAATATGAGGTGCAGCCATATAGCTAAATGTCATTCCTCCAAAAATACCTAAACCAGAATAACAGTATAACTTTATAGCAAGTCTATTTATTGGAAATTTAATCTTAAATACTCGAATCATAAAACCACCAAAAACTGTCGCTATTAGCATACGAGACAGCACAGCTAAAGTAGGACTAACTGACTCACTACTCCATACGATACCTAGCGGAGTCGTTGACCAAATCAAAACAACAGCCAAATATGCTACAGATACGTTCATTTTATTCTCCTATATATTTGAAATATCGTAGAAATAAAAATTGCAGCAATTGAAAGTGTTTAGAAAGACAAAAGCCGCAAAATTATTTTCTGCGGCTTTAAAAGATAAATTTAGATTACTTTACACCACAGGGCAGCTCTGCCATTTATAATTGAGCATTAATAGCCAATTATGACAGTTTAGATTTACATTTATGGTAAGTCGTTTTTGCAGCATTTTGTGTGATGTAAACTTTACATTTAAATAAGTGAACTCGCATTCTGCGCCAATACTAATGCTTGCGTCAACCCCCAAACATACTATTTTATTATTTATTTTGATGCGTAAATGAACCATCCCAATCATTTGAAATAGGCATGTTTTTTAATTCTTTTATCCTTTGTAAATATATAGAATATAACTTTCTCTGTTTATTTTTTTCATGTAATTTTAAAAACAACTTCAAAGCCTGTTCCCAATTTTGTGCAAGATAAGTATCATACGCGGCCTGATATTGTTTTAATTCATTTTTAACACCTTCACTGTCTGCAAGAAATTCAGGTATCGGTTCAAAAATACTAACAGCTTTGTTTTTTCCTTTCACTCTGACTTTATCTATCTGTCGAAATTTCATTTTAGGGCACAAATCCACACATGTTTCACCCACTAATAATTCCACACCATAAAACTTAGTTAAACTTTCCAACCTTGAACCTAAGTTAACCGCATCTCCTAGTACAGTATAAGCGCGCCGATATGTTGACCCCATATCCCCCACATTCATTTCACCTGTATTGATACCTATTCCAACTTTTATTTCTGGTAGTCCTTCTTTTGCAAAAATATCACCAAGGTCTTTTGTGATATCCAGCATTTGAAATGCACAATTTATTGCATTTTGTACATGGTTCTCATCATTAAGTGGGGCGTTCCAAAAAGCCATAACCATGTCACCAACATATTTATCTATTGTTCCCTTATGTTCAAATATCGACTTGGTAATAGGTGAAAAATAGCGATTTAATAAACTTCCTAATTCATTAGCGGTTAAATTTTCTGAAATTGTTGTAAAACTGCGAATATCTGAAAACAGCACTGTCATTTCTTTACGTTGTCCAGATAGGTTAATAGCATTAGGATCATCAAGCATTTTATCAATATGCGCTGGTGGCACATATTGGTCGAATATACTTTTTATTTGTTTACGCTTACCTGACTCTTTAAAATAGCCTATACCAATATTAATAACGCTTAAAGCAATGCTTAAAAATAAACTTGTTGCCAAGGGTAAGCTTATTTTTTGCACTGCCCAAAGGTATAAATCAAATAAAATAAGACTAGCAAAAACACAGACTCCAAAAAAAGCAATGCTTCTCGGGCCCAAAAAAGGAAACAATAAAGATAAGCTTCCCCCAATTATTAACAACATCATGAATATTGCAGCTTCCCACCAATCAGGCACGCTTGGAATAAATTCAGGATGAAGTAAACCATCAATTACATTTGCGTGTATCTCAACACCTGGGTATTGAACACCTACAGGCGTGGCTCTTAAATCAGAATGCCCTATTGCAGAAGTCCCAACAAAAACAATTGCACTATTAAAAATATTTGAATCAACTTGGTCGTTCAATAAATCTGTTGCCGATATATAGGGATAGCTTTTTGCCCCACCTTTAAAAGGAATTAAAACACGTCCATATTCATCTGTAGGGATCACTTTTCGGCCAAGCTTAATGCCCACGATACTGCGAGAAGTTTTTAAGTTTGCCGTTATTACTTTTATATCATCAGCAAGTGTATAAAGCTTGGCAGCTTCTAATGCCAATGATGGATAGAAAGTATTTCCATAGCGTGCTATTAAAGAAGTTGTTCTTATGAAATTATCAGGGTCTGGAGTTGAATTAATAAAACCAATTCCCGGTGCGTTATTTTGTAGAATGGGTATATTATTCGTATAACCAAAAAACTCATGACTATGTAAAGTACTCATATCCGGTGTATCAAAAGTAACAACACTTGGGGGTAAAGTACCCACTTTAACTTTAGGATCTCCCTGAAAAGCCATACCTAAAACAACATCTGTTGCACTTAAACTTTGCGCCATAATCGCATCAGCATCGGCTTTTGACATAAAAGGCGATATTTGCTCAATTAAATTTTGAGTATCAGGTTGATCATCTAATAGATTAATAACTGAATTAATATAGTTTCTTTCAGGCTCAGAAAACATGACATCAAACGCTACAACAACCGCACCAGCTTCAGCAAGTTTATTGATAATTTTTGCAATTTTAACCCGACTCCATGGGTACCGCCCTTCTTGCTCTAAGCTTTTTTCATCTATATCTAAAATAATAATATTGATATCAGTATTTCTTACTTCAAGGGTTGAATTAAGCCGAATATCATAAATTAAGCCATTGATACGTTGTAAAATTGCTGAGTTTTCAGCTACAAAGTATTGCAATAGCATCATTAAGAAGGTAACAGTAAAACCACTCATAACAGCAGTTTTATGCTTTTTTAAATTACTATAAACCCAAGGCAATCTAAGGTTCCAACAGCTTTATTTTTTGTATATAAAAGAAACTATTCGGATAACTACTTAAGTTATCCCCTCCTCCAATCACTAAGCTACCATCTGAACTAATCAAAATTGAAAAGGCTCTTTCATTTGAGTTATAGTCAAATAAAATGCCACCATTGGCCCCATTAAAAGAAGTATCTTTAACCCCTGTCTGAGTAATTTTCGCGATAAAAACATCTTCATTAGTGCCATTATTATTGTAACCAGTAATAAAAATTTTATTTGTAGTATCTAATACAAGTGATAAAGCAGCGCCATTACCTGAGCCATAGTTATGAGATACAATGCCATCAAGATCAAAATTTGTATCAACACTGCCATTGCTATTTAGCTGAATGACTACAATTGAGGTTTGACCTTGTGTGGTTGAACCCACAGCAATAATTTTTCCATTTGAGTCAATTTTAACTTCATATAACATATCTACATTACTAAAGTTTTGAGGATCTAAATCTAACAATAAATATCCAGTTCCAACAACAAACCCAGAAGTATCTAATACACCTGAAGCTGTCACTTTAACAATTAAACCTGTTGGATTACCTTCAGAATAATGTTTAACACCTACAATAATAATTGAACCATCGGTCAAAACAGCAATATCTTCAACGGTCTCTTCTTCTGCGGGGTTTTGCCCTACGATAAGATCAAAAGTAGCGACACCATTAGAGCCAAAGCTATTATCTAAGCTTCCAGATAAATCCATTCGGGTTAAATAAATATCTTCTGTTCCTGAATTGTTGCTAGTGCCTCCTATCACTAGTTTGCTTGCATTAAGTTTAATTGCATTAAATGTTAACCCTAAACTTGCTGTTTTATATTCACCAGAGCTGCCAAAGGAATTATCTGGAGTGCCTGAAGTGGTTAACATAGTGACAAAACCAGAACCTGCAACACCACCAACAGCAGCTAATCTTCCATCTGATAGCTCAACAATATCTTTACCAGTAAATGAATTTACTGCATCTTGTTTTATAAAATATCCATTACTACCAAATGTTTCATCTAGTAATCCGTTACTATTATACCTAGCAACAATCAGCCTTTTATTTATCTCAGAGCTGCCAATCGCAATAAATTTACCTGTGTGGGGCGCTACAGTTAATTCGATAACTTTCGATAGAGCATCATTACTAAATGTGGGATCAAATATATTATAACCTTTTGTATTAAATGATGAGTCTAATGCTCCAGCGGTAGAAAATCTTACAATGAGTAAATCAGGCTCACTGCTTGATGTTAACGTAGTTGTTGTTAATAAAATAATGTTATTTGCACTGTCTTTTACCATTGAACCAATAATATTAGGGCTAGCGTTATTATCAAAATTAACGATTCCAGAACTGCCATAAGTAGAATCAACCACACCATTTATATCTGTTTTATATAAAACATTATCTATATTGCTAGTTCCTTTATCTATCGCAAATAACAAGTTCCCGGACCCATCTTCAACGATATCTCTTGCAATTGACTTGTTCGTACCAGCACCTGCATCACCATCAATATCGACCACTAAAAAACCACTTGAGCCAAATGCTGTTATTAAGGAACCTGTAGAGTCTATTGTTAGTGCTGCCATATCTTCATTTGGATTGGGTTTTGTTGAACCCACTAAGGTTATTTCATTACTACTATTAATAAGCCCAGAATAAACAATATCATCTACTGCACCAGTAAAGTCAAAACTTGCAATACCACTTGCACCATAGCTAGTATCTACTGCTGGATCTGAAGACACATCAAATCTGGCTACAGCAAAATCTTTAGTACTGTTTACAATGGTGCCTGCAACAACAACTTTCCCATCGCTTTGAATAAATAAAGTAGAGGCAATATCAGCGCCAGCAAAAAAACTTGCATCAGCAGTAGCGTGAGAACTACCATCGCCTGCAAACTTTACAATTCTGAAACCACCAGAACCAAGACTTGAAGCCACTATAATACTGCCATTTGAATGAACTTGTGCATCAGCAGCAGTATTTGTTGCACCAAAACTTGTCACTCTATAACCCGTACTATTAAAGCTAGTATCAAGTATTCCTGAAGATGTATAACGCGCTACAAAAATTTCTTTGGTTGCGCTATTATCTTGCGTACCTACAACGACTATTTTTCCAGATGCATCAATATCAATTGCGATTGCTTCTTCAAACAAACCAAGATCTGTATTAACAACACCTTGAGTACCAAAACTACGGTCTATTGTGCCATCAGTGTTAAAGCGTATAATGGAAATGTCGGCACTATTGCCACTAGCGTCATTTCGACCTACCACAAGTAATTTTCCCGAAGCATCAATTGCAAGATCATTTGGTTTATCAAAACGCATACTGGTGAATGAATTTGAACTGGCTGTGCCCGAAGAGCCAAAGCTAGTATCAATTGTTGGCGTTACATTCTCAGCTACATCGGTCACTATGACAGAAACAGTTGCTGTATCAGTTAACAAACCACTATCTGCTACTTGAATCGTTAATGTATGCGAGACCCCAGATTCAAAATTAAGACTACGGTTATCTGCAATACTTAACTCTCCCGTACTGCTATTTATCGCAAAAATACCACCACTATTTATTAAAATGCTATACGAATGCGAATCACTTAAATCTGCGTCTGTTGCAGCTAAAGTCGTGAGTGCAGTTCCATTAGGTGTATTTTCAGCAACAGTTAGCGTTATATCACTTAAAATTGGCGCATCATTTACTGGAGAAATTGTAATACTCACACTTGATGATGCGCTTCCAGCATTGCCATCACTAATACTGTAATCAATTGTATCTGAACCATTAAAATTTAAATTTGGGGTATACGAAATACTTGTCCCACCAGCAAAAGAAACAACACCATTTAATGCAATAGCAGAATTAATTATTAATGTATCATTATCTATATCAGTATCATTTGCTAAAACGAAAATGCTTACAGTTGAATCTTCATTTAAACTAAAGCTATCTGGTACAGCAATCGGTAAATCATTTACAGCATTAATAATTACATTTACCAAAGCTGAATCTGTACGGCCTTTACCATCGCTAATACTATAATTAATCGTATCTGAACCATTATAATTCTCATTTGGCGTATAACTAATACTTTGATCGCTTTGCACTACAACCGTACCATTTATTGCACTTACAGAAGTAACGAGCAAGGTATCTTTATCAACATCTGTATCATTGGCTAAAACTGAAATACTAACTGGAGAATCTTCATCGGTAGTAGCTAAATCATTAACTGCAATTGGATCATCATTTACTGATGATATAGTTACAGTCACGATAGAAGATGCTGTTCCCCCATTGCCATCACTAATACTGTAATTAATCGTATCAGAACCATTATAATTTTCATTTGGTGTATAATTAATACTTTGGTCGCTTTGAATGGTAGCAACGCCATTTGAAGCACTTGCAGATGTAACAGATAATGTATCACCATCAGAGTCACTGTCATTACTTAATACTGAAATGCTTACTGAGATATCTTCATCGGTAAAACCTTTATCTGCAACTGCTATAGGAACACTATTTACAGCGATAACAGTCACTACAACATTTGCAGATGCCGCTAAATTACCATCACTAATACTATAATTTATTGTATCTGAACCATTAAAGTTTTCATTTGGGGTATAATTTAAACTTTGACTACCCAAGATCACAACACCACCATTTGATGCACTTGCAGATGTGATTATGAGCGCATCGCCATCTATATCTGAATCATTGTTTAAAACTGAGATTATGACTGAGGTATCTTCATTTATTGAACTTATATCATTTACCGCTACTGGAGCATCATTTACAGGAGAAATAGTTAGATTCACTCTTGATGATGCGGTTCCACCATTACTATCACTGATACTGTAATCTATTGTATCTGAACCATTAAAATTTTCATTTGGGGTATAAGATAAGCTTTGATTTCCCTGAATTGCAACGCTTCCATTTATTGCTCTCGCAGATGTTACAATTAACGTATCATTATCACCATCAGTATCATTGCCTAAAACATCAATAATGATTATTTCATCTTCATTAGTATTATTTGAATCCGGATTAGCAACTGGCGAGTCATTTATATTTAATACAGTAATTGTAACAATTGCAGAATCAACGCCTTGTTCATCATCGGTAATTTGATAGGT
This sequence comes from Pseudoalteromonas denitrificans DSM 6059, assembly GCF_900112265.1. GTDB lineage: Bacteria > Pseudomonadota > Gammaproteobacteria > Enterobacterales > Alteromonadaceae > Pseudoalteromonas > Pseudoalteromonas denitrificans. Next base: position 98,584 of record NZ_FOLO01000013.1, on the reverse strand, counting down.
GACAATATCAGTTCCAACAAAATCAAGAGTCGGTAAATAATTAATTGTATTATTGTTTTCAATACTCACAGTACCATTTTGTGCACTAGCAGCAAGCACAGTTAAAGTTGAGTTTTCAATGTCACTATCATTACCCAATACATCAATATTGATTAATGTCTCTTCAGCTGTTGTTGATACATCATCATTTGCAATCGGGTTGTCATTAATACTGTTAATCGTTAGGTGAACTTTAGCAACAGCACCCCCTCCTTCACCATCACTTATTTGATATTCAAAAGTATCAGTTCCAAAAAAGTTCTCATTCGCTTGATATAGAAAACTACCATCGCTTGATAATGTAAGCGTACCCTGCGTAACATTTACAAAAGGAGTCGTATTGACAGTTAACATATCTCCATTCTCATCACTGTCGTTACTTAATAAACCGCTCACACCTATAATCAATAACTCATCTTCATTAATTGAAAAGTTATCATCTAAGGCTACAGGTGCACTATTACGGTTATTTATTGAAACAAATACTTTTCCTTGTGAAGAACCTCCTGAAAGATCTTCCACTGTATATATAATCTCAATATCACCTTCAAAATCAACCTGTGGGGTATAAGTTAAAATACTATTAGTCCCGACAAGAATATTTCCATTATCCGTTACAGCAGATATAACGGTTAAAGTTTCATTTTCAGCATCGGTATCATTCGCTAATACATCTATATTTACAGCGGTATTTGTAAATGTTTGTGCATTATCATCATTCGCAACTGGGAGGTCATTTATGCTATTGATTTCGATCGCGACTGTTTCAATTGACGATAAATTGAGTTCATCAACAACACGGTATTGAAAAGTATCAGTACCAAAAAAATTTAATTTAGGTGTATAAATAAAACTACCGTCACTAGACATATTTAACTCACCCTGCGCTGGAGCAAGTAAAACATTGGTATCAACAATTAAAACATCAAGATCTAAATCACTATCGTTAGCTAATACACCAGAATTAGCATCAACTGATAAAACAATATCTTCATCAAGAGTATAGCTATCAGGTAAGGCCGTTGGCGCATTGTTTTTTCTAGTAACTGTGATTATAGCGCCTGCTTGTGCTTTATTTCCCTGAAGATCTGTCACTTCATATATAAAACTATCAACCCCATAATAGCCTGGGTTAGGAAAATAACTAAAAGTACCATCAGGACTCAAATTCAATACTCCATGAGTAGTACCTCGAATTAGGTTTTCACTTATGGTCAAAACATCATTACTATCAAAATCAACGTCATTTGATAAAATAGAATTACTGGTATTAACTTCTAATGTTTGCTCCTGTTCTATTTCATAACGGTCATTCGCTGCAATAGGTGGAAAGCTTTCACCATTAATTGCAATTTGCACCTGTGATTGCGCAATACCACCTTGATCATCTGTAACTTGATAAGTAAAACTATCAAAACCACTTGCACCTTCAGCTGAAGTATAAGTAAAACTTCCATCAACATTTAAAATTAAGCTTCCTTGAGTTGGAGCGACTAAAGGCGTGGTCACTATGCTTAAATGAGTACTATCAATATCTAAATCGTTGATCAATAGACCGGGTGCTTCTACTGTTAACACAACTCTTGATTTTTGAGCTATAAAATTATTTTTAGATTGAAACTTACTTGCATTTGTTGAATTAAAATTATTGTAAGAAGACTCAGGCTCATCATTTGTTGCAATAACTGAAATAACAACCAGCGCAGTATCAGTTTGACCTAACTCATCTGCTACCTGATAGGTGAAAATATCTCGACCACTAAAATCAGCGGCGGGTTCATAACTGAAAGATCCATCCGAGTTAATAATTAAAACACCATTATTTGTTGATGTTATAGGGAGCACATTTATTTTGGGAACACCATCTTCAGCATCAGTGTCATTTTCAAGTAAATTACTCGTTAATATTGTATCTTCATCAATTGTAAAAAAATCATTTTCAGCTACAGGAGCTAAATCAACAGCACCATTGAGGACAGATACTTTAATAATATCTCCAAAAGCACTTTCTCCAGAACCATCTACACCAGTAACTGCAGTGAAAAAAACCTTACTATCATTGTGTCCTGTAAAAGATAATTTCGGCTCTTTTAGTGCTAAAAATGCTTGCCCATCAGTTAGACTGGCATAATTTTTATGTGTCACACCCGCAACAGACGCAATGTAAACGTTATACCTTAAATAACTCCCAATAGGCTCCCAACTAAAATCAATATTACGACTGCTTCTTTGTGCATTAATGCCAACAATAGAATTTGAGTGCCAATTAAAATCGATACTATTAATTAAAACTCTATTATCTTTACTGTCATCCACCCATAACTCTAGCCGAACAGGTCCTGACTTTACACCAAAATCAAGAGGGTTAATTGCAGTTAAAGTTTTATGAAAAACACTGCCACAATTAGCTTCACACAAAATATATGCATTTGGATATTCAGGAAAGCCAATATAAATAGCATTAAGCCCGTCAGGGTCTTCTACATCAATGGAGGCTGTTAAATTACCTTTTAATTCTTGATTTGATATCGGTAACCTAAATGCGCCACTTGCATTTGTAAAAGTTGAGGTTTGCACTTTTGATGAGGAATGAATTTGATTATTTGATCTTTGTTGATAATCAAATGGAACAACTTTATGAGTCTCAGGTTTTATAATCGGAGGTTGGATCACATCAGGGTCGGGAATTGCCACAGATGAGGTTTTATTACTGCTATCACCGCAACTAATTAGCAATAACACAGTAAAAACCCATAAAATGGATTTAAAAAATGGATTATTCATGCTCCCCCCTTTCACTTCATAATCACATTTTTAATACTCGATCTAAAACTCCCATTTGATGTTATTTGCCTATTTTCAATTTCAAACAAGTTAAAGTTAGTTAGAGTATGGTTTAAATCATTAATAAAAAAAGCTTCTATATCACCACCCGCTTTATTATTGCCATGTGATGCAAAGTTCACATTAATTTCAAAAGCGTCAATATTAATAATGCCGTTAAAAGCAGCAAACCACTCACCACCATTATCAGTAAAAGATAAATTGCCTGTCGGAATAGTGCCGCTATCAAAATTTATCGTCATACTTGCTTGAAAATCTGATACTTGTCCTAAAGTACTGCTAACGGCAATTTCACTGATATTATCGTAAGTAAAGCTGCCCGTTTTCTCTAAAATAAGATCAGCTAAGTTATTAGGCGGGATCAAAGTTTCAACTTCATCTTGAAATGGTTCAACAATGAGTTCTAGTTCTTCAATGGCAGGTTCAGGTACCCAGTCACTTTCTTGGGTTGTTGGCGTTTCAACAATTTCAATATCTTCATCTACAATTGTTTCAGGTTCTTCTTGCTCTATAGCAACCTCTGAACCTTCCGCTTCAATTTGTGTTTGTTCTTCTTGATTTTTACTTTCATCACCTTGTACAGCAAGCGTTTCTTCAGACTCAGACTTAGGATCAGAACTATGGCCTTCATTAAAGTTTTCTGGCGGTAGTAATAATTCAGTCACTTCTCCCACGGCATCAATTTTGGCATAAGAAAAATTTTCACCTTCGCCTAGTGAGACTTGCTGAGCTAGTGCACCCACATCAATATCAATATCAACAGCACCATCCCAAACTGCAACAAGTACTTCCCCATTTATAATCTCAATTTCGTAATGCGTTCCACGTATACCTATGCTGCCTATCGGAGTTGATAATTTATAGTTTCCCTTTTCCGACTTAATCGCACCTGTGACAGATCGCAAGCCCCCTTTGAGCAATTCCATAGCCACAGAGCCTTTTTGCTCTTTCACATCAAATTCATACTTTGCAATAAACAGTTCACTATTTTCTTTTAAAGATATCATTCCCCCATCAAGCATTCTAAATTGTGTTTTACTTTTATTCGCAGTCTTAACTAAATCAATATCAAATATTGCTGACCGTCTTTTTAATTTTCTCTTTGTGGTTGTTTTAGTTTGTATTGCACTCACTTCCCCTTTGGCAATAATCGTTTTACCTGCAACTTTACTTGCCAATACATTTAATGGCAGGCTCAACCCTATGAATAACATAAAACAAATATTTAATTGATATTGACCTAATCTAATCATTATAAAAACCTTTAAAATTGTTTCATTATGCCCAGAGATATTTCATCTCTTTTATATTCATATATAGGTAAGTTACTTTGTTTTTGAGCATGCTTAAGACTCAGCTGCCATGTCCAGTCATCTTCCAAATAGTATCGCCAGCTTAAACTTCCTCGATATAATTCTTCTTCTCGTGTTGCAAGCCAAAATGGATGCATATCCTTATAATTATAGTCTTGATATTGAAGTAACAAGTTCAATTGGTGATATTGAGAAATAAAATAGCTGGTTTGATATTGTAGTAAAACTAGCTTGTATGAATTGAAATCACTGCTTTTTTGATTTGCTGAAATTTGATTGAAATGACTGCTAATTTGATGCCACATTGCACCTTTAGTGTATTGCGCGCTCAGTGCAAAAAAAATGTCTTGGGAGTCTAAATCATTTATATCTTCATAATCCGTCTTACCTAAACCAAATTGAATGCCGAAGTTTAAATTTTTATTAAAAGGCATTATTAAGTTCGCATCAAAACCATATTGATTACGATAAAGTGAACTGTCTAATAACAAAGGCCTTACATAAGCACCTAACTGATAAGTTTTATCACCCCAAACATCTTGAAACTTACTCGATAATTGCGCAATACTACTTTGGAATTTATCATTTTTACTATCGATATAGTCTGTATGAAATAATGCTAATTCACCAATAACTAACCTTTGTTGATTTATTGGTAATTGATATTGTAATTGGTAATTTAAATAAATAGCTTCGTCTTCAATTGCCTGACTATCTTCAGATATTTGTATCGGTTGACTTAATAGTGGTGTTTCAAATTCATCTAATATTGCACCACTATTTATATTCGTATCATGGCCAAAAGATAGCCCGTATAATTGTTTCAGTTGACGTTTTTTTGTAATTAAAACCTGATCTATGCGTTGTAAAAATTGCAAAATTGTTTTTTTTAATATTTCATCATTGACCCTTGTCTGTAATTTTTTTAATTCATTTTTTGCAGCTAAAAAATTATCGATATAAAAATAAGCTTTCGCTAAATTAAAACGCGCTAGCTTCCATTTTGGCTTCACAATAACAGCACGCTCTAAAGCAAAAACAGCCCTTTGATATTCCCCTATTTTTATTGCCGCAATCCCAGTTAAAAAATCAAATTTAGGCTCACCTGCAAAATCAAAAACATTTTCCTGTGAAAACGCCAGTGCTAATGCATATTCTTCTTGTTTAATAAATTGGTTTAATGTGTCAACAGCCTCCTTTATAGTTAAAGATTTTGCATACGCAGAGGTTGAAATAAGAATAAACAAACAAACCATGCTATTAAATTTAATAAAAAATATTATTTTTTTTAAATTTAATTGCATATAAAGTCCTTAAGCTAATTTTAGAGAGAGAAAAAGGCTATCAAACTAAAATTAGCACAGAGTTTTTATTTAACAATTAAATACTTAAAATATAAATTGTGGAAAGATAATTTAACAATAAGACTGGGAGAAGTATCTATCTATACAGGTATAACAACTTTTATGTTCAGATGAAGTAGAGCAAAAATGATAAAGGTTAAGTTCAAACAAAACATTCAAAATTAACTAATCCCGGGTAAATTTCCCATAAAAAAAGCAAAGACTAAGAAAGGACATAATATACTTACAATGCTCATCACAATATAAAGTAAAATCGACTTTGTTGATTCATTGGTAAAATCTAAAATATTAATAATATTCATAATATTCATAATATTCATAATATTCATCCTTTATGATTCTTAATGCTATTTTAAACAATAAATAAGACAGATATATTATTTTATATCAAATTTGAAACCATTAAAAAACACTTAAAACCCAAAATATGTAACAATTATTTAAAGTATTTAATACATAAAATTAAAAGGTGGAATTAATTATTACTTACTCTTCATTATTAGAACTGCACTTAGTGCAATTAAAAAAAGCGGCAGAATCTGGAAAAATTCTTGATTTAGCCTGTGGAACTGGCCGAAATGGACTTTATTTGATAAACAATAATATTCCTGTTCTCTTTAGCGATGTAAAAAAAGACTCTCTAGCCGTTATTAAAGAGACTTTAAATTCAAACACAGCCGAATTAGCCCATTTCTGGCACGTTGATTTTGAACAAAAAGATAATCAGCTAAAAAATAGAACATTTTCTGGGATCATGGTCTTCCGATATTTACATCGACCACTCTTTGAAAGTATTAAAAACGCGATTTTACCCGGCGGTATAATAATTTATGAAACTTTTACTGTTGAAAACCGACAGTTTGGCCGACCTCATAATGCACATTATTTATTAAATAAAGGTGAACTTGTAGCACAGTTTAAAGACTGGAATATAATTCATCAATTTGAAGGAATAATTGATAATCAGGGCTCTCCTCAGGCCATAGCGCAAATTATTGCATTGAAGCCATTTACTGAATAAATGACCTCAATGCTCGTGGTATTAATTAAAAGTCACTCGCCAATATCTTCATTCCATAAAAGAGGCTTATCAGCAATAAATTGTTCCATTAGGTTTTTACATACTTCATTATCTAAATTGATAATATTAACGCCTCTAGATTTTAAGTATTCCTCAGGGCCTTTAAATGTGTGATTTTCACCAATCACAATTTTGGAAATACCATAAAGCAATACTGCGCCACTACACATATCGCAAGGAGACAAAGTAGAATATAAAGTTGCCTGTTGGTACTCTGATGCTTTAAATCTACCGCCATTTTCTAAACAGTCCATTTCAGCATGCAAAACTGAACTTCCTTTTTGAACGCGTTTATTATGGCCTCTGGCAACTATTTTATTATCCATCACTAAAACTGAACCAATTGGGATCCCGCCTTCATCTAGCCCAATTTTAGCTTCTTCTATGGCTACACTTAAAAATTCATCCATCATATTTCCTTATTAATCATGAATTGCTGATTTTAAAACAGTATAGATGAAAATTGATGAGACTAGATTATTTATCTATCGGTGCTGCCATTTGATCTAAAGCCTGAATTTTTGCTTTTCTTCTACCGCCAAGCTCAGAGTACAACATTCCTAAAATAATTAAACTTGCACCGATCCAGCCCTTAATCCCTAAATGTTCGTCTAATATAAGATAAGCTGCAATATGAGCAAAAATAGGTTCTAATGCAAAAATAAGTGCTATTTTATGCGGTTCTATCAATCTTTGGCTTGAAGTTTGAGCCCAGTAAGCAAAAGCACTTGCAAGTAAAGCTGAATATAAAATTGCTAACAAAACACCACTGTCGGTTAATTGCACTAATAACGGGGGGTAATTTACATTTATACCCATAGAAAATTCATAAAGAGAAGCAATTGCACTATAACAAGCTACAGCACCTAACTGAACGATACTCAAAGGCACTACAGCGAAACGACCTCCAAACCTAGCCATCATAGAAATATGAGTGGCGTAACATACAGCACTTACAGCAACTAAAATATCACCTTGATTAAATTCTAATTTATCACCCATAGTTAAAAAATACAGTCCAACCGTCGCGGTGATCACACTTAACCACACTTCTTTTCCTACTTTTATTTTAAATATAAAAAAACCAATAATTGGTACTAAAGGTACACACATACCGGTAATAAAGCCTGTATTAGAAACTGTTGTATATAGTAGTCCTTGTGTTTGTAATGAGAATCCCAAAAATAACAGCAGACCTAAACCAAAGCCGGCTTTAATTAATTGTGATGTTTTATAATCCGTTTCTTCTTTATTCGGCTTTTTCATCAAAAACCAAAGTGGCAATAACGCCAAAGTCGCAAGTCCAAAACGAAATGCATTAAATGTATTCACTGGCATAACATTTATCGCATCATCAACAACAACAAAACCTATCCCCCAAATTAAATTTACCAATACCAAAGCCCAAAAGGCCATTATTGGTGTTCGTATCATCATTTTATGCTCTCAGAAAATTATTTTTTATAACTTATACAATAATATCAAATTGATTGCGTTATTTCCCAATTAGCACGCATTTTAATATTTAATACATTCCATAAAATAAACTAATTTGGTATCTGCAAAACTTTTGTCTATGCTTAAAAAGAGTAAACCTTACTATTTCCCCTAGAAATTAATGGAATAATTTAGCTATGATCTATGTTGATAATTTAGTTTTAGATGATGTATCCAGGGGGTTTCACATCCCTGCAAAACCAGAAATTCTAGAAGAATTTCAATTGGTAATGGCAGATAAAGATGCCAGTGTTTCTGACGAAGCAACGATTGTTTCTAAAGACCTTAGTTTATCTTCAGCAATTCTAAAAGCCATCAACTCGCCATTTTTTGGGTTAACCAGAACAATTAGCAATATTCATCAAGCTGTATGTTTTATGGGTATGGAAGGGGTTAATTATTTAGCCACGGCGCTATTGCTCAAAAATGCATTTGAAGGTGAAACAAGTTGCTTATCATTTGACCGATTTTGGAATGATGCCACTGATATTGCACAAGCTATGGTATTTGTAAGCAAAAACATATCTTGTAATGTGCCCTCAGAAAGTCTCTATACTGTTGGCCTATTTCACGACTGTGGTGTTCCAGCTATGGCGTTACAATATGAAGACTATAAAAACACATTAGATGAAGCCGATGAATTAGGCTTTAACTCTATCATTATAGAAAATGAAAAATACAAAACAAACCATGCTATTGTAGGTTATTTCATTGCTTCATCATGGCATTTGCCTAAAGACATTTGTAATATTATTTTACAGCATCATGAACTCGACTTTTTATTTAAAGTCACGGGTTCTGAAGAACAGCTTATTTATGCAACATTAAAAATCGCTGAAAATATCACAGAGAGAAAGTTACGATTTCGTCAATCAAGTGATTGGCAATTTATAGGTGAAGACGTACTTAATGTTTTGGGCATAAACACTGACGAATACGCCGACTTAGAAGAAAGTTACTGCGCGACCCGTCAGTAACTTTCTTCTATAAACTTAAAATAGCTTTTTAGCTTTTTGATCATTTGCAAACAATGACCAATCAACTAATCTTGGAAACAATGAATTTATTCTAACAAATAGTTTTTCAGGAAACCCTAAATAGGTTTCTTTTTGTTTATTTACAATTGCTTTAAGTATTTGATCAACCACCCATTGTGGTTCATCCATATTCATATTAACCATCTTTGCAAACTCCAGAACTTTCGATGTATTTAAAGGTGTTTTTACTGCCCTTGGTGCAATATAAGTAACATCAATACCATCTGATTTAACTTCACGCCTTAAGGCTTCACTAAAGCCTTTCACTCCTGATTTTGAACTTGAATAAGTAACAAAGTGAGCAAAATTAATTGACCCAAAAGTAGAGCCTATATTAACAATTTGACCACTTTTTTTCTGTTTCATTTTAGGGAGTAATGCCTGCGTTAGTAATACAGGAGCCACCAAATTCACAAAATATAGCAAAGCCGTATGATCCATGCTTTCTTGTTCCATTGGACCAAAATATTGTAAACCAGCAAGATTGACTAAAATATCTATATCATCATTTTTTAATTCATGAACAATGTTTTTTACACCATCCGTACTAGATAAATCACCTGTAACAAATTTAGCTTCAAAGTCTATACTCTCAACCCTGTCAATAACGATGACTTTTGCACCTCGTTGCGAAAATTGTTGACTAAGTAAAGAACCGATACCACCCGCTCCACCTGTTATTGCAATTACTTTATTTTTTAAAGTCATAATCATCTCCAGTCTTGATTAACTAAAATGCTTAGTTGATATGTCAGACTTTAAGAGGTGAATCTTAAGGTAAGCTTAAATTTAAAAATATTTTCAATTTGTTCATTAAAAGGGTTGTAAGTATAATCCCAACCTTAATACATTTATATGAGCCTTATCATGAAAGATGACAATCAAATACTCACAGCTTTTTTAGCTGAATTAAAACCAACTCAAACTCTTTGGGCCCTTCAAGATAAAGCAAGTGAAGATTGGGTTGTTTTAGATTCTATTAATTTTGAAAATACAGATGTCATGCCTGTTTGGTCAAATAACGAATTAGCACAACAACATTGCGTAGATGAATGGAAAAGTTACGTACCGGCTGAGATTCCTGTTGCCGATTGGCTTGAGTTTTGGGCTGAAGACTTAAATGAAGATGGTGTGATCATAGGTGTAAATTGGCAAGAAGAGGGTGAATGTCTAGAAGTAGATTTATCAGCATTCACACAAGGCATCGCTTCAATAGAAGCTTTATAAGGTTTCATTTTCCACAATATAAAAAGGTGTATATCGCACCTTTTTATATTAGTACTTTATACTTTGCTCCTTAATTAGCCCAGCTATACCAGCCAAAAAAACTATCTCAGCTATACTCATAATCTAATTCATTAACATATGGTGAATGTTATGTCTGACGATAAAAAATGGTCTTTATCTATGCATCACATTGAGTGTTGTAACTGTAGTCATGGCTGTGGTTGTCAATTTTCAGGATTCCCTGATAGCACATCAGGCGGTTGCGAAGCACTGTTAGGTTTTCTTGTGAAAAGTGGACAATTAAATAACTTAGACCTCTCAGGTCTAAAAATTGTTTTTGCTGCAACTTGGCCAAAAGCCATACACGAAGGTAATGGTAAAGGTGCTTTATTTATCTGCAGCGAAGCAACTGAAGAGCAAGTCACAGCAATCGCAACTATATTTTCGGGTCAGGCTGGAGGCATGCCTTTTGAAGGGTTAGCAACGACTTTTAGTGAATTTGAAGGGCCATTGGTCAAAAAAATCACCATGAATATCGATGATAAATATTCATCATTTTCAGTCGAAAGTATCTTAAAAGTACAACAAACACCTTTAATTAACCCTATGAATGGTGAAGATCAAAATGTGCATATCACTTACCCCGATGGTGGATTCTTTTGGAACGATGGCATCATAGGTACATCGAGTGAAATGTCTATAAAACATAATTCATTAGATTTTCAACATGTTGGAAGGTTTGCAGCTAAAGCTGAAGTTGAATGGGCAAACTAATTTTGAATACTTTTAGTGCCAGTAAATTAAATGAAAAACTAATACTGCTCATTATATTTACCTTAATAACGGTAAGTTGGTACTACATGGTTTTTATGATGAGCATGAATATGGCTCCGATATCCCACTGGAGTACACTTGACATACTTCTGTTATTTATAATGTGGTCAATCATGATGGCTGGCATGATGCTTCCGTCTGCTTTGCCAGTAATACTGTTAGTTGAAAAAATTAATCAAAATAGAAAAATTCGCAAAGCAAAATATTCACATACTCTTTACTTTGTCTTAGGTTATTTACTGTCCTGGACGCTATATAGCTTTATTATCACTTTAGTACAGTATGGATTACACTATCTTTCAATATTATCCCCTATGATGATAAGTGCACAAAAGTGGTTTACCTGCTTATTATTATTCAGTGCTGGAGTGTATCAATGGTTACCTATCAAACAGCGCTGTCTAAAATTATGCCGTTCCCCCTTGAGCTTTATTATAACGCAATGGCAAGAAGGAACCTTAAACTCAATAAAAATAGGTTTTAAACATGGCCAATACTGCATTGGCTGTTGCTGGGTTTTAATGGCGTTATTATTTGTAGCTGGTGTCATGGATCTCAAGTGGATTTTAGCTTTAACAGTCATTGTCTTAATTGAAAAGCTCGCTCCATATGGAGCAGTATTTAGCAAAATACTGGGCATTGGTTTAATACTATCTTGTGTATTTATTTTAGTGCGCTTTCATTACTCATAAGCTTTCATTTCAATAAAAATACTAATGAAGCCGTGAAAGTGATCTTCACAAAATAAGGTATTTGTTCAGATCACTATTTAAGAGTAAAAACCTTTAGTTTTATATTCAAAAATAAGCTAATTTAGCTCAACCTTTGCAACAAGGTCTTTATTACGTCTAATTTGTTGTCCGGCTTGCAACCTTTCTCCACCTCTAATTATGACTTCATCACCTGCATTCACATCACCTGAAATTGAAACCCACTGACCTATCCCCTGCCCGACTAAGACATTAACCTTTTTAGCTTGATTATTTTCATCCACAGTTAAAATATAAATTTCTTTCTCTCTTAAAACCAGCGCATCTCGTGGCACAAGCGTAGCTAATTTTGTGGCATCTTTTGGCAAAGAAACGGTTACAGCAGAACCCGCTAATAAATTTAAGCCATCCGCTGATAAATGCACATCAAAAGTACGCGATATTTGAGAACCAGCCTGACTCCATGTTCTCACTGGTAATTCAATTAGTTTTTCTTGCCATTTCACCATTACTTTTGCATCTTGTTTTAAATAAGGCGCAATATTCATAGGCGCGGCAATTTTTATATCTAAATGATACGTATCAACCAATTGTACTAACGGTCTACCAATTGAAATGAGCTCACCTACATTAACAAATCTCTGACTTATACTACCTGAAAATGGCGCTGTGATATGTGTTTTATCTATGGCTAACTGGGTTTGAGCAATTTGTGATGCTAATGCTAAAACTTCATTTTGTGCAATGGCTAAATCTTTTATAATGCGCTCAAGTTCGCTCAAGGCTGTATTGTTCATTTTATTGAGTTTAGACATACGCTTTTTTTGTTTTGTTAAATATTCTACATCGGCTTCATGTTGTTTTAATAATGCATGTCTTTGCGCCAATTGTAGTTTCAAATGGCGATTATCAATTGTCGCTATTTCCTGACCTTTTTTTACTTTTTTACCGACATCTTCAATCCAAAGTAGTTGACCAGTTTGCTCTGCAGAAATAGGTGAATTTGTTCGGCTAATCACATTTCCAGGTAACCAAGTTGTTGGGTTTACTTGTTCATTTTTAGCCAAATCTACCGTCACTAACTTTGCTTTTTGATCTTCTGCTGATACAGCTAATGTGCTTGTAATTAATGCCGCTGATAACATACTTAAAAGTAATTTTTTCATCATATTTTCCTAAATTATTTTTCAGCAGTATTCGCTGCTACTGTGACTAAATGTTTAGACTCATCTTGTGTTTTAATCGAAAAACCAAAGTCTTTTGCTGTTAATCTTAATAAGCAAGGTAAAAGCACAATTGTGAAAATGGTACTCACCCCTAACCCACCAACAATAACACCCGCCAAACCACGATAAATGACACTGCCTGCACCTGGGACTAATAACAGCGGTAACATGCCAAAAAAGCTAGTGGCTGTACTCATAAAAATTGGACGTAATCTTAAGGTTAATGCCTGTTTCACAGCCTCATCACGGGTCAAACCATTTTGTTGTGCTAAACGAGTTTGATGAACAAGTAAAATAGCATTGTTCACAACTAAACCTAATAAAATGACAAATCCTATCATGGTTAATAAATCAAGCGGTTGAAATACAAACAAATTAAGAATTTGTAATGCTAATATTCCGCCAACAGTTGCTAAAGGTATAGTGATCACTACCAATGCGCTGTCTTTCACAGACCTAAATAACGCAGCCATCAATAAAAATAGAATCACTAATGCAAATGCAAAGTTTTCACTCATAATGCCTATGGCTTTTTCAAGCTGGTCAGCACTACCACCATATATAATATTGCCATCTTGAGGCATTAAAGCCCTTATTTTTGGCTCTACCTGAGTTTTGAGTACCGCGATTGTCTCCTCTAAAGACCAACCTTTAGGTGGATTAATGTTTAAACTAATTGTTCGGTTACCATCTATACGGGTTAAACGTGAAGGTCCTGCTGTCCTATCAATTGTTACTAAGTCAGATAGTTGATTAATCGAGCCTTTTCCCGTCACTATGGGTACGTCACCTAAAGTATCAGGATCACTCCAACCATCTGCACGTAAAATCATATTTAAACGTTTACTACCGTTAAAGTACTCACCTACATATAAACCATCTCCTAAAGTACGCACCACACGACCCACATCTCTTCTATTCCAGCCTTGCTCTAAAATTTCACGATCATTAGGCTGTAATCTTATTTCAGGTTCAGCCATTTCAAGACCTGGGTTAGCTCTGACACTCACATCGGGTATCGCATCTTTTACCCATTGCAAACCTTGTTTAGCAACTTGTTGCAATGCATTGGTATCTTTTGACTGCAAATGGACTTGTACACTGCGACCACCACCAAACCCACCAAATAAATTACCCTGACGTGCAAATGCGGTTGTATCAGGCAAGTCCACTAAGACTTCATTTTTCACAACGTCAAGTAACTCATTTACTTTAGATTGATCTTTTGCTCTTATGCCTAAATTGCCACCAAAGGGTCCACTAAATAAGTAGTAATTTTTAAGCGCAGGCTCTTTAGTACCATCCATATAAGGTTTTAAACGTTCAACAATAGGTTTTACAACCTCTTGCTCTATCGTTTTGATATTAGCACCCGGTGGAAACCTTAAGTTTGCATCAACGGCATCACGTTTTACTGGCGGTAAATAATCCAGTTTAGGCATAGCAACATAAGTAACTGCAACAGGGATCACTAACATAGTTAATGCAAGTAACACCCGCTTAACTGAAGTATTAGTAGCAGTCATTACTAAAGCACTCATTTTTTGCCATAACGCTTGATTAGGGTCTGGAATGCTACGTTCTTTTAAATAATATTTAGCCAATACAGGCAATAGCACTGCCGCCACTAATAAAGAAACTGAAACTGCGATGGCGATAGTCAGCGCTAAGTCACCAAATAATTGACCTTCAATGTCTTTTAGAAAAAACACAGGTAAAAATATAGCAACCGTTGTGGCTGTTGAAGCAAGTAATGCTCCCCAAACCTGCTTTGAACCCAGCTCAGAACTTGTATGATAATCATTTCCCTGTTCACGCATTCTAAGTATATTTTCAAGCACAACTATCGCCGCATCCAAAACCATGCCCACAGCAAATGCAAGTCCTGCAAGTGATATCACATTCAATGAACGCCCTGTGAGCTGTAAAACGATAAAAGTGGTAAACAAGCTAATTGGTATTGCAGTTGCAATTATTAAGGTTGCTCTCATACGGCGAATAAACAACCATAAAACGACTAAAGACAACATGACACCCATAAACAAGTTACTGGTAACAAGATTAATGGCACGATATATAAAAACTGATGCGTCAAAAGACTGAACCATTACAAGTTCTTTATCGGCTAATATTTCAGTATTTATCAATTCAACTTCGGCTTTAACACGATTCAGTGTTTCTAATACATTCGCCCCATTCGCTTTATCAATTCGCATTGAAAAAGCAGGGTTTCCATTTTGAACCGCCATTTGTTGCCTGTCTTGACGACTAACGGATATTTTAGCAATATCACCTAAGCGAATATTACTGTAGTTACGTGACTCTAAAATTAGTTCAGATAATTCTTCAACCTTATATTTACCATTAAATCGTAATGTATACTGTCTTCGACCGACATCGATAAACCCTCCTGAAACATCATTACTGGCAGATACTAAAGAAATAAGCTCAGGTATTTGAATGCCGTATTGTGCAACCTTGATAGGATCAAAACGAATTTGCAGCTCCTCCCTATTTTGAGCAGAAAACGTTTGCACACCCGCGACACCATTGATAGCTTCTAATCGAGGCCTAATAACATCATCGGTATAATCTATATATTCATCAATTGATTTCGTATTACCAGGTAAAGCTTGTAGGAAAAACCACGTTAACGCGGGATTATTACCACCAAACCCACCTAGCATGATACGAGGGGGTAAAGCATCTCTTGGTTGGTTTTGTACCCGCGTCATTCGGCTAATAACTTCAATCAGCGTTTGATCCATATCGGTTTCAACGCCAAATTCTAAATTAATAAAACCGCTTCCTTGATTGGCAAATGCATTCATAGATCGTAACCCTGGAATGCCCTTTAAGACTTGCTCTTGCGGTTCTAAAATTTCAGACTCAACTTCTTTAGGCGCAGCTGCCCGCCAAGTAGTTTGAATCGCAATACGAGGACGTTCAATATCTGGGAATAACTGAACCGGTAACTTAAATAAACTAATCACCCCCACAAGCAAAATAAGCGCAACGGTTACAGCCACCGCAGCCGGACTTTTCAAAGCATTCGAAATCAATTTCATGCCAATCTCTATTTAATAAATGAGAAATAATGACTAAAAACTAGCAAGTTTTGCTGATAAATGAAGTGCACTTTCGATGAATGACATGCTAAATACGACAAGCAACTCAATAGAAATCCCTTGTAAAACTCTGACACAAAATGACATATCTTTTGAAGTTAGTATTTATGCTTAATCACCTCTAAGTAATTAAGCACAAAATACAGGAGGAAAGTATAAGTTATTGAATAGTAGTAACTACAAAATAAAAATAATTAATGAACTGTATATTTTTCATAGTGATAAACATCAAAGTTGAAGCTTTCAGGGTTTTGTAACTCATCGACTTCCCCTGCTCTTTTTAAATAAGGATAATCTTTATAACTTAATAAAATTATTTTCAATTCAGGAAAAAGTTCAAGTTTAGGTAATTCATTTTCAATTGAATCAAAATAACTAAAAAATAAAGTTTTAACTGGTAATCCTTCTGTAAGATTACCTAATTCAAGCCGCGAGTTCTTATCATTAAAATGACTAATTTGAAGAGCAATTGATGATCTAACAGATAATGCTGAATATAAGTCTGCATATTTATTAGCTTTAATAAAGTTTTGAATAATTTCAGGAGAAAGTTTAATGAGTTCAATATTTGAATGTAGGATCATTTCAAGAGTTTCATCTAGAGATAATGTATAAGTATTAAAATGTAGATATTTTATCTGAGTTGAAAATAAGCCAGTCATAAATGTTTTTGAAATGTCTAAATAATTAATACTTAAAGTTGTTAGGTTTTTCATAGATTTGATTGGAATAATCAACTCTTCATTAAGGAGGAAGTTATTTTTTGAATTTGGCCAACCATCCAGTACTAATTTTTTGATTCTAAGATGACTTAATGCTGACAAGCTACTCCCGTCAATTGCATTATCTCCTATGTCTAATGTTATTAAATTAGGATGCCATGTAAGTACACTCAGATTTTTGAGACTATTGTTATTAAAATTATTTGTATTCACATGCAAGGTTTTTAGCTGAGATAAAAATAACAGACCAAATAATTTTTTTTCATTTAATTTATTACCTCTTAAAGATAAAGTATGTAAATTAGTCAAATGACTTAAATAAAAAAAGTAAATAGGTCTAATATCATTATAGTCAAAATCAAGCTCTTCTAATTTTTTTAAGTCCGATAACCACTTGAACCCCCTACCCGTTATAAGCCTTTGTTCACAATTATCATTTGGTATATAAATTGCTCTAAGGTTTTTTAATGGTGCCAAAAATCTCAAACTATCATCATCTAAGCACTTTTTATCTATCAATAATGTTTGTAAATCTATTAGCCTATCTAACCTATATTGCTCTTCATTAAACTCATCACCTAAAATATCTGCAAGCCAATAGTAAGTATCCTCTAAATCAGGTATTTCTTCTGCTAACGCATCCCCCTTTGCGGTTGTACAATAAAAAAAACATAACAAAAGAAAAATAATTATTTTATTCATATTAGTTCCATTAATAATGACTATTAAGTTAGTAGCACAATGCTTAAAACTAAGCATTTATACACAATGTAATATAAACACATATTAGGTACATTTTATAGTAAAATAGGGACCCTTTTACTAAACTTTCTATTGATATATTCAAATATTAAGACTCTATAGTGAAATATAAATGAGTCTGAAACAGAAAAACTAATTCATTTTATCCTGCTAAAAAATGCAGAATCAGGGATAACTTTACTTTCATCAAGTAATTTACCACTACCAAAAATAGTTTATAAAAAACCTTTAAACTAACATTTGACAATTCTAGATTTGTCGAATTATAATAATTCCACGTTATTCGAAATATATTTAAAGAGAACTTTCAATGTCAACTCAATTATCCAGTGCTTTAGAATTTTTTATGCTCGTTTTTAGCGAGCTGGCTGTACTATTTATTGCGATTAGCTTTGTTGTAAGCTTAATTAACCAGAAACTTCCCCCCGAAAAAATTAAACGTTTACTCAGTGGTAATCGAGGATATGGTATTGCAGTAGGTTTAGGTGCGGTGACTCCTTTTTGCAGCTGTTCAACGTTACCTATGACTATCGGTTTAATTCAAGCAAGAGCCGCTTTTGGCCCAATCATGGCATTTTTATTTACCTCCCCACTTCTAAACCCTTTTATTGTGGGATTATTTTGGATAAGTTTTGGTGCAAAAATAACACTTATTTATTCTCTATTTGTTGTTATTTGTGCTGTATTAAGTGGTATTTTATTGCAAAAATATAATTTCCAACGTTTTATCCGTGCTGATATTTTTAACTCTAATCAAAAAGCTTGCAACACTAAAAAGGCTCATAATTCAGACTTTGATGACATCCCTGAGCTAAATAATAAACCATTACAGTGGAAAAAATTATTTTCAGAAACAATCAAACAATTCATTTCTTTTTCTCCTTACATGGTTTTAGGTGTCGCTGTAGGCGCAGTTTTGCATGGTTACGTACCACAAACCGCTTTTGAAAATCTCGCAGGTCAAAACCTTTTATGGTTAATTCCAGTTTCAGCCATCATAGGTGTTTTTCTTTATGTTAGAGCATCCACTATGGTGCCAATTGCAACGGCTCTTGCTGCAAAAGGCATGGCAATGGGTGCAATTATGTCACTTACCATAGCTGGTGCAGGTGCAAGTTTACCTGAAATGATCATGATGAAAAAAATGTTTCATTGGCCGCTTTTGTTCGCTTTTATTTTTGTAGTATTGACCACGGCATGTATTACAGGTTTTGCAATTGAATTAATTTAAGGGGAAGTTTATGAAAATTACACACAAATTTGATAGTGGTAGTATTGAAGTCGTTGAAATTAGTGACAAAAGAAATATAAAACTCAAACTCATTCAAGATAACCAGGCGAATATTAGCCAGTGGTTTCATTTTAAATTAGAAACAACACAAAATGAACTACATACAATTAAAATATTAAATGCAGGAAAAAGTAGTTTTAGTGATGCATGGGAAGGTTATCAAGCTGTTGCCTCTTATGATCACAAAACATGGTTTCGGGTTGATACTCAGTTTAAAGATAACCAATTAATAATTAAACACATACCCAAAAAAAGCACTATCAGCTATGCCTACTTTGTGCCTTATAATAACCAAAGGCAACAAGATTTATTGCGCAAGGCAACAGCATCCCCTATATGCCGTCATTCAGTTTTAGGGTTAACCCATGATGATAATAATTTAGACCTTTTAATTTTTGGAAAAGAAGCTAAACATAAAAATAAAGTATGGCTAATTGCCAGGCAACATCCTGGAGAAACCATGGCACACTGGTTTGTTGAAGGACTTATTTTGCGTTTGATTTCAGGTGATGAACTTGCCAATCAGTTATTAGAAGATAATGTATTTTATATTGTGCCAAACATGAACCCAGATGGCACCATTAGAGGAAATCACAGAACCAATGCAAAAGGGTTTAATTTAAACCGTCACTGGCATAAACCTAGTGAAATAGACACACCAGAAGTTTTTTATGTGCAACAAGCCATGAAAAGTAAAGGCGTTGATTTATTTTTAGATATTCATGGTGATGAAAAGATCCCCTACAGCTTTATTATGCCAGCCAATACTAGCTGTAAACTTAGCAAACAAGCCATAATCTTTAAGCATAACTTTGTCAAAGCAAATAACAGCTTTCAAACTGAAGTTGATTACAATACCTTTGATAATAAAAGCAGCTGTTGTGGCAGTTCTTGTAATCGTTTAAATGATACATATGGAGCACAAAATTTAACTAAGGCCAGCGATTATGTTGCTAATAAATTTAATTGCTTATCTATGATTTTAGAGATGCCCTTTATAAACACAGACTCACCTATAGATAATAGATGTATAACCAAGCCTTTTATTCAATTAGGCTTCGATATTGCGGAGCCAATTTATCAGCATTTCAGCCATTAGAATTCAACTTTTTATTCAGAAACTAACATGTATAAATGAGCACTCTTACGCGACATGTTAGTTTTTTACTCGCACTAAATTAAGAGTTCACAATGTCAAATCTCTATTTTTTCGCCTGACATTAAGCATACTTGTGCAATACTTAACGCATCCCTGTTGTGAGCTTCACTCCAATCAATATCAGGCATAACCCCTATAATGTCATTTTTTTGATAATTACTGAGATGTATCGCATTAAAATCAATTGTTTCAGCCATACCTTGCCATGAGTATAAATCTCGCGCATAAGCCCATAAATTGGGAAAATCAGTCAACTTTTTTTGCGAACACTTACTATGCAAATAATAATCAATATCAAACCGAACCAAAGTTGGAAATAACCGCCAATCCACTTCAGTGATCATTTCACCTAATAAATATCTATTAATGCTTAAAATGCTTTCCAGCTTTTCCATCATAGTAAAAACAACTTTTATAGCTTCATCATAAACCACTTGGCTTTTTGCAAAACCAGCCTTATAAACGCCATTACATAAGTTATGGTAAATTTCATCATTCATTTCATTAATATCAATTAGCTTGTCATGAGGCAAAAAATTAATACTTGCCTGTTGTGTTTCTACCTTGTTAAATAAGCGCATTATCTTTGAAGATTCATCACTGATGATTATTTGTTTAGCACCATCCCATAAAATTGGCACTGTTGCGCGCCCCGTATGCTGATTATGATTAATGGTATAGAGTTGATGTAAATGCGTAATATATTTCTCACTACCGGGCACTTGCCATTTATTACCATAATTAGCAGGATAGCCTTCAATACGCTCTCCTCCTGTCATATGTAATGGAATATAATCATGTAACATTTTGGCTTGTCTCATAATCAAAGTGCGATGTGACCAAGGGCAACTCCAAGAACCAATCAAATGAAAACGACCTGGCTCTTGTATGATTGTAAGCGCAATATCATTTGAAATATCTTGATCATGTACACTTTTTTGACGAACAAACGCTCCATTTTTAATAATACGGTCCTCATCAGACCAAATACCTTCAACTAACATTCCCATATATCACTCCCAAATAATTTCATACAATGATATGGCTATTTACTAGATATAAAAGGATAATAAACTCACCATTACGTGACTTTATTTAACATATGAGAAAACTCCCTCCACTTAACGCACTTAAAGTATTTGAAGCAACGGCTCGCTTAGGTAGTGCCCAAAAAGCAAGTGAAGAGTTACATGTGACTCATGGCGCAATAAGCCGTCATGTAAAACAGTTAGAATCATGGTTAGGCATCACTTTATTTGATCGAAGCCAAAGAAGTTTAAAATTAAATACTTTAGGTAAAAGTTATATACAAACCATTTCTGCCGCACTTGATTTAATTCAAGAAGGTACAATAAACATCCAAAATATCAAGTCATCAAACACCTTAGGTTTAGCCACAACACATTCATTTGCCAGTAAATGGCTAATGGAAAAGTTGCCCGATTTTTACAAACGCCATAGCGACATTGAAGTTTGGCTTTCACTTGACCAACAACTCATAAATTTACAGCAATCAAATATAGATATTGGGATCCGAATGGGAGCAGGACCCTGGCCAGATTTACATTGTATTGCATTAATGAAAGACAAATTAATTACCGTTTGCAGTCCTTTATTACTAAACCAAAACAATAAATTAGAAACACCTAAAGACTTGGCAAAACAAACTTTATTGCACGACCAAGACCCAACAACACAGTGGAGTCGTTGGTTTAAAGACAATCAAGTACTCAATATAGATCCAACAAAAGGCCCTAGATTCTCAAGTTCAGACATTTTATTACGTGCAGCAATGAGTGGCCAAGGCATTGCCTTAGTCAGTGAAAAACTTGCACAAGAAGATATAAAACAAGGCCGTTTAATTCAACTTTTTGAAGCAAGTGTAGACTTAGGTGATTATCACTGGCTGGTGATCCCAAAAAACAAATTAGAACACATAAACATCATTAAATTTCTTTGTTGGATTAAATCAATTAAAAGTTAACCCTGTGATAACCCCAGCTAGTTTATAATAAGTATAATTAGTCAAAAATGTATCAAACAGATTGAATTTTATAAGCTATTTTAGCCTACACTTATTTAATCATCACTCTAGCGGAGATTTATTTATGCGTGCTTCATTTATTTTACTCACTTGTGCCTTTATTTTAGGAGGGTGTAGTAAACCTGAAAAAGTCTCTGAGCAAGTTATTAGACCTATCGCCTGGACACAAGTGAAGCTGTCTAATTTAGACCAAGTAAGACGTTTATCAGGGATCATTCAACCTGTTGAAGCAACCAACTTAAGTTTTCAAGTAGGCGGCAAGGTTGATGCTGTTTCTGTAAAATTAGGAGACGCTGTTAAAAGAGGTGACTTTTTAGCAAAATTAGATAAACGTAGTTTTGTATTCAGCCAACAATCTTCTCAAGCCAACTTACAAAAGGCCCAGTCCGCTTTAGTTGAAGCAAAAAATGAGTTTGAACGTTATACCGAACTATCAGAAAAAGGCCTAGTTTCTAAATCAGGTTTTGATAATGCCCAAGCAGCATTTAAAACTGCAAGCAGCGCCGTAAATTTAGCTAAAACGCAACTCGATATCTCAACAAAAGATTTAAATGACAGCCAATTAAAAGCCCCTTATAACGGTAGAATAACCAAACGTTCCATTGAACCGTCAATGCAGATTACTCCAGGACAAACCGTATTTGAAATTGAAGGTGAAGACGGATTAGAAGTGCAAATTATGATCCCTGAAACTTTGATTCGAGACCTTTCAACAGGTAATAAAATGCGTATACATTACCCTGCATTTCCTAACTTGAATGGTGAAGGAACAGTAACAGAAATTGGAACCCGCGCCAGAACAGCTAATGCTTTTCCTGTAACCGTTTTAATTGATACCTCCATAACAGGACTTAGAGCTGGCATGACAGCTGAAGTTGATTTTACTTTTGTAGGCGTTGGCCGCACTGGCTACCGCGGACAAGCTTTTCGCCTACCTTTATCTGCATTAGGTGCGGGTGCGGGTCAATCATCTTATGTATTTGTTTATAATGAAAAAAATCAAACAATCTCAAAGCGAGTCGTTCAAACTGAAAATATTATCAATAACAAAGTTATGGTGTCATCAGGTTTAAAAGCAGATGAAATTATCGCAACTGCTGGAGTGAGCTTCCTAAGAGAGGGTCAAAACGTACGTTTACTTGATAAACATGTAAAACAATTTAATTAATTTTTGATAGTTAAGGTTTAAAAATGAATTTAACAAAAATCGCTTTTACTTATCGAAAATCAATTTTGATGATATTAGCTTTATTATTGATCAATGGCATGTTTGCCTATTTTACTTTGCCAGCACAAGAAGACCCCTCAATCACAATACGTAATGCCATTGTGACAACATCATATCCAGGTATGGCACCTGAACGCATTGAGCAATTGATCACCCGTACTTTAGAAAAGGAAATTCGCAAAATACCTGAGGTAGAAAAACTGACTTCTACCTCAACCACAGGTCAGTCAGTGATCCATGTTGAAATATACGATAGATACTTTAACTTAGACAATATTTGGCAGGATTTACGTAATAAAGTAAAACAAGCAGAAGCTAATCTACCTGACGGTACACGTACTCCTTATGTTAATGACTCTTTTGGAGATGTATCCGTTGTAACCTTAGCGCTCACAGCGGATGGTTTTACTATGGGTGAATCTCATGATATTGCAAAACATTTACGAGATCATATTTACGCTGTTGCAGGCACTAAAAAAGTTGATATTTTAGGTATTCAAGACGAGCGCATCTTTTTAGAAGCAAGTTCGGCTAAGTTATCACAACTGGGCATTTCACCCCAAGCAATCATAGCTTCATTGCAAAAACAAAACATCATCAGCCCTGGGGGTCAAATAGATACAGGTGCTAAATCATTTGTTATTGAACCAACAGGAAATTTCAATTCTATTGAAGAGATCAGCAATACCCATATTTCTATTCCAGACACTGGCGATACCATAGCACTTAAAGATATTGTCACGATACGTCGCGATTATATTGATCCACCACATCAACCTGCTTACTTTAATGGCAAACCTGCGATTATGCTCTCTATAGCGATGTTACCTAACTATAATTTATTAGAGTATGCCCCTCGCATAAAAACTAAAGTGGCCCAAGTGCAAAGCACCTTGCCCATTGGCTACAACATCAATATCGCAACTTATCAGGCCGAGCAAGTTGAACGCACAGTACGGGGCGTATCAATGAACGTATTACAAACACTTGCCATCGTACTTGTCGTAGTCGTTTTCTTTTTGGGCATGCGAACAGGTCTTATTGTGGGCTCAATTGTGCCATTTGTTATGCTAACAACTTTAGCCATCATGCAATACAGTGGCATGGTTTTAGAAAAAATGAGTTTAGCAACTTTGATCATTGCATTAGGTCTATTAGTGGATAACGGCATTGTTGTTGCCGAGGACTTTAAACGTCGTATCGAAGATGGTCAAGATAGATTTGAGGCTATGTGTCAAGGCGGTAAAGAGCTTGCTTTACCTTTGCTTAGCTCATCTGTAACAACTATTCTTTTCTTTTTACCGCTTATTTTAGCTGAACATGTTGCCGGTGAGTTTACCCGAGCCATTTCTTTAGTAATTTTAATTACTTTATTAACAAGCTGGGTTTTGGCTTTATGTGTCACACCTACACTATGTTATTTTTTCATTAAAAAAGATCCAAAAGGTAAAACCAACCAAGAGAAAGAAGCTAAAAACAGTGTTTTTTATCAAAAGTATGAAACTTTTTTGCATTGGGTATTAAACCATAAAACCCTATTTATGGTTTCTATGCTTGCACTATTAATCATCTCAATGTCGGGCTTTAAATTTGTTTCAAAGCAGTTTTTCCCAGATTCAGACCGAACTCAAATAATGGTCTATATCGATTTACCTAATGGTACATCGGCAAAAGAAACCAACCGACAAATGAAACAAGTTTTTAATTGGTTAGATGATAAACAACGTTTTCCAGAAATAACCAGCTACTCAGGATATTCAGGCTTTAATGGTCCACGGTTTGTATTAACTTTAACACCAGAAGACCCTTCTGATAATAAAGGTTTTGTTGTTTTAAATGTCAAAGAAGGTACCGACCTTAATATAATGGTCAGTAAGCTACATAATGGGTTAATTGAAAACTTTCCAAATGTATTTGGTCGTGTAAAACGCATGTTTGCAGGGCCTTCAGATTCAAGTTCAATTAAAATCCAGGTAAAAGGTCCTGACAAAGACCTCATTTATGCCAAAGCCCAAGAAATAATGGATGTTTTACATCAAGTGCCACATACCAAAAATATACGCACCGATTGGGAAAATCGCATTGTTAAAGTTATGGTTAAAATAGACCAACATAGAGCACGTCGTGCTGGTGTTACATCCGATGATATTGCCACAGCACTAAAAGGCTTCTTTAGTGGTACTAACATCACCGAATATAGAGAAGGTGATGATATTATTCCTATTTTACTCAGAGCAAATGACGATGAACGCTTTAATTTAGATAGGCTACGAACTGCATCCGTATTTTCAAATACCTCAGGTTTAGCCATTCCTTTATTTCAAGTTGCGGACTTTGTGCCAGTAAACCAATATTCAAAAATTCAACGTGAAGACATGTTTAATACTGTGAGTGTTGAAGCGGCCAATACAGCCATGACAGCACAAGATTTACAAAAAATAATCGATGAACAAATTCAAGCTCTTAAAACTGATTTACCCGTTAACCATACGATAGAATACGACGGTGTTATTACCCAATCTAAAGATGCACAAAAAGCCTTGGGCGCCAGCATGCCTATGGTAATTGGGTTTGTATTAATTTTATTGGTGATCCAATTTAATTCTTACCGCCGTGCTTTAATTATTGTACTGACAATTCCATTACTGCTTATTGGTACGGTAAGTGGTTTATTAATTATGAATGCGCCATTTGGCTTTATGGTCACTTTAGGCATTTATAGTTTGGCGGGGATCATTATTAATAATGCCATTGTGCTAATTGATAGAATCGACATCGAAATTTCAAATGGTGTCAGTCAGTATCAAGCAATCATTAATTCCTGTTTAACACGATTAAGACCTATTACTATGACAACTGTCACAACAATAATGGGTCTACTGCCCCTTATTTTAAATAAAGATCCGCTATTTTATGGCATGGCTAATGTATTGGCTTTTGGTTTAGGTGTCGGCACAGTACTCACCTTAGCTGTAGTGCCCGTACTTTATGCTAGTTTCTTTAAAGTAAAGCCTGCTTAATAGGAAAGTAAATGACATCTTATATTCTGCTAGTTGAGGATGATCTCGACTTAGCAGCCACTATTATTGATTATCTAGAAATTGAAGATATCACCTGTGATCATGCAGCGAATGGTATTGCTGGTTTACAGCTACATGCAGAGAACATGTATGACATGGTGATATTAGATGTCAATATGCCGCGTATGGATGGTTTAAGCATGTGTAAATCTTTACGAGATTCAGGTTCAAATATACCCGTCTTAATGTTGACCGCACGTGATACGCTGCCAGATAAACTGGCAGGGTTTGAAGTTGGTACAGATGATTACATGGTCAAACCATTTGAAATGTTAGAGCTTATAGCCCGCATAAAAGTACTGATAAAAAGGCAAAATGGACAATCAAATAAGTTTACTTTAGCTGATTTATCAGTAGATTTTTCAGCTAAAGTGGCCATTCGCGCCGAGCGTACCTTAAAATTATCACCAATTGGTTGGAAACTACTCGAAGCACTGTTAAGAAAGTCACCTTATGTCGTCAACCGTGAACAATTATCACGCGCAGTTTGGGGGGATGATATTCCTGATAGTAATAGCCTAAAAGTGCATATTTTTAAATTAAGGCAACAAATTGACGCAACAGATGACACTAAGTTATTAAATACAATTACTGGGCAAGGCTTTGCTTTAAAAGCATCTTAAAATATGTCTAAAAATAAAACATTAAAACGTTATATACTCAAAGTAGATTTCATCGTCGCAAGTGTCATTATTTTAAGCTACACCATTTTAATTAACATCTATTTTATGTTTGGTTTAGATGAGGGGAATTATCAAGACCTCCATCTAGAAGCCATCAGTTTTAGCCAAGCTTATAATAAACATCTCGCCCCTAAGTTACCTAAGTCAATTCATTTTAATGGTTACTTAAATTGGCAAACTTTACCCGACTGGGCGCAAAAACAATTTCCAGAACTTGCGCAAGTAACTCAAACCCAAATGAGTAATGTAAAACTCAAACCTGAAGGGAATTTAATTGCTTGGCCTGAACAAGTCATTTTTATTCTAGCTAAACCACTTAACGATGGAAAAACCTTTTATTTAATTCGAAAAATAGATATTGAAACATATCAAGCACTGAGTAAACGCAGTATAAAAAATATGTTTAAGCTCACATGGCCTTTGGCTCTTTTATTTTTAATTATGATGCACTTATCTGTACATGTTTTATTAAAACGTACAATGAAGCCACTCTTTAGACTGGGTACTTGGATTGATGATTTAACCTTAGAAAATGTTTCAGATCCTATACCCGATTTTGACTTTAAAGAATTTAAACATATTGCCAAACAACAAAAAATAGCCATGCTACGCATAAGTGATGTGTTAAGCAAAGAGCAAGATTTTTTACGTCACGCCAGCCATGAATTACGTACACCCATTGCCGTCGTAAAAAGTAATGCACAACTTATGGAGCGTAGATTAACTGAAGATAAAAGCCTTGCATCGGTTGCACGAATAAAACGTGCAGCCCTTAACATGCAACATATGACAGAAACATTATTATGGTTAAGTCGAGACGATGATAAAGAGAAACTCAGTACATCAAAGCTCAATATCACTGATATGCTCAGCCATTTAATAGAAGATAATCAATATTTATTACAAGGTAAAACCGTTAAGCTCAATATAAATATGGATAATGAATTGCAAGACTTGGCAGCCACTCCATGCCGACTCATTTTAAATAATTTGATACGTAATGCATTTCAATACACAGCTGAGGGCACTGTTAATTTCAGTTTTAAGAATAGCAAATTAATCATAGAAAACATCAATATCGCTGATGGTGAATTAGACTATACAGGCTCGGATTATGGCTATGGACTGGGTTTAAGACTGGTAGACAAAATTATTCACAAAATGCACTGGCAATATGAAAATATTCAAATATCAGGTGGCAGAAAGGTGGTTATTCAGTTTTCAAACAAATAATATGATAAACCAAAAAATTTTAAGCCCTATCATCTTTTGGCGAACCCATTACAACATGAGTTGTAATAGAGGCCACATGTGCCGACGTTCCTAATACATCAGTGTGAAATTTTTTATAAGCTATTAAATCGGTTGTTTCAACTCGTAACAAGTACTCATATGGACCTGTAATGTTATGGCATTCTTTCACTTCTGGAGAAAGTGTTATCGCACTTTCAAAAGCAACTTGTGCATCTTTAGTGTGGCTCGATAAGCCAACCGCAACATATGCAATACACCCTATGCCTAATTCAGTCTGATTAAGTACGGCTTTGTATCCTTTAATAATATTTAAACGTTCTAATTCTTGCACTCTACGTAAACAAGCAGAAGCTGATAACCCGACTCTATTTGCCAACTCCGCATTACTAATACGCCCATTCAATTCAAGCTCACGCAATATTCTTTTGCTTATTTTATCTAATTCAATCATAAGTTGTGCAATTAAGGTTAACCATTAAAACAAAGCAAGATAATTTCATCATAAAGAAATTATAATTGTTTTACCACTTTAAGTTTAAGAGACTAAAATGAATATAGAACTATTAACAGCGTTGATCACATTTGCCTTTGTTTCATCTATTACACCGGGCCCAAATAACTTAATGCTAATGTCATCAGGTGCGAATTTTGGCTTTAAACGTACGATCCCTCATATGTTAGGTGTTGGCTTAGGTTTTGTACTTATGGTGTGTTTAGTAGGGGTTGGATTAATACAATTATTTGATATTTATCCTATTAGTTATCAAATATTAAAAGTATTTAGTATTACTTATCTTCTATATTTAGCCTATAAAATTGCAACTTCAAGCTCTCCTGAAAATAAAGAAGCGAACAATGCCAAACCTATCACCTTTATACAGGCGGCTTCATTTCAATGGGTAAACCCCAAAGCCTGGACCATGGCATTAACGGCTATCAGCGTTTATTCACCATCAAAAAGTTTAGAATCAATATTGTTAGTAGGCATTATTTTTGGCGCTATTAATCTACCTTCAGTGAGTGCATGGACTATTTTAGGGCAGCAATTACAAAGATTTTTAACCAGCCAAAAAAAGTTAAAAGTATTTAATATCACGATGGCAATTTTATTAGTAGCAAGTTTATACCCTATTTTGCTTTAAGGCTGCTATAGCCAAACCTCTATCGGAAACATAAGAGCGACCTTACTTTTAATTATTTTAAAACTATTATTTATAACAACAATATTTAGAAGAAAATTATATTAGTATTAAAAAACAGCTTTAGCCATAGGTTAGTTAAACTGATAGAATGCGCGCCAATTTAAAGTTGTAATGATTTATTTCGTAATCTAAACAATACACTCATTCTGGATCACATCATGTCTAAATTTTTCTACCGCGGTAAGCCTGATATTATGGATAAACATAATCAGGGCACATATAAACCTAAACCTTTAGTTAAGTTAGGCACTGATGCAAATCCACTCACTTTAAATGTGCAATCTGAAGAACGAAAAATTGAAATTGAAGCTATCATCGCAATTCATAAATATATCGCTAATATAGAAGTAAACGCCAATATAGCAGAAAACATTAAAGAGCTTGATGCCGTATTAAATAAACCTAAAACACAAGTATTTGAAAAAAAACCCAATAGAAATGATCCTTGCTTCTGTGGAAGCGGTAAAAAATACAAAAAATGTTGTGGCTGAGTTTTAGTGATTCATAATTGATTTTAAAATGTGAAATGAACATAAAAACTGAAATCAAAAACATTATAAAAATACATAACTCATTCAATAATCAAAACTATATTATTCACAGTGTTTGCTGTACTGCTCAAAACCAGTATAACTATTAGCAATAAATTTCTAATAGTTATACTACAAGATTTGATGAATACAATTGTGAATACATTAGCCAACTTATGACTTTATAAACTCCCTTCGATACACCAAATAAAACTAAAAAGTACCTGAAAACTTCAGAACCACGACAGGGTTTAGTTTACGGTGGGACACCTGATGACCGTTAAATGGACCATTACGGTTGCCCTGATAAAATAAACGAGAACGTATTTGCTCAACACGGCTATTTACTTCCAAAAAAGTTTTTACTCCAAAAAATTGTGAGGATTCGATAAAAAACCAAATTTTATTTGCTTCATCTAATGTTTGTACCTCATTAACACGATAGCTTGTATTTAAAGTGCCCGCAGAATACCCTAATCCCCAAGCTAATTTATGTTCAATGAAGTCCTGCCTAAAATTAACTTCTAAAGCATTTGGTACATAATTGTTTATATTTCTATTTTTGTTAATGATTGAATCATAAAAGTCAGAACCTTGATAACGATGTGAAACTTCAAGTAATGATCCTAGAAAAATATAATCAAGCGGTAGCTTAATATCTGGTTTATTAATATCTTTCGAACCAAGGTAGCAGTTAGCTGTAACTTGAACTGTAAAACTTTTGTAAAATGACTTGTGTCAGTCATCTAAATGACTCACCACTTTAGATATATTTCCTAATAGCCTTATGTCAAAATAACAATAAATAACCAATTATTTCAGTAATTTAAGCTTATTGTAATTCAAAGCGCATTAGATATAAAAACGAATTCACAGTATTGTTTAACTTAAATCGCCTAATACGCGCGTTTTAAACAATGCCGACTTACATTATTTCCTCATCTAACTGAGTACTATTAAATATTTATTAAATATTGCGTTTTGAAAACATTAAACTAATCTTTGTTTAGTACCTAATGAAGGGAATAATTATGGGAAAAGAACTTTCAGTTTTAATTGTAGATGACTGCAATAGCAGCTTACTTGTACTTAAAGAAGTGTTTAGTCAAATACTACCTAAATCTAATTTACTTTGCTTTCAAAATAGCGAAGAAGCAATGGAAACACTCGCGCTTTTAAGAGTCGATATTTTAGTAACAGACTTAGTGATGCCTAATATTTCTGGCTATGAACTTTTAAGTAAAGCTAAAGAGATAAACAATGAAACAATTGGAATCTTAGTGACTGCTGGCGATCCAAGTTTTGCTGATATGAATGATCTTCTTGCTTGCGGTCACTCTGTTGGGGCAAATTATTGTATTCGTAAAACCCATTTTATTGCCGATTTGGATAAAATAAAAGATGAAGTCAGCAAGTTACATTAGCGTATATTCATCACATTTAATAAAATAGACTCAAAAAAGCATATTTTTATACATACATTGCCCTTCAAGGGTAAGTTTAATCTCTTTTTTGAATGCCTTTAACTTTTTTATTTTTTCATCTATTTCATGTTCTTTTTTAAGCAAATATTGATTCATTTCTTTAATATCTAAATTATCTGCACGAAATAATGTCGCAAGGTCTTTTATTTCATTTAATGTAAAACCTAACTCTTTACTATGTTTTAATAATTTAAGCTGTTTTACATCAGATAACGTATATTCCTTGTAGCCATTTTCTCTTCTTTTAACTTGAGGCAACAATCCCATTTTTTCATAAAATCGAATGGTATCTTTTGTCATTTCTGTTTGACGGCATAACTCACCAATTAACACTTTGCACTCCTAATATTTTTATTTCACAGCACTTTTATATTGTTATCTTTTTTACATATCACTTTTTTATAATGCATACTTTCAAGCTTAGACTACTGAGTTAATCCTATTACTTAAACCGTTCATGTAAGTTAGGAAATATAAATATCTTGACCATGGAGTATGCTCCACGGTTTATGATAAAGATAAGGAGATTTTATGACAATACAAATAAAAATAACTTGCAGTGACGGTCGAAAAATATCGGCTATGCAATATCAAGCAACACATACCAAGGTAAAAGAAAAAGGGCTTATACTCCTAAATTCAGCGCTAGGTATAAAGCAATCTTTTTATCAAGAATTTGCACAGTTTTTAGCAAATCAAGGTTATATCGTAATTACTTGGGATCCCAGAGGCATTGGACTATCAAAAGAAAATCCAGTAAAAAATGATACTGCAAAGCTAAGAGATTGGGGCCAAATTGACTTAAATGCAGTATTAAACTACCTGATAAATAACAATATAACAAAATGGCAAGATATTACCTTACTAGGACATAGTGCTGGAGGTCATTTAATTGGTTTGTGTCCTTCAATTAATAAAATTAAAAACATTATTTTAGTTAGTTCAGGCACCTGCTCTTGGAGGTTATTCTCAATTAAACAATGGCCAAGAGTGTTATTTGCTTGGTTATTACTTGTGCCTATTGCAATTAAAGTTTTTGGTTATATGCCAGGAAAACTAGGCATTGGTCATGACTTACCCAAAGGTGTGATAATGGATTGGAGAAATTGGAGCTTAAAAAGAGATTATTTATTTTCAGATCTCAGTTTAAAGGAAACATTTTATCAACAATATCAGGGAAATATTCAAGCCTTTGGTTTTTCTGATGATTTTGGTTTTTCACCTAAAAAAACTATTTTTGACTTAATGGCACATTTTCCAAATGCGCAAAAGAAGATTAAAATATTTAATCCTAAAGAACTTAATAAGCATAAGATCGGACATTTTGGTTTTTTTAAACCGTCAAACCAAGATCTATGGCAAAAATTGATTATCGATAAATACTAAGAGAAAACGTCTTTGAAATGCTTACCAATGCATGCATCTGATGGCAAATTGATATATAAAAAAATACATTTGGCGGCTTATTAGAAGTGAGAGAACACGGTGCGTATCCTTGGTATTTTTGAGCGATATTCCCTCAGAATTACCAGCATTTCAATCACTTTTTAATATCACCAAACCTTTAGTGTTACCCCTACCTTATACACAACCTATACTTCTGTTTTTATATGGAAAAATAAAAACATACAGCGACTTAATTTAGATATGGGGGCAGGTTCATTTGAACAAAGCTTAAACTCACTTCAACAAATAAAAATAGTATTTCTTAAACAAAACCCTGAAGTAATAAATATAGCAAAACAGTACTTTGAACTGCCAAAAAATGTGAATCTGGTTCAACAATCTGCATTCGATTATTTAATAATAAAGAACCTAGCAATGATTTGTACCAAGATAGTTTTTATAAAAGTTTATTTAAAAACTTAAATGGATCTGGGGTTATATTCATTAATTTCATTGCATCTAATACGCTAATTTTAGAAAAGTTATTAATTTTAATTCGAAAAACATTCTCTTATATTACCTTGCTTGATTTTGACAATTATAAAAATATTATTTTAATTACCTCCAAAAAAGAAATCCCATCAAAGCAAGAATTAGCGCAATTAAACTTAACCTACAATAATGTTTTTAATGTTAACTTTATAGATTTCATCAATAGGTTAATTTATTTACCCGTTAAACAATAGGCTGTACATTTTTATCAATCTATTGTTTTATAAAGCCTATCACCAGCATCACCAAGGCCCGGTAATAAATGACCATCCTCGTTAAGTTCTCTTTCTTTTCCTATGGCAATAATATTTACATCAGGGTGAAAATGATGAAGTTTATCTACACCTTGCTGCGATACTAAAATACAGATCATCGTTATTTTGCCAACATTATATTGCTTTAACCTATCTATGCAGGCCAAAGCAGTATCACCTGTTGCCAAAAGCGGATCGGCTAAAATA
Organism: Pseudoalteromonas denitrificans DSM 6059; assembly: GCF_900112265.1. GTDB lineage: Bacteria > Pseudomonadota > Gammaproteobacteria > Enterobacterales > Alteromonadaceae > Pseudoalteromonas > Pseudoalteromonas denitrificans. The sequence goes on along the minus strand of NZ_FOLO01000013.1, from coordinate 64,446 downwards.
ATTTCTTTACCTGCCACTTCTTTGGGTAACCTGAAGTAATACTCCACCGTATTTTGAATAAATTTATCTCTATAAATACCAATGTGACCTGCACTTGCAAAAGGCAGCATATTTAATAATCCATCTAACATGCCGTTACCCGCTCTCATAATAGAAACAATTATAGGTGCTTGTTTTACTTCTTGCCCTTGCATCGACTCTAACGGTGTTTGAATATCTACATCAATCAGCGCTAACTCTTTGGTCGATTCATAAGCGAGCAACCCACTGATCTCATTTAATAGTCTTCTAAACTCACACGATTTTGTCTCTTTTTTTCTGAGTAATGTCAGTTTATGCTGCAATACGGGATGACTTATTATTGTTAATTTTTCCATTGTCTTTCCTATTCCGATTTTTCAGCACATTCTAAGCGCTATTTATTTGTTCATGTTTTTATTAAAAAACAGTGCCATCACTTTTTAACTTGAGTGGTGGCTCACCATTAGCTCTGAGTTCCTTGGCAGCTTTACGCCCAGCCCACCAAGTTCCCCCTTCTAATACTTTGGCTAAAGGCAATTCATTTTTAGACATGTTGAGAGAATCTCGAATTTTATCACCAATTTTATCCAGTAAAATAATAGTTAAAGCACGCCATTCAATGATTAAATCACTACTTGCTAAATGAGACTGATCAAAAAGCGTTTTATCTTTTAGTTCAATTAACTGTTTATCAATTAATAAACCACCATTACGATATTCAGCAAGCCCGGTGAGCTTTTCAACACCTGAGACCTCGACGCCTGCCTCTACAATAGGTTCAATCAATGAATAGGTTAACCATTGAGATAATTTATGAAAAGGGACTAAACTCGATAATGCCTCTTCTGATTGTAAGAACGTATATTGCCAAACGTCCCCCATATTCACGCGATTAATTGATACTCTTCCTGGCCATATATCAGAGAAACCATTTAAAACGCCAGCTAAAATATGCTCTGCTTGTAAATGCTTCCCATGCTGTTCAACTAAATAATCGAACAAACTCCCAGGCCTTTGCGCTTTAAAAAATGAATTATTTTGAGTAAGTACTTTGCCTAAAGAACGTAATAAATTTACTCGGCCCTCAACACCTGCTAATGGATTTTTATCCGTTACTTGAAATCCTATTTTTAATTTTTCAATACTAAATTCAATTAAGGCCTGAGCATCAACCTTCAAAGGATTTGACTTATCATTTGAAAAAACACCCGCTAAAAACATATCAAAACTGGCAATAGCTAACCCTTCGGAGCGTGCATAAATATGACCGCTGCTAGGTTCGACATAACCCCACTCATTACCAGCGCCCGCATCCAATAATACAGAGATTAAAACCAAATCAAGTTTAGCGCGTACACGCTCGTATTTAGAGCATCCCTTGAGTTTTTCATTTAAACTTTTGAGTCTATCGATACCCCCTGTTTGAAAATGCCCCCAACGTGAGTGAAAAGGGATATCTAAACTTGGGTAATTATCTTTAATAACACTAAGAACATAGCCTGATACATCATCGAGTTTGTCTAAATGAATATTAAAAGCACCTTTACCTGATAAGCTTAACTCAAATATTTTTTGGCAACGCTCTCTGATAGCAATGGGTGATAATAAATAATCAATCTCTTTAGGTGTTACATCAGGATAATTCAAGATAAGTCCCTACCTTTTATACTATCGAGTTCATCATCTGTAAGTGCTTCGTCATCACTAAAATAACCTGCTGCTTTTTTAGCTTCAATTTCAACTTGAGCATCATCAGGAACAAGCTCCTTGGGAATTGAAACTCTATCTATCACTGTGATCCCTGACTTTACTATTGCGTTATATTTCATATTGCTCATAGAAACTAAATGGTCGATTTTTTTAATACCAAACCAATGTAAAACATCAGGCATAAATTCTTGAAAACGTGCATCTTGAATGCCTGCGACACATTCTGTACGCTCAAAATAAGTCGCAGCACTATCACCACCCTTTTGTCTTTTCCGTGCGTTATATACCAATAATTTGGTCACTTCACCTAATGCTCTGCCTTCTTTTCTAAAGTAAACAATTAAGCCAACGCCACCATTTTGAGCGGTTTTAACGGCCTCTTCTATACCATGCATTAGATAAGGTCGACAAGTGCATATGTCTGAGCCAAAAACATCAGAACCATTGCATTCATCATGTACTCGACATGTGAGCACTTTTGATTCATCGGCTAAATTATTAATATCTCCAAAAATATAAGCCGTTGTGCTACCAATAGGGGGTAATAATATTTTAAGATCGGGCCGTGTTACTAATTCAGGAAACATACCACCAGTTTCTTGAAAGAGTATTTTTCTTAAAGTGCCTTCAGCAATGCCAAATCGTTTTGCTATGCCGGGTAAATACCATACAGGTTCAATCGCAACCTTAGTAACAAACACATCGCCATTTTCTTTTACAATTACACCGTCTGGTTTTAATCGACCTTTTTCTACTGCATCATTAATTTCAGGTAAAGTCAGATGTGCCTGTGTAATTGCAATCGAGGGTTGAATATTAAACCCCTCTTTTAATTCTTTACTAAAAACATCGCCAATACTTGCACCCCAAGGGTCGAGCGATATTATTTTCTCAGCATCATGCCAAGAGGATTTAGGTGTAATGTTAACCGTAGGACTGGTATTAGTAAGATCGGGAATATGATCTTGTGCAAATGACCCAGCCGCAATAGAAAGCGCACGATAAACTGTATAACTACCACTATGTGAGCCTATTGCATTTCTATTTTCCTTTGTTGAAATAGTTGCAATCACAGGACCCCGCTCTTTTGGGTTTTTAGCCCCCCACTTTACGGGTGCTGACTCTTGAAATGCCTGATTAGAATGAGATGTTAAAATAACATGGCTTGTTTTTAAATATTCCTTCATTTTTATCCTTTAATATGTTATCAAAATTAAGTACCAAAATATCGATCACCAAAGTCACCACACCCAGGAACGATATACTTATGATCATCTAAAATAGGATCAACGACTTCGGTATGAATATGTATTTCAGGAAATTCTTTTTGTAACTTAGTGACAGCTTCTAAAGCACAAAAAATGGAAATGATTTCTATATTATTTAAATTATAGCCCTGTTTTTTCATCATACCTAAGCTGTAACACATGGTACCTGCGGTTGCTATCATAGGTTCCAAAATCACAAACTTAGCATCTTGAGCGACATTAGGTGGCACTTTAAATAGATAAGGTTCAGGCATTGCTGTTTCTTCGTTTCTTTTAACACCAATAGAACACAACCTAGCGTTTTCTAATCGATTCATAAATACCGGTAATAAACTCAAACCCGCTCTGAAAATAGGCGTCAAAATCACTTCATGATTTTCTAAATGAGGGATCATCGCATCGGCTATCAGTTCAAATAATTTATTAGCCGTTTGCCTAAACTCTTGATATGACAAGTCACGATTTCTGAGTCGTTGTAAATATAAATGTCGTTCACTGATTTGTGCATTTTTACCACGAGAAAAACACGTCACATTAGGAGGTAAAACAAAATTATTGTCAGTTTCAGCTTGAGATGCATTATCTTGAAAAACCATACATACTTCCCTATAAATTGAATTTTTAAATTTTATTTATAATTCAAAGAGTAATAGAGCATTTGCTTTTCAACAAGGTTTAGACAAATTTAATTAAAGTCGAAGTTTAAAATAGAAGCTGAGAAACAATTCTCAGCAATCATAAAATTGAAATATTACTCAGCCACAATGACCTTTTCGACTATAACAGCCATTTTGGGCACATCATCATGCTCACCATAAGAACGCGTTTTAACTTTTTCAATTTTTTTAACGATTTCCATTCCCTGTGTCACTTTACCAAATACGGCATAACCCCAACCATCATTGGTTTTTGCTGTAAAATCTAAAAAAGAATTATCTCTTACGTTAATAAAAAATTGACAGCTTGCAGAATGTGGCGACATAGTACGAGCCATCGCTAATGTGCCTTCAACATTTTTACCACCTCTGTTTGCTTCATTAACAATGACATCATGGCCTTCTTTTTCCGTCATATCAGGTAACATACCGCCACCTTGGATCATAAACCCCTTGATCACTCTATGAAAAATAGTGCCTTCATAAAAACCTTCTTTGCAATATTTTAAGAAGTTTCTTGCTGAAATTGGTGTATTTTCATAATCTAACGCGATTTGAATATCACCCATGTTTGTTTTAAATGTGATCATAACTTTTAACTGCTGAAAATATTTAATGCTATTTTAATCAATAACATTATATGTTTCATCTTAATTTATGCACGCTTAGGTAAGTTCCCCAATTCACTTTGAATCAAATTAATTGCTTGCAATTCAGTTAAAGGCTTACTAAAAAAATAGCCTTGAAATTGATGGCAATAAAAATGTCTGAGCACATTAAGTTGTTGCTGCGTTTCAATACCTTCCGCTGTTACCGATAAATTAAAAGCTTCTGCGATAGCACAAATTGCTTTCACTAATTGAATCGCTCCATTATCTGTTTCTATATTTTCAATAAATGCGCGATCGATTTTAATGCCGTCTATAGGTAGTTTTTTAATTCTAGCAAGTGAACTATAACCGGTACCAAAATCATCAATATAAATACCTATACCTAGCTCATGAATTGTATTCAAGTGAGGTATTAAGGTTTCTTCCTTTGCAATCATCGCTGATTCAGTTAATTCAATTCGTATTTGATTAATTGATAAAGCAGAATTTGTCACTCTTTTTGCAAGCCAACTCATGAAGCGAGTTTGTTGCAATTGCATAGGTGAAACATTTATATTAATAAATAAATTTTTCGATTGAGCTTCCTGCTGTTCCAAAAAAATAAGAGCATGATCAAATACCCATTTCCCTAGCATCGTTATTTTGCCACACTCTTCTGCAATAGAAATAAACTCATCGGGATTTATTCGCCCTAAAATATCATTATCCCAGCGTAATAAAGCTTCAAAGCCAATTAAATTTTGATCAAATTTACAATAAAGTGGCTGAAAGTTAATTGATAACTCTAAATCTGGATCGAGCTCACGTAATAAGGTTTCTATGTGTAATTTGCGTTTAATTTTCTTGGTAAGTTGATTTGAAAAAATGAAGAAGTCATTTTTACCTTGTCGTTTAGCTTCTTGCATAGCGATATCAGCATCATGTAATAATTTTTCAGCATCATAATTACAACATGTAGTCTTAAATTTACGTACTCCCATACTGCCTGTTACATTTATATGATGCTCAAGATATTTAAAAGTTTTTTGGATTTCTCTAAGAATATTGATTAATAAATCAATTTCGTTACCATTTAAAGATTTTTCACTCATTAATATTGCAAATTCATCACCGCCGAGTCTTGCAATATCAGAAAATGAACCCAACATAAATTGCATTCTCGCAGCAAACTCAATAAGTACTTTATCTCCTGCAACATGTCCTAACGTATCGTTTATCAATTTAAACCTATCAAGGTCTATATACAGCAGAATATAGTGACCTTTATTTAGACCTTTTAAATTGTTAATTTTTTTAAAAAAAGCGTCCCGATTTAATAAGTTAGTTAAACCATCATGCTTCGTTTTGTATTTTAACTGTTCACGCAATAATTTCGATTGTGTAATATCAACAATTTGGCCTTCATAAGTCCAAACACTCTCATTTTTTATCCAATGACCACTTTGCCTTAACCAGATACTTTTGCCGCTTTGGTTTTTAGCTAACCATTCATATTCTTTATAGTTTTTTCTTGCTATAACATCTAATTGCCAGGTATCAATGTGTTCCTGACTATAAATAAAATCACTCAATGACAAGTCATGAATATTGTGTGTTTGATCTAATAGCAAACTTGAAAAAGCAGGATTAAAACGTGTAATTACAGCGCAGCTATCAAGAGTAAATAAGCCTTCAGGAGAATTAAAAAATAATTTTTCATACTGATTTTTTGATTTTTGTTGTTGCTTGAGCGCACTCTCTTTTAATTTAGACTCTTCTTTTAATGCTAAGTTTGATTCAATTAAGCATTGTGTTTTTTGAACTAACATATCGCTGATTTTATTATTACGTACTAACAAGGTGAGCATGTGACATAAAAATACAGACCCAAAAATCAATAAAATAATGATAAAACTCAGTTCATTTAAAATGAAAGATGAACTAAAAACCTGTGAATTATCGAACAATACATTGAAATAATATGCCATTAAAAAAACTGTAAGGCTAAATAATAAGTAACCTAATAGATATAATTTTAGCCCACTCAATTTTAAGTTTAAATCCTTCATGCTTTATACTTCTATTACTACATACCAACACGAAAATGATAATAGTTTTTATTTACTTTTATGGAAAGCTGTTTTTAGGATTAATTACATTTTTGAGTCAAAACACCGTATATTGCACATTCAACTGAAAAGTTTTTTACGTACTAGAGCACGGTATTGTTTTGGGGTTTGTCCTAAATGCTTTTTAAAAAGGCGGGTTAAATATCCTTGATCGCTATAGCCTACTTCAAAAGCAATTTCTTGAATTGATAAATTACTAGATGAAAGTAAATCTTTTACAGTTTCAATCCGTAATTGCTGCCAATAATCTGTTGCTTTTGTACCTGTAGCCGCTTTAAAGCGACGTGTGAATGATCTTTGACTTACGCCAAATTGTGCTGCAACTTGGCTTAAATCTAATGTGGAAGATAAATTGGTACGCATCCAAAACTGGATCTGTGCAATCAATTCATCTGGATGTCTATCAACGGCACCCGCTAAATATCTTTGTTCTTCATAGGGTTTTCTGATTTCATGAGAGAAGTTTCTTTCTACATGCTGCGCAGCTTCTGTACCATAAAATTGATGAATGATATGCACGATAATATCAGCCAATGAATTTAAACTTGCTGCACAATAAATCCTATCGGATTGTGTAATAAAAAAATCAGGTTTGAGGTCTACCAAAGGGTAATCACGCCTAAATTGTTCGGCATAATGCCAATGTATCGTAGCAGGTAAACCATCCAGCAATCCTGATTCTGCTAAAAAACAATTACCCGTTCCCACACCAATTAAAGTACATCCTTCGCTCCATTGTTTTTTTAACCACTGAATTAAATTTGGATGCTTTCTTAATACAGGTCTGGGGTTTCGCCAAATACTAGGCACAATAATAAGTTCTGGAATATCAGCGTTATCGGCGATGCAATCCGCTAATATACTAATACCAGCACGAGAAGCAATCGGCTCTAAGCTCTCACCTACCAGCTGAATACTTAAAACTTTACTATCTTTATTATGACTTAACGCAAAGGCTTCACCTGCACGTAACATTTCAACAGGGAGCGTTAAGCTCGTTGCCAGCATATGCTGATACACCAAAAGGGAGACTTTGACCTTTATTGGAGATTTTTGATTCGAATTTTGCATAACACAGTACCTGAAAAACAACTTTGGCTATTATGTCACAATTTTTGGCTGTTTAATTATAAAAAAAAATACAAAAGCGGCATACACTCTAGTTATATTCAAAATCGTTAATTACAAATCATAGGATCTTTCATGATAGCTTTACCTCTTATTGTTGGTATGGGTGGCATAAACGCCGCAGGCCGTACCTCTTTTCATCAGGGCTACCAACGCATTGTAATTGATAAATTAGATCAAGAGTTACGTCGAGAAACTTTTGGTGGCCTTGCTACCCTAATGAACATCATTAGCTATAAAGATGGACAACTTATCGATAATGAAGGTAATCCTGTTGCGCCAAGTGAAATAGAACAAAAATTTGGTCAACAAATTTTAGATGGTACCTTAATTCGTAAAATCGAAAAAAATCATTTTGATGTTGATGCAACCCATTGGCAACAAAAAATGACTTTAAGTCCATCCGGTGAAACCATCAGTTTTGAAACCAGTAAACGTAGACTGCCTTCTCCCTTACCGCGTTTATGGCAAATAACAGAACTTGAATCAGGAAAAGTTAAAGTTGAGATTCCTGGGGATTTAGAAATAAAACATGATGCTTTTCGTGATAATCCAATTAAGGCGGCTGGACAATTCCCAACAGGTTTTGAACCTGCAACTATGTACAATAGTCGTTATCAACCAAGAGGCTTACAGGCAACTATTTTTGCAGCAACCGATGCGATAAAGTCTATGGGGATTGAATGGAAAACAGTTGTCGATAAAGTTGGACCAGACCAAATCGGTACTTATTCCGCTTCAATTGCAGGTCAAATGCAACAAGAAGGTTTTGGTGGTTTAATGAAAAACCGCATGTGTGGCGATCGTGTTTCAACTAAAAACTTGGCACTTGGTTTAAATACTATGCCTACCGATTTCATTAATGCCTATGTTACTGGCAATGTGGGAACCACTTTTACTGCAACAGGTGCTTGTGCCACATTTTTATATAATTTGCGTGCTGCCGTTCAAGATATTCAAGCTGGTAAAGTCAGAGTCGCTGTAGTGGGTAGCTCTGAAACACCTATTACGCCTGAAATTATTGAAGGCTTTGGAAATATGAGTGCATTGGCGAATGAAGAAGGGTTAAAAAAGTTAGATAACAGTGATATTGCTGATCATCGCCGAACGAGTCGCCCATTTGGTAACAATTGTGGTTTTACAATTGGTGAAGGCGCACAGTTCATTGTACTGATGGATGATGCATTAACACTTGAGCTTGGTGCCAAAGTATTAGGTTCAGTTGCAGATGTATTTATAAATGCCGATGGTATAAAAAAATCAATCACAGCACCTGGACCAGGTAATTATATTACTATGGCCAAGTCTGTTGCACTTGCACAAAGCATTTTGGGGAAAGAGGCTGTTGCAAATCGCAGTTTTATTTTAGCCCATGGCTCAAGTACACCACAAAATCGTGTTACAGAATCTCTTATTTATGACCGAATAGGTAAAAGTTTCGATATTACTAATTGGCCTATTACTGCTCCAAAAGCCTTTGTAGGGCATACTATTGGCCCTGCAAGTGGTGATCAAATGGCAGTAGCTTTAGGTATTTTTGAACATAATATTATGCCTGGGATCACAACAATAGATAAAGTGGCTGATGATGTGCATACCGAACAACTTGATATTAGAACCGAACATTATAAATGCCCTACCCAAGATATTGCTTTTATAAACTCAAAAGGTTTTGGTGGTAATAACGCAACAGCAACGGTACTTTCACCCACAATCAGTCTAGAAATGATGGCTAAACGCCATGGTGAATCTGCAATGGTAAGTTATCAAGAAAAATTAACCTCAGTGGAAGCTGCACAACTTGATTACCAAACAAAAATAAATAAGGGTCAATATGAACTTATTTATAAATTTGGCGATGGTTTAATTGATGAAAGTCAAATTGAAATCACCCAAAACGAAATCACACTTCCAGGCTTTGAAAATCCAATTATCTTAAGCCAAGATAACCCTTTTAATGATATGGTTTAAGCAAATAATCTATATCTAAAAGGCGCTCTTTGAGCGCCTTTTTTATTACTGCCCATTCATACTAAAAAATCATGAGAATAAAATAACCTTACTTCTTTATTTACTACAAATATCTTTTAATGCTTTACCTGGTTTAAAAGTCGGTATTAAAGAAGCCTCAATTGTTATTGGCTGCCCTGTTTTAGGATTTCTTCCCTGACGTTCAGGGCGATAATTAATCGAAAAAGTACCAAAACCTGTTAGCTGTACAATTTCACTTTCATATAACTGTTTTGTAATCGTTGCAACAAATGCGTCGTAAAACCTTTTCGCTTGTGCTTTGGTAATTTCTGAGTCTTTAGATATGTGTGCGATTAATTGCGTTTTATTCATTTAACTTATACTAACTAAAAAATTTTTGAGATAATAACAGGTTTACTTCAATTGAAATGTTGTTTTTTTGTTATGAATAAAAACACGTTACATAATATGAAATATAAATGCTCACAAATAAAACTGTATTGCTTTTTATATAACTAAACTGCTTCTGTTTTGCCTTAATATTCCAGCTAAACTGAACTCAAATATCAAGAGGCTAAACAATGACAATATTAATAGAAACACCCAGATTAATTATGAGAGAATTTACATTAGATGATTTAGATGCCGTATATGAATTTTCAGTTAATGAAGACGTGACTAAATACACTGGTGACTTAGGTATGGTAAAAACCAAGCAAGATGCCAAAGATGTGATCACAAATGTTTGGCAAGCTGAATATAAAAAATATGGTTATGCCCGCTATGCCTTGGTTTATAAAGAAAATAACCATGTAATTGGGTTTTGTGGTATCAAGTATTTACCTGAAGAAAACCGCCCAGACGTCGGTTATCGCATGTTGCCAGAGTATTGGGGTAAAGGCTTGGGACTTGAGGCAGTAAGAGCCACAATGGATTATGCAAATAATACCTTAAAATTAGAAAATATAATGGCTGAAGCTGTTGTTGAAAATATCGCTTCAAATAAAATCTTATTAAAAGTAGGTTTAAAACATGTTGATACCTATGAACGCTGGGGCTTTAAGCTAAACCGTTATGAATAATCAATTTCCTACACTCACTACATCTCGGCTTTTACTTGATGAAGTAACTTTAGTAGATACAGCTGAAATATATGAGATATTTTCTGACTCCAAGGTCATTAAATATTATGACTTTGAGCAATTCACAGATCTAAAACAAGCTGTCGAATTAATAGAACAAGATCAAAAAAAATATAATAATGGCAGTCATTTACGTTGGGCTGTCAGAGAAAAAACATCCTTAAAGCTAATCGGTAGCATAGGCATAAAATGGAATAATGATAATCATAGTGCCACTTTAGGCTATGAATTTAACCAATCAACTTGGGGCAAAGGTTTTGCTACTGAGGCTTTAAAGCAGGTCATAAATTACCTCTTGATAATTGAAGAAGTAAAAAAAATAAACAGGCTTGAGGCATTTACCATGCAGGGAAATCACGCATCTGAAAAAGTATTATTAAAATTAGGGTTTAAAAGTGAAGGTTTGCTCAGAGGATATGGCTATTGGAAGCAGCAATATCATGATTTGAATATATTTTCACGATTAAGATCCCATTAATCAATAGCGCCTTTATCTTTCAATTCCTGATAAATGCGCTGCGCTAATTTTTGATACCCAAGTTTATTAAAATGAATTTGATCTGATTTATACTGATTATTTTTTAATAGGTCAGTGATAATGTCTTCAAGTAAAACAAGATTGTATTTCTGTGCTAATTCCTGATAAATAATCGATGGCGTTAAAAATATGCTTTTTTGTGGTACGGCAACTAATATAATTTCTATATCTCGCGCTTGCGCCATTTCTATCATTTTCGCCAAATTATTTTGTGTTTGCACTTTAGGTTTGTTGCGTAAGAAATCATTTCCTCCTTCGAGTAAAATAATAAGCTGCGGATTATATTTATGAATAACCGTTTCAAAACGCATCAAACCTTTACCAGTTGTTTCTCCAGAAATACCCGTGTTAATCACTTTCAAATGAGTTAATTGCGCCAAAACACTGGGGTAGCTATCTTCTTTAGGTACGCCTTTTCCATATGTTAAACTATCGCCAAAAGCAACGATTGTACTACTATCAGATAAGGGCTTTAAAGAAACTTCAGAGCAGGCTAACTGTAAAAAAACCAATAAAATATATACTATTCTAATCATCTATTTCTCTTTAACTTCTTATTGTAATTGTTGCCATAACCGGAGCATGATCTGTCGAATCGCTATCAATATCATACTCAGGATTTATTAAATGACTATCAAATGTTTCATAAGAGGTGACTTCCGCTAAGCTTGCTCCGCACTCAGTATCAAACTCATTTGATAATAAGATATAGTCAAGCACAGAGCCTTGTGTTCCATAATAATGTGTTGATTTCCTCAAGTGATTCATAGTCTTAAAATCACGCGTTTTTATAAATAAATTATGAGCATCATTTAATTGGTAATATTTAAGTGAGTTATTTATTGCATGATCTGGCAGTTGTGATAATTCACTCATTTTTATATCTACACTATGGATTTTTTTTCGTTGCATATTGAGCGCATCCAATACCCCTGAGTGTAAATTATCGTTAAAGTCACCTAATAAAATCATTGCTTGATTGGTTTTTTCACGCCTTTGCAGCATAGCGTGAAATAATAAAGCGGCCTCATTACCCCTTTGAAAATCTGCACTCCAACGCCCTAGAAATTGTTTCGCAAAAATTGAAGCGCTTGTTGATAGACCAGGAAGGTTTTCATCAGATACATTTAAATTGGCACGTTTGGATTTAAAATGCACGACATAAAAATCACATAAACCAAGAGATGGTAAATCAATTGTTGCTCTCAGTACTTGCCGACTAAAGTTAAATTCATTTAGCCCTAAGTGATTAACCAATTCTTCAGATGGCAAAACCTTTTCAACTGCTAATATAGGATAACGTGCAGCAATTGCAACTACCTGACTTTTATAAATAAAGTCACTCATTATTTCCGGCTTATCAACTACAGCAAAATAATCTAAGCCTTGTTTTTTACATAAAACACTTAATTCTTTTGAACTAAACACTTCTTGAAAACCAACAATATCAGGTTGATGTTCAGACAAAAAAGAACGAAACCAAAGCTGTTTTTTTTGCCATTGCGCTTGGCTATAAATATTCTCAAAATCATAATATGCAGATGGAGGAGATAGATAGTTAAATAAGTTAATACTCGCTATTTTGAATTTTTTTAATTTCACATTCACCTATTTTTATTCCACAAATTTTGATATTTAATATATGAGAAGTACTCATGAGGTTCCCAGCAGTTAGGTACAAACTGAGCTTCATTGGTTCTGTTTTCAAAATTAGACCAGAGTTTTTGTAATATTTCGTTTAACCTTTCACTACTGACTTTTTCTAATTTTTTACGACAATTAGCATAAAATAAATTATTATCTGGTTGCACAGTAATATCATGCCCTGACGATGTAAAAGTTAGATTTTTAGTTGCAATTCTTACTATAGGTTCGTGATGATTTTTTGGATAAATACCTGAAACAATTGCATATTCAAACCGGTCTAAATCTATACCATCGGCGTTTTTTGGAATATACGTAATACCAAATCCTGGTGGGTATATGCCTAATATTTTTTGTAAACTGTTGACCACAACTTGACTATGACTGCCTTTTTCAGCTCCTTTATGCAAGAGTAAAAATACCTTCGGCAAAGATTGATATACAAAATTACTGCGCGTACTTAATACAACAGAAACGTATATTTGAGGTATTTTAATTATATTGCCTATCCCTTGCTTAGGGTCGACTGAACGTTTAAATAAATTTAAAATAAAAGACATTTTTTCTTTTTCATTTTTATTAAAAACATCTCTTTGTTCTTTGCTATTGCCAATATATTTGGCAGACCCGATGCCATGGGTTAAATAATTAATTGTTTGATGATAACTAATTTTTAATAACGATAAACGCTCTTCATTAGTCAATGTTCTAAATTCATTTAATTTCCCATCTTTTCCTTTTAATATCTCTAAAGCATCAGGATGGTGACTCCCAACATCAAGTAATAGGGCTGACATAAGAACGGGGATCTGCACCTCATTTTGATAAACTTCATCATCATCCTCGTCTAACGCTCTATTTTTTATTTCCTGAATATAAGGATTAGTGATTTGTTCATCTTTCATTAATTGCTCAAACAATAATAAACTCAGAACAGCACGATATAAATGTTTGCTTTTTTTATTTTGGTTAATTGCTGCTTTAGTGTTTGTTGGAGTCATTAACTGAATAGTACCAAGAATACGTGCAAATTTATTGTTTTGATCGCTCTCGTCTTTTCCCTTGCACAAATTTAAAATATCATGGCAAATTGTTTTTATTTTTTCTAATCGGCTTTGTTTTTCTTCTTCTTGTTTTAAATTAAATTCTTTTAATATTTTTTGGGAAATTTTAATGTTGTGATTAAGAGTACTTGATTTAGGGTCTTTTTCTAATGCCTGTTTATCTGAAATGATTTGCTGTTCAATCGCATTTTTTTTAATTTCATTTTCTTGTGCATATTTAAAGTATTCAGTAGCAACTTCATAAATGGAATCTTGAAAGGAGGTCATCGAAAAAATAGAGCCAATTAAATTTTTAATTGTTTTACTATAAACAGATTCTTTGACTATATTTTGTACCATAAACAACAACACCTCGGGGTCTTTTCAATACATAAGTAATTGAAGGGTTTACAAAGAATAAGTGGCTAAGATTGATTAATCAAGTTGAATTAAATTTATACTAAGCTTTCGCTTTTTATCAGTATTTATGCCTAATATATAGTTAAATATTCATACTATTTAACATAAATAGGTATTAAAGCTAAATTGCGTTTTATGGTATACACTATGGGTACAACAATAATAAGGAATTAAAATGAAATTTGAAAACCTATTAAATTACTTAGATACAGGTGTATGTGTAGAGCAAGTACAACAAGAAGCCTTAATAGATTTGGTTGTTTTATTTACCAAAATTGATGATGCCCTTGATGATTCTGAATTTATTTCTGTAAAAAAATATCTAAACAAATTAAGTTGCGAGTCTAAAATATACAATGAAGTTTATATACATGATATAAAATTAAAATGCAGTGATATTATTAAAGACAAACAGATAAACGAGTTTATCTTCCAAAGAGCTCAAAATATCCATGATGAAACGATAAAAGAACAAACTGTTAAACTCATAAAAAGCACTCTATTAACAGAGCATTTAATATCTCCTTTAAAAAAACAATCTTTTGAATTTTTACAAACCTGCTTTGATAAAGAGGTGGCTTAACGCTTAAATATTGTGAAATTTACATTTTTAGGTACTTCAGCAGGTTTGCCCACAAAACAACGTAATGTTACCAGTTTAGCCATTTCTTTAGAAAAAGAAAAAGGCTGGTGCCTAGTTGACTGTGGAGAAGGAACTCAACAGCAATTACTACATACCCCTTATACTTTAGCAACACTCGAAGCTATTTTTATTACCCATATTCATGGCGACCACTGTTATGGATTACCGGGCATTCTTGCAACAGCTGGCATGAGTGGTAGAACAAAACCAATTAAAATAATAGCCCCGAAACCAATAGAAGAATTCATAACAGTCGTTTTAAAAACAACGGATTGTTATATTCCTTACTCTATTGAATTTATTGCTACTGAAGAACTTGATAACGATATTGAAATAGCGGGTTTTAAGGTTGAAGCTGTTGAATTACGCCATCGCGTTCCAAGTCATGCTTGGTATTTCACGGAAATTAATTTAGACCATAAGCTTAATATTGAAAAACTAAAACAAGACAATATACCTCAAGGACCTCTTTGGGGAAGGTTATGCAAAGGGGAAAATATAATTTTAGATAAGACAAGAGCTTTAATAGGTAAAGACTATTGGATTGACAATATTCGACCCAGAAAAATTATCATTTCAGGAGACAATTGCCAGCCTAACCTATTAACCCAAGCTTCAAAAACACTTGATGTGTTAGTCCATGAAGCAACTTACACACAAGAAGTTTCCGATAAAGTTGGTAAAGCTCCTATGCATACAAGTGCAAAAGACATCGCCCTATTCGCTAATAATTTACAACTTCCTAATTTAGTATTAACGCATTTTAGCGCTAGATATACTCAGTATGGTAAAAATTCAATTAAACTCATTCATGATGAAGCCAAAAAATTTTATTGTGGAAACCTATTCTTAGCCGAAGATTTTGCGACTTATCATTTAAATAAAAATGGCCAGCTGAAACAATTACCCAATATTAATAACAAAGGGTAATCAAAAAATAGCTTTTATTCCGGTTTACCTTTTGATTTATCAGAGCTACTTTGTGTTTTAGGATCCCATGTAGGATCAAGTTGCATATTAGAGAAAATGCTATCGTTTTGTTCTTTTTTATCTTTTATTAAATTATTTTCTTTTTTGAGTGTTGGATTGATAGGTGTTTCAGAAGAACTAGGATCCCATGTAGGATCTAGAGAAAGATTTGAGAATACATCATCACTTCCAGCTTTTTCTGGTTTTATATTTTCTTGAGTCTCTTCATTCCCTTTTAATAGCTTATCAGAGCTAATGTCTACATTATCAATATTAACAGTTTCGACTGTATCTATCTCAATGTTACCTTCAAGCTCCTTTTCCAAGTAAGCTGACAAAGCCTCATCTGCTTGTTTTATATCCCCATTAGCTGTATCAATACCAATATTCGTTACCTCAATAGTTTCATCAGTTTCAATATTAACCTCAAGCTCTTTTTCCAAGTAAGCAGACAATGCCTCATCCGCTTGCTTTATGTCTTCATTAACAATCTCAACTTCACTGCCATCAACACGTGTATTCACCTCAACAGCATCAGTTTCAATATTAACCTCAAGCTCTTTCTCTAAATAAGCAGACAAAACCTCATCCGCTTGCTTTATGTCTTCATTAACAATCTCAACTTCACTGCCATCAACACATGTATTCACCTCAACAGCATCTACTTCAACATTAGCCTCAAGTTCTTTTTCTAAATAATCAGATGAAGTCTCGCCCGTTTGTTTTATGTCTTCATTAACAATATCAACTTCACTGCCATCAACATGTGTATTCACCTCAACAGCATCTGTTTTAACATTATCCTCAAGCTCTTTTTCTAAATAATCAGATGAAGTCTCGTCCGATTGCTTTATGTCTTCATTGTTAATATCTATTAGATTGTCAGTTACAGTCGTTTTTTCTACACCTGTCTCATTGATGGTTACAGCTTCTTTTGAAACTTGCCCTATATCATCATTTAAATAAGCGGACATTTCTTTTTTTGCTTTTTCTAATTCAGCCAACATCTCTTTTTCATCAAATTCTTCATCAAGTTGTTGTTTTTGACTCTCTTTAACAGCAGTATCATCTTTAATTTGTTCTGGCATTTCTAAACTAGATAAAAAATCATCGTGTGATGGTAGCTCAGAAAAGGACTCCTCTTCACCACTGAAAGGAGCTTCTTCAGGCGATTTATTTTGAGGTAACTCTTGTTCTTCAGGATGAACGTTGGGTAAATGAGCCTCATTTTTAGAAAGGCTATTTAAAGTCTCCTCTAAAGATAAATGTTTTTCATTTGACCCTTCTTGAGCCTCTTCCTCTTTATTTATGATTGGCTTTTCTTGAGGTTGAGGTTGAGGTTGAGGTTGAGGTGAATTATCAATTCTAGAGATATTTTCTTGTACTTTTTTCGTCTCATTTTTCACTTTATCAAGAGCTGGAGCCTTATGAGGCTCATCCTGTTTTTGCCCTTTTGCCCAGTCTGAATTCACTTTTTCATTTATTGCCAAATTAAATGCTTCACATTGTTCATCACTGTAAATCAACTCTTTAAAACTTTTTATATATGCATTAAGTTTTTTCCTGTGCATAACAGCTGCAGGCATTGGCGCTTTAAAAACGGCCGAGTCATCAAATAAGACAATTAACTGAAAATTTTCTTTAGAATCTAAAAATTTACTTAAAGCCGTACTTTTTTGTTTCACTAGCTGAATTGGATTATCAAATTCAACTAAGTTGTC
Organism: Pseudoalteromonas denitrificans DSM 6059; assembly: GCF_900112265.1. GTDB lineage: Bacteria > Pseudomonadota > Gammaproteobacteria > Enterobacterales > Alteromonadaceae > Pseudoalteromonas > Pseudoalteromonas denitrificans. The sequence continues at coordinate 46,853 of NZ_FOLO01000013.1, read as the reverse complement.
TTGTGTTTTACTTGTCCATTTAGCAGAATTTAGACCGCCAAAAATATCACCAGAAAAACGTTGGCTTTCGATAACAAAAATACCATATTGGGAAACTGTGATACGTTCAACTTTTTCTAATTGTTTATTTTCCAGTCGCAATACCAAATGCTTAAAAGATTTATATATTTCTCTATCTAACTCATCTTTTTTCCGTTTTTTTATAACCGGCTTTTTACTGGAAATTAATGGACCGAATCTTAGTGGACCATTTTTAGTGATATCACTTTTTTTAGGTATTGAAGACTTTACTTTTTCAGCTTTTGATTTTAATTGTTTAATATTTTCTTTTAATTTATCTTTTCTTGGTTTGATATAGAAAATAACAAAAGCAGCTAAGATACATACTCCCAATAAAAGTAAACTCGGTAAAAGATAAACATCTAACAAGTCATTTGACTTATTTGGAGTTAGATTTATCGCTTTTTGATTAACTTGCGCCTTATTAGCATTAGCAGCCGCGACTGATTTTTGTTCATTTAATTTTTTATCATCAATGGGTACTACCTCAACAGGGATTGCCTCCACTTCTTTAGTACCGGTTTGTTCTGCATTATTATCTATTGGAAGTACTTCCACCTCGTTAGGTAAAACTTCAGCTTCAGAAGAACTAATTGGCTCAATCAGCACAGGTTCAATTTTTTGTTGTAATGTTGTTTTAGGTGCAACATTAGGTTTAATTTGAGTTGTTTTTGTTTCTACCGTTTTAGTTTTATAACACCCTCTTTCATATGCTCGTTTAGCATTACGATATTGCCTACTTTTAGTTGCATGACTAAATTGCTGCACCTGTTGTTTTAACAAGATACACATGCCTTCACTTACTGGAGCTGAATTACTTTGAAAGCTTATAAAACAAGCCAAAATAGAAAAAAATGATAAAATTCGAATAAGTAACATATGAATATAATGAGGTTTCAATATTTGATTTTAATTTTAGGCTTTTACAGGTAAATTTACCATCAGTCTTAAATCTTATTATGAAAAAACAGTGATTTATTTTTTAAAACTCGCTCATTAAAAGCAAATTTATTGCATTAACTTCAGTTATGCCATTTGTGACTCTAATTCATAATGGTGTTGTGCACCACGCAAAATAGCTTCAATCAGTTCAGTCGCATCAAATTTTGTTAAAGCTTCGTTTGCGCCCACTTGATGCGCCTGACTCACACTAATTTCACTGGATAATGATGTATGTAAAATAATGTATGCACTTGCAAGATGTGGGGTATTTTTCACTTCAAATGCAAGCTCATACCCATCTAAACCTGGCATTTCAATATCGCTAACAAGTAAATGTACTTGTTCATCTGCTGTTGCACTTTGCTTCATCACATCAAGTGCTTCTTGACCATTGGTTGCAACTTTATACGGGATATTTAAACCATTTAATGCATCAGATAATTGTTTTCTGGCAACACGAGAGTCATCAACTAATAAAATATTTAATGGTTTGACCATTTCCCTTTGTATGTCAGTTAAACTTGGATATGAATGAACTGCATCATCTGGGTAAACATTTGAAAGTAATAATTCCACATCCAATAGCTGTACTATTTTATTATTAAATTGTGTTACACCAGTTAAAAAAGCATCTCTACCGACATTGCTTGGAGGTGGCTTAATATCTTTCCAATTACAGTTAATTATTTTATCAATGCCACGGACTAAAAACCCGACTTCCTTGCGTTGGCAATCTGTAATAATAATATAGCTATCTTTTAATTCCTCTTCAGATATTGCTCTATAGCCCACAGCTTTAGCCATATCAATAATAGGAATAGAGCGACTTCTAATTGTTGCCGTACCTATCACCGTTGGATGTGAGTTAGGTAATTTACTCATTTTAGAGTAACGCACAAGCTCTTTAACTTTGAGTGTACCCATTGCAAATAACTGAGTTGCATTTAATTTAAATAACAATACACCTTGTGAATGACTGGCCTTACTGCTCATAATTTACCTAACTTAATTCCATTAATGGTACATATCCTAATATTCTATAATTACGATATCAATTAAAAACTCATACTTCTAAAAAAAAGGTTGACGATTCACGTATGTATCAGCATAATGCGCTCCGCATCATGTAGATGATTAAGTAATGGCTACGTAGCTCAGCTGGTTAGAGCACATCACTCATAATGATGGGGTCACAGGTTCAAATCCCGTCGTAGCCACCATTTACTTTTCTATGTAATAGACTAAGATACTTAAAATGCGGAAGTGGCGGAATTGGTAGACGCGCTGGATTTAGGTTCCAGTATCGCAAGATGTGAGAGTTCAAGTCTCTCTTTCCGCACCATTTTAGTTGATGTAAATTTTAAATTTGTTGGAATATCGCCAAGCGGTAAGGCACCGGGTTTTGATCTCGGCATTCCCAGGTTCAAATCCTGGTATTCCAGCCATTTTAAATCTTATCAAACTTTATTTCTAAATAAGAATTTTTAGAAATCATCTCTCGTTTTATATCATTAATGTTTAAGTTTTTTTCACTCAGTGATAGATTTTAAACTATCAAGTATCAATCATTCTTTATAAATATGGCAAGATTATTTCACTTATTAAGTAAATGAAAAAGAGATCTGCCACTAAAGCAGACCTACTTAATTAGAATTATTTTTTAGAAATCAACTTGAAATTTAAGCGCAGCTTGCCTTGGTGCACCATACGTTTCAACATCATATCCGGTATCAATATCAGACAAATATTCTTTATCCAATAAGTTAGTCACTGTTAAGTATAAACCCACAGTATCCCACTCATAGCCTATTCGCGTATTCACTAAAGTGACAGCTTGATCCATAGGATCAAAATCTGTATCACCAGCTACTTTTCCTTGTGCAAAAGGGTTTGATAAAGCACGAGACTCATCAACATAATTTGCATTTATATTAGCAAAAAAACCATTATCACCCACATATGTTGCACTTAGGTTCGCAGTCCATTCAGGTGAGTCTCTAAAACTAAACCCCGATAAGTTAGGGCTCACTTCACCAATTTTATCTAGTGGAAAATCTTTGAACTCTGTTTTAGATTGACCTAAACCTGCAGAAAAAGTTAAGTTATTATTAACTTGATATCGTAATTCTGCTTCAAAGCCTTTAACAACTGAACTACCAACATTCCTTGTATCTTTGTCATACTGACTAACACCTAACTGCACATTGACCTGTTGGTCTTTCCAATCAATATAAAACATGTTTGCATTGGCAGTTAAAGACCCATCCAACCAAATTGAACGAAACGACAACTCGTAGTTACTGGTATATTCTGAATCAAAAGTATGGGTGGTAGCTTGAGCAATATTTGTACCTACACCACCTGAACGATAGCCTTTTTGAAAAATAAAGCTTGTGGTCATATCATCACTAATATGATAACTCACACCTAATTTTGGTAACACCGCATCAAAGCTGGTATCAACTAAAGGTTCAATACCAGATGCATCATCTGCTTGTTTATATAACTGAGCATTGAGTATAGATACAACTTGGGCCGTTGTAGGGTCAAAGTTAAGATTTGTTGGATCTGGTAATAAATGACCATTTTCTACAGTGACCTTACGATCAGCTGAATTTTCTTGTTTTTCACTATCCCAACGTATACCCGCTAGAATATCCCATTGTGCATTAATTTTATAAGTAACATCTGCAAAAATAGCATTGCTCGTTATTTTTTGATCAACTTTACCATAGGTACTTAGCTGTACAGGATTTACATCCGCATACAAAGACAATATTTGGTCTGCATAATTTTGTGGCAATCCAAAACCCCCATTTTCCCTAGGTAAAACAAGTAATCTTGGTACACCTAATCGTGCTAATGTAATATTACGTTTACCACCCGATAAATCATCAACTTTTAAGCTTGAATGGTACAAACCTATCAAGCCAGTTATTTGCTCATATTCAAAAGTAGCCCTAAACTCTTGACTAAATGTGGTATCAGTTCTGTTATCTGTTAATACTGATTTTTCTTCACCAAAGCCATTATCACCATCCCATTGATAATCATAATCACTGATCACATAATTTGTAATTGAAGTGAGAGACCAAATATCATTAACATCATAATCAGCTTTAAAGTTATACAAATCATTTTGCGTGACATCAAATGTCTTAGTATCAAGAATGGAGTATTTTTTATTACCAAATGAAGGTGAACTTCCTGATAATCCATCTTCTTGTTCATTAAAAGTGTAACTTAACATCATAGATAAATCGGGAATTGCTTCAGGTTCAATTCTCACCTTTAAACGATATGTTTGATCATCGCTATAATCTGAAGGTGCATTTCTTGTTATATTTTTAACAAAACCATCAGACTCATTCTTTTCAGCACTAAAGCGAAACGCCACCTGATTATCAATTAACTCACTGCCAAATGCGATTGCAGCTTCTTTTAAGCCGTAATTACCAGTGCCAACTCTAATTTTCATATCAGGTTCATAACTGGGGTCTTGAGTACTCACTACAACCGCACCCGCTAATGCATTTCGACCTTGTAATGTAGACTGTGGTCCGCGTAATATTTCAACTTGATTAACATCCCAAGTAGAAAAACCGCCAGATTGGATCATCCTGTATGGTAAAGCAGCACCATCTACATATACACTCGCCAAATAACTTGTGCCCCCCCCTGAAACATTAAAAGCATCAATGCCGCGAATACTAAATGTATACCCATCAAAGTTCACATTAGGTGCTTGGGCTAATACATCACCTAGATCAGTTATGTTTTGCTGTTCTAATGATTTTTGAGTGAAAACAGCAACACTTGCGGCCGTTTCTTGTAAACTTCTATCAATTTTTTGACCTGTCACAATGATTTTTTCAATCTCTTTTAAATCATCTTGTGCCTGAGCAGAAATAATAAAAGTGCCAGATAATAATAATCCAGTGCGAATAGCCTGAACAAGGTAGTTAGTTTGCATTTTAAGTTCCCGTTAAACCCTACTTTAAGCAATGAGAATCACTCTCATTAAAATTCGCGGCGATAATAGCAATAAATACCATTTAATTACTAGTGCTAAAGCTTTATTTTTTAATGAATTTTTATGAAAAATTTACACTTTAGTGATGAAAGAAACAAATAATAACTTTTAATTCAGTATATTATCGATATAATTACAAATACAAATACAAATAACAATCACTTGTATTTTAATGTTTATTTATTCAGCTTTATTATGGGTAGGATCTTTGCTTGTATTTATATCAAGCCCAAATCAAAAACTAATCGAAAAACGCGTATCAAAAAAAATAGCTTGGCCAGTTTGCATTATTTTAATGTTATCTAGTTGGTATTTTTTATCTGAACAATACGCCGCAATATCAGCAGCATTAGTCGTATTAACAGCAGTTATGGCTTTTTGGACTTTGATAGTATTAGCTCACGGTCATTTAAAAATGACTCTTTACCCTTTTGCGCTTTCAGGCCTATTAATATCTATAACATTAGCTCAACTAGGAGGTGTTTAATGTGGCCTAAAAGTACAGCTGCAATTTTTGGCGGTTGCCTTGTTTCAATCTCCATAATGCTAAACCTTAATTATATTTTGCCTACAGCCGTAGATACCCGCTTATTCATAGGTTTACTGTGTGCCTTTCCTTTATGGATCACTATGATGGTGTGGTGTTATGTCAGTGAAGGTGGTTTGCAAGCATGGAAACGATGTGGTTCCGTATTATTAGTTTCTATTGGCATCAACGCTATTTTTGTATTGGGTTAAACAATGAATAAAACTTTTTTAAAACGAATAACTGATGCCCACAGTTGGCTTGGTTTAATTATTTCAGGTTTACTTTTCATTGTATTTTTTGCAGGTTCAATTTCACTTTTTAGAGCTGAAATTACGCAGTGGTCAATGCAACCTCATTTTGAACCCACAAAAGGAGCGTTTTTACCTGTCAGTGAAATTTTAAAAATTGCAATAAAAGACAGGGATTTTGACCCAAAAGAACACTTGACACTAATAAAACCCAGTAAGCATATACCGTATTATAAAGCGTATGTTGATATTCAACATCAACCTGGAGAAGAAGACCATGATGCCTTATTAATTGACCCTGTTAGTGGCGAAATTGTAGCAAGTATTGATGATTTTTTTCTAGCTGATTTTATTTATGATTTACATATAGATTTAAATATCCCGGCAGGTAAGTATATTATCGGTTTTGTGACATTATTTTTCTTTTTTGCACTTGTTTCAGGCATTTTCATTCATGCTCGAAAACTATTTATTAACTTTTTTAAATATCGTAGTAAGCACAATAAGCGCAGCCAACTATTAGATATGCATAATGTTGTAGGTGTGATGAGTTTACCTTTTACAATTATGTATGCCATCAGTGGTTTAATATTTAATTTAGTCATTATATATCAAATTGCCTTTGCTTTAGTGTTATACAAAGGTGATCAACAAGCATTACTAGATGATGCAGGTTATCAAGCAATTGAGCCTCAATGGGTTGATAAAACTTGGAATAAACCCGATTTAGACCAAATTTTGCAAAAAATAACAAACGAATATGGCACTCTGCCAAGAATGATCCGGGTTTATAATTATGGTGATGAAAGTGCGGTCGTACATACCATAGGAAAAATAGAACAAGCGTTTGCTCAAAAATTTGAAACTGCAATCACAGTAAAAGACCAGCATACTTTATTCACCAAAGATGCACAGAATCCAAATACCTTAGTACAAGGCCTATATGTTATATCACAACTTCATTTTGGTGATTTTGCAGGATTTGATTTACGCATTCTTTATTTTTTACTTGGTTTAGGAGTTTGCGGCTTAATCATAACAGGTAATTTATTATGGATAGAGCAACGAAGTCGACAACGAAATCACTCTCCTAAAACATTAAAATTTGTTAATAATTTCACGCTTTGGAGTACTGGCGGCATCGTATTGGCAACTGCTGTATCATTTATGACTGAGCGTTTACTTCCTGTTAATCTAACAACCAGGCCAGATTATATGGTTTATAGCTTTATAATCACCTTAGCTTTAGTTGCTTGTCTGCTCCCTTTAAGCCGAAATAAGAAAGTATTTTTAGGTTATTTACTGACATCAACCGCTTTGCTCTTATTATCTTTAGTTGTAATAGACTGGATTATGTTTGCAAACGAAATTATAAATTTATGGCAACAAGGTATTAATACGGTTATTGGTTTACAGATAGGTTTTATTTTCCTTGCAATAATTTTAGCTTTCGCAGGCATTAAATTAACAAACCAAAAACATAACCCTGATGTATTAGAAAATGAAATGATAGATACATGTGAACTTGCAGGATAATATGATTGAAGCTCAATAGATAATATTATCTATTGAGCTTGTTCTTTATCAATTTTATATCACTGTCAATCACGTACATAAGGATTAGAACGTCTTTGGTCTCCAAAAGTACTCATAGGACCATGTCCAGGTATAAACTGTACATCATTTCCTAGTGGCCATAAGTTCTCTTTAATTGAGTTTATTAGCGTAGTTTGGCAACCCTTCGGAAAATCAGTACGTCCAATTGAACCATCAAACAATACATCTCCAACTTGAGCTAGTTGACTGTCTTTATGATAGAAAATAACATGACCCGGCGTATGACCTGGGCAAAAATAAACATCTAAAGTAATATTACCAAAGGTGACTTTATCTCCTTGATCTAACCAACGGTCAGGTTCAAAACGATTAACAGGTTTAAAACCAAATTGTGCAATTTGTTCAGGAAATAAATCTATCCAAAACTGATCTTCCTTATGCGGTCCTTCAATTGTAATTGATAACTTTTCTACAAGCTCAGCCGATGCACCAGCATGATCTAAATGTGCGTGTGTTAATAATATTTTAGTTAATGTTATGCCCAAATCATTCACTTGCGCCAATATAAGATCTATATCTCCACCTGGGTCTACAACTACCGCTTCTCTCGTTTCATCACACCAAAATAAAGTACAATTTTGTTGAAACGCTGTAACTGGAATAATTTTATATTGCATCATATATCTTTGACTTCTTTTGGCATATAAATCAGAAAATCGCATTATTCATCATTTATGTTTTGATTTCCAGTATCGGCGCGCTAAAATGCAGTCGCTAATATATAGCACATTCTCAGGGCGGGGTGAAATTCCCCACCGGCGGTAAATTCAACTTGAATAAGCCCGCGAGCGCCTAATCAATTTATTTAAAATATTAGGGTCAGCAGATCTGGTTAAACTCCAGAGCCGACGGTCATAGTCCGGATGAGAGAGAATAAAAAAGGTCACTTATTTAAGCTGTCCTTTCTTTTAGTGAACAATAAATTCACGACCTCTGCTTCCCTGATCCTGGTAATCATAAATTTTTAAGGAATTTACCATGAGTCAGTCTTTATTAACTCAATTTGGCGAGCCGCATGCTCGTGTAGAAAAGGCATTAGCAGCACTACGTTTAGGAAAAGGTGTACTTGTTGTTGATGATGAGAATAGAGAAAACGAAGGCGATTTCGTTTTTTCAGCGCAACACTTAACAACACAGCAAATGGCAATGATGATCCGAGAAGGCAGCGGTATTGTTTGTTTATGCTTGACAGAAGAGCGAACTAAGCAGCTCAAACTTCCACAAATGGTACAAGATAATACCAGCCAAAACAAAACGGCTTATACCGTCACGATAGAGGCTAAATCAGGTGTCACCACAGGTGTTTCTGCTGAAGATCGTGTTACAACAATTAAAGCCGCCACTCACATTAATGCCAAAGCAGAAGACTTATCAAGACCTGGTCATGTTTTTCCATTAAAAGCGAATAGCGGTGGTGTGTTAGTACGAAGAGGACATACTGAAGCTTCTGTTGATTTAATGGAACTTGCTGGGTTGACGCCTTTTGGCGTTATTTGTGAATTAAATAACCTTGATGGCTCTATGGCAAGATTGCCACAAGTAACTCATTTTGCAAATAAACATGATATGCCTGTACTCTCTATTGAAGATTTAGTCAGTTACATCACGGCCAAACAAAGTTTAGCGAGTTAAAGTACATATGAGCCACAATATGTAATGTGGCTCTTTTTATCTCAGTTAATTACCCTAAGTTTGCGTTAATGATTAAAAGCGGCATCTGATCTTGCCATCAACTCGTGTAATAGCTTTTTGCTAGCACGGGCTGCGGTACTATCATTTTTATCAAGATCTGCTGCATTTGTAACAACAAAAATAGCTGTGTTTTTATCTGCTGAAATTTCAATTGTTGCCAACCACATGGTATTACTACCATTATGTGTCAGAAAATTTTCGCCTACTCCCCAACCTAAAGCATAATGAGAGTTTTCCATGGGGGTATGTAATTTTTTAAACTCTTGAGCCGTTAAAAAGTCAGGTACATGCCTATTTTTTGCCCCCGCTAAATGTGCAATTAAATAATGACCCATATCGGTTAGACTTGCATGCACAGTGCCTGCTGGACCCAATACAACAGGATTATCTGCAATATTACTTGCTGACACTTTAACAGCTTCCCAACCACCACCTTTTGCAACATGCCCTACCGGTTGCATCACAGTACCTTGTTTATCTGGGGCGCCAAAATGACTATCTTTCATATTAAGGGGAATAAAAACATTATCCGTTATCAAAGTTTCCCACGTATTCCCCATGACTTTTTCAAGCATCGCACCTGCAACCATATAACCTAAGTTACTATAAAGATATTGTCCTTTTGTCATTTTTGGAGATAAACTCAATGCATCTTCAACCATTTTTTGACGTTGAGTATTGATATCACTTGAAATATATTCATATTTATCGATATTGGAAATACTTCTTCTCATCCCAGAGGTATGCGATAACAATTCATCTAAACGCACCGCTTCATATTCAGGTTTCATCATACCAATCATTTCAGGGTAAACATCTGAAATAGTTGTACTCCATTGAATTTCACCTTTTCTCACTAATCTTGCGGCCAAAGTTGATGTCATTGACTTGGTTAATGACCCTAAATGCCATTTATCTTCAGTTGTTACATTCTGATTATCTTCTATAGAACGTAAACCATCAGCAGCCAACTCTATTACTTCTCCATCATGCACCATCACAGCAGCCAATGCAGGTAACCCTGCTTCAACTCTAATATAATTCACAATAGATTTTAAATTACCATCACCTGCCATACCTGTAGCAGGTTTAGCTTGAGGTAATTCGTCTTTAATTTTAGTACCTTTATTACTTCCACATGCTGTTAATATCATTAACATGCTTATCGTACTCACAACTGCCTTTTTAGATTTATATAAACGCACACTAACTTCCCTGACCCTTTTGATACACAGAGCTTAATAATTAAAATTGTAAGTGTCCGTTTTATATTTGTAATAAACTGTATACTCAAACTACCTCAAAACACTACTTTTCAGAAGCGACAACTGCCTTTTGATAAGTTGGACACAGTGAGAAAGTTTCACCAAAAGGCCTAATTAGTAGGTTTAAATTGGTTTATACCTCATTGTTGATTTTGACTAGGAAACACAGCTATTCTGACTATAAATCACTTTCCTCGATGAAAGAGGTATTTAGATCATGTGTGACATGTACAATTTGCGCCTACACCATTTTTACCTCTAACTAAAACTCACATCTTAAAGTAACTTGAATATATGTATTTATACTTTAATACAATTTATCCGAACATTTTTTGATTTTGACTTTGAATATAAGTGAATAACCCATTGATTAACGGGTATTTTTGATACATTAAGTTCTTCAACACTTGGACAAATGTTTTGGGTAGCCAGACCTTTATTTAACAAATATTCCATTAAGTGAAAAGGTGATACTTTAATATAAGTATGTATCTCATTTTCGCCAATTTCACTATAAACTAATGAAGATTTATTCGTAAGTTTGAGCTGTTTCGTTGCAGCTAATTTATGGGAGTTGTCCAACTGAATAATATCATTTTTATTAATAGGCCCAGCTAAAACAACCAGTTGATGAAAAGTTGCTACAATCAAAAGAATGAAAACCAATAACATAAGAATAAAACGTGCATTACTCACACTCGTCACAGGTTTAGCACAACCTTTGTTATGCGATGCATCTAATATTCCACTTTCAAGTAATAACTGTGTCTGTTTTAAATAATCTTGTCTCATTCATAGTCAAATAGCTAATCCCTTAATATGTTCTATTTTAGAAAAACAATATGGAGCAATTATGGAAATATGCATCTGAAATAAATAAAAGCCATTTATTATCATTGAATGAAAAATAACTGGCTTTTATAATTATAAAAATAATGTAAACAAGTTTTTAAAGTAAATTAGAAATTCACACTAAAACCAATTGAGGGGCGCATTTCAAAATCATCGGTTTCTTCTTCTAAAATTAAGTCATTTGTTGATTTTACTTTCTGATAATCTAAATCGATGTAACTCACATTATCCTGCCCATATACATTCATGACTTCAAAAATTAACATAGCATCTAAATCAAAAAAGTCAGTTTTTCGTTCAAATCGAATATCAAGTCTATGAGCAACATCAAATCGCTCTGAAAATGGTTCGCCATATTGTGGTAAGAATTTACCGTCATGATCTGGGTTTTCAACAACACCTGTTATAGGAGTATAAGCTTGCCCGCTTCGCGCTGTAAAATTAAAGCCCCCGTTCCATCGCTCATTTATTTGATAATTAAAAACAACATTCATCACCAAAGGCGTATCTGTATAATAATCTCGCGTTATATTGCGTCTTAAATCTGTTCGCTCACTTTTTGCATAGCTCAACGATACCCAACCATACCACTTGTCCGTTTTATTTTTATTAACGAGTAAGTCAAATCCATATGCCCGCCCTTCAACATCGTTACTATACAATTTATCTGAATCAGCATAATTATCAGTTAATGCCAGAGGTAAATCTGACATGGTTTTATAATACCCCTCGATTGACCAACTCCACTCATCTTCTAATTCTTGTTGAAATCCTAATGTACTATGCTGAGATGTTTGCGACTTTAAATTTGGGTTACCCAAAACGGGCAATATTGTATCTATATCTTGTAATCGATTATATTCTCCATATTTTAAACTAACCGTACTTTGGTCTGTGATAAAGTAGTTTAATGCCACCCTTGGTTGTATAAATGTTTCTTTTGAATAATTATTGTGTTGCCATTGAACACCTAAGTCACTTTGAATTTTATCTGTTATTTGCCAAATATGCGCAAGGCCTACAAATTGATCATCAACATCTTGTGTTCTTTTGTCTGTAATGCGCCCACCTTTGTTTAAGGTACAATCAGGGTCTATATCTGTACAAGTGTATTGAAACATGTCGTAACTATATTCAAGTTTTTTATCATGATAAGCCGCATCAAATAGAATGTTATGATCACTATTTACTTGATAGTTAACTCTTGCTTTATAGGTAATTTGTTTCTGAGTTTCATCTTCAAAAAAACCATCTCCACCAGTCGCTATACGACCATATTCAAATAACTCTGTATGTGAAAGTGCACCGACCCCTAATTTAACATGAACACCATCACCATAATGATCCCATAAAATACTTTGACTATTAAAGCCTCGCTTAAAAGTTGCATCGCCTTGATATTCTGGGTTCTTTAAAGCTAATTCAGATCTTTGATTAAAGTTTGCTTTTGCACTGTCTTGGGCCCCTGTAAATGAGAAAGTAAACATATTGTTATGATTAATATCCCATATTAACTTTCCTTGATAATCGTGATCATCAGGTGCTTTATTTATGGTAACGCCCGTTAACTCCCCATCATCATCTTCAATCTCTTCGCCTTCATCAAAAAATAATGGCAAAGTGCTCTTTCTTGCTGAAAAATAAAATGCTGTATTTTCTGTTAATTGTCCTTCTGTAAAAATACCCGCATTAAACATCGTAAAATCGAGCGTTGTTTTAAGTTTTTGATATTTAGGGTTTCTTAAAGAAACATCAAATACGGCACCCGTTGCATTGCTATAACTTGTACCATATCCTGCTGAAAATAATTGAAAGTCTTGAATTACATATTTGTTAAAAATAGATGAACCGAAGTCATGAAAAATATAGCCCGCAGGCATAAAGTCAACTTCAAATAAGTTATCACTTGGGGATGAACCTCTTACTGCGGGTTCGCTCATAGCACCACCCGCAGCAACAACTCCAGGTAATGCAAAAACAGCCTGTAATGGATCGCCCATAGCACCTGGCATGCTGATTAATTTTTCTGCGTTTTCAGTAATATGTGTTAATACACTACTGCGTTTTGTCTGCACTTCGATACGTTCTATTTTTTTTGATTGCTCAATTTCAACAGCACTCGCATATTGCAAACTACCAATAACACATAAAGCTATGGGTGTAAGTTTAAATTGTATTTTCATGAGTTTCATCCATGGGTGAATTTACAAATAATGTAAACGATAAAAGCAAAACATGTTGTCAGAATACTGTATTGATTTTGTCTAAAACTGTATGTAAATGTACAAAACTGTAGAAATATATTCCAACAAAACGAATTTAAAAAAATATCATTGCGATTTTTAGAAAAATAATTAACAAGTTTATAACAACTATACTAGTCTTTGTTTGAGGAACAAAGTGAATGTGTCATTTTGTAAATATATGGAATAAAAGATGAAACCTTATTTAAAAACACTACCTTTATATTTAGCACTGAGTATCACCGCTTACTCAAGTACAGCAAAAGATCTTTGGATCACCACAGATTCTGATGCTGTGGTAACATTAAAAAAAGCGAATGCACACATAAAAAAACAAACTAGCAATACATCTGCAACGACAAAAATAATTGCGAGGTTAGATGAAAAAAATGTGCTTAAACTCAGTAAAATGATGCATGATGAGCATAAACGCTGTGGCGGTTTTACTGTTCATAACTCAGAGCAAGATGCGATAGCTGCAAGTTTATTACCTGTTACTTTAGCAAGCTTTATTCCTCCTGTAATAAATCAAAATGCAAAAGTAAATAATGCTATCAGTCAATTAAATGCAACTAACATTAAAAATACAATCACAGACTTATCAAGTTTCACCAATAGGTACTATCAAACAACTCATGGTGAAAATGCAGCAAATAGCATTGAAGCAACATGGAAGGGATATGCAAACAATGTTAATTGGGCAAATGTAACAGCTTTTAATCACAGTGCGTGGAAACAAAACTCGGTTATCTTAACCTTAACGGGGAGTGAAAAACCCGATGAGTTTATTGTTATAGGCGGGCATTTAGATTCTATAAATGGTGCTTCTTCAGGTGAAACAAGCATCGCACCAGGAGCAGATGATAATGCATCTGGCATTGCGACTTTATCTGAAGTGATCAGAGTCTTTTTAGCCACAGGTCAACAGCCTAAACGCACCATCAAATTTATGGGTTATGCAGCTGAAGAAGTTGGCTTAAGAGGAAGTGGAGAAATAGCTTCTTTATCAGCCAATAATAGCGATCAGGTTTTAGCTGTGATGCAACTCGATATGACAGGCTATATAGGCGGTCCTGAAGATATTGTTTTTATGGATGATTATACCGATTCCGGTTTAAACACCTACTTAACACAATTATTAGATACTTACCAACCAACTGTAAACTATGCATATAGTACATGTGGTTACGGTTGTTCAGATCATGCATCTTGGCACAATAAAGGGTACCCAGCATCTATGCCCTTTGAGTCTAAAATGAATTCATATAATCCGCATATTCATACTCAAAATGATACATCTGATAAACTCGACGCAAGTGCTGAACATGCTCTCAACTTTGCAAAATTAGCCATGAGTTTTGCAATTGAAATGGGTTTTAATACTGATGTAGCACAAACGCCAATGATTGAAAATAATGTACCTATCAATAATATTGCAGGCGTGAAAAATAGCCTAACAAATTATAAATTTAGTGTACCTACTAATGCATCATCCGTCACAATAACAACCTCTGGCGGTAGTGGAGATGTAGATCTATACGTAAGAAAAGGTGCTGAACCTACAACCAAGCTTTATGATTGTCGCCCCTTTAAAAATGGCAACAATGAAACTTGTAACTTTACGACTGATTTAAGCGGTGATTTTTACATTCAGTTAAATGCCTATAGCAGTTTCAGTGGTGTAACCTTAAGTGCCTCTTTTGATACTTCAATCCCCGATGGAAACAATGGATCAGAATTAAATTTATCGGCAACAACTAATAACTGGCTTTATTATGAAATAACTGTTCCAGAAGGTATTTCAAAGCTCACTGTAGGTATCGCTGATGGAACGGGTGATGCTGACTTATATTTACAACAAGGTAGTAAACCCACCAGCAGTAGCTATATTTGTCGACCTTTTAAAGGTGGCAATAGTGAAAGTTGCACTCAAACTGCCCCGAAAGCAGGTGTTTGGCACATAGGTATTAAGGCGTATGATAGTTTTTCAGGCTTAAATCTTAACTGGCAATATTAAGTATTTGAAATAACACAGACCCGTTATGGGTTTGTGTTATGTATATTAATTAACTAAATTGTCGTAGTTAAAAAACCACCTCAACTTCAACATCATCTCCGACAAATTGCGCAATATAATTAATTGCCATTTTAGTGCCTTTTTCAGCTTTCATATCAGCTTTACACCAAACTTTTTTCTCAGCAGTGTCTTGGTTATCCATATTAATATCGTAGTATTTCATATTCTTTTTTTCTACGGCTTCATCAACAATATCTATTACCTTACCCAGCTCTTCAGATCTTCCTCTTAACTCCACTGCTTTTTTATACGGAAGATCTTCCGCTGGTTTACCCGCTTTTTTCAGCATAGCAAAAAACAATTGAGATTTTGCTTCTTCTTTTAATATCTCAGTAGTAAGTTCAAGTACATCTTGACTGTCACAAGCAGGCATTTGTGCAACAACTTCATCAGAACCACAAGCAACTAACCCCAATACGCTACTCATACATAAAATTAATGGTAATTTTTTCATTTTTTATTCCTTTTAAATGATTATATTGAAATTACTTCAAAAATAAATCTAGCATAACCGCTTATAAATTCAATCATTAAACATAAATTAACATTGTTTAATTATTTGAATTTTCAATATTTATTTTTCATTCAAAGCCTGTTTCATACAATAAGACTTGCCTAGAATAACAATTAAAATTCCGCCTAATACTAAAACTGAGGAGATAAATAAACGTAATGTAATTTGTTCTTGAGCAAATAAAACACCGCCAATAGCGGCAATGACAGGCACAAACAACTGAACAACACCAGCTTGAGAAATCGAAAGCTCATTCAGTGCAATATACCAAATAACATAGCCAATACCAGATGCGAGTGCACCAGATAAAACAGCCAAAACAATTCCTTCTTGACTAATAGTGGTACTTTTAAACGACAATAAAAACATGAAAAGGATAAAAGGGAGAGTACGTAAAAAATTATAAGCAGTATCACTCAAAGGATTTTGAGAGCTTCGCCCTAATAAAGTATAAAAAGCCCAAGCAACGCCTGATAAAGCCATAATTGCCATGCCACTGATCGTTGGGCTTGTTAAGCTCGGAAAAATTAAATAAACAAAACCTACAAATGCAGTTGATAGCCCTAACCACTCTGAATAATGCAACTTATTTCCTGAAGTAACATTTACAAAAATCAAGGTAATTTGTACCGAACCAAACAAAATTAGCGCGCCAACTCCTGTATCTAGAGAAATATATCCATATGAAAATGCGATTGCATAAACAAATAACATACAGCTTGCTAACCAACTTCCTTTAGATTGGGTTAGTATGTGTTTCTTTTTTACTAAAACAATTAACATCAAGGTGACAATGCCAGATAACAAGCGAATATTTGTAAAACTTGCAGCATCGATTAAATTTTGCCCTAAGGCTATACGGCACAATACTGAATTACCCGCAAATGCAATAAGTGCACACACAGTGCTTATGATTATTTTGATAGGGTATAAACTCATAAAATGAGTTTATTTAACCAATTTAGCGTATAAGTCAGCTTCAATTTCAACGATTTCTACTGTTAATGAAATCGATGATACTCCTAAATTATCAAGTGCTTGTAAAACCAGAGCAGAGAGATTTTTTTGTTGTTCAAATGTTCGACCATTCAATACTTTTACGACAACATGAATAAAGTCACTTCTATATTTTCCGGTTTGAAAATGTGCATAACCTATTGCCCTTACTTTTATGTCCTGTTCTTCAAAAAGTTCAGATTTTAGTGCACTATTAAAAACAGCATGATTTAACTGAGTGATTTCAATTTTACGCTCTAAATCAATTGAATATTCAACAATGCAATGGGGCATATTTTTTTTCCTTCATTCTATTTTGATTTATTTGATAATAGCTTAACTTGGTTTAGCTCTTCATCCGTTAATTCACCATATAGCCTAGGGTATGACCAACCATACCCCCACCTAAAGTTTGTTGGTAACAAAGGAGACCCTCCTACTCGTACACCTGCAAGCATTAACAATGCAATTTCAGGCTCATTAACATCAGAAACACACACCTTTAATCTTTTATCTGATGCTAACCTTTGTTGATATGTCCCACCTTTCCAATAATCAAAATCATGATTTTTACAACATGTAAGCCATAACTTATTCTGTTTTAATGTACCATCAGGAAATCCACTACAGCCATCGCTTTTAAAAGGTTTGAGAATATCAGCATGTGAATTTGAAGCTATCAAAATGAATAAGGAAAATAGAGTGAGTTTAAAACTCATAAGTAAAGGCCTCAAAAGTGAATTTTATTTAATCTGAATTCTCATTATTTGGCAAAACAACTATAATTTGCGCATACTAAAGTAAGGTAATCTTGTGTATTTAAAATAAAAGACTTAGTTAATATGCCCGCATTAAATGCAATTTTTTCGTTATATAAAATTGATTCATCCAAATATAAATCATAAGGATAAATTGGTTTACCAAAAGGCGGTAATGCACCTTTTTGTACATAGCAGAGATCTTGAAGTTCTTGTTCGGTAGCAAACCTCAATTTTTGTGATTTTAAAATTTGCCTTACTTTATTTGAATCTACTTGTTTTTCAGCAGAAAGTACAAATAAATGAAACCCTTTTTTATCCTTAAATAATAAAGTTTTACCTCCTATTTTTATATCTTCACCACGCGCTTTAGCAGATATTTCACAAGTTTGAGCCGCCTCATGATCTATTTCTTTATATTCTATATGCTTCTCTTGCAGTAATAGACGCAATTTTTCTGTTATGCTCATTTTAAATTTTTCAGCTAACAATTATCATGCCCAACATCATAATCGTTAGCGTAAATTAATCAAAGTAAACCACTGCATTTTATGTAATCAGCTAATCATCCCCTAGGTTCATATCTTCATCTTCTAATTCATATTGAAGTTCACAAGGTAAATCGTCATTTAATTCATCTAAGAGAATGGTCTGCGTTTTAGCATAATAAATTGCTGCAGGGGCTGAATAATTTGGAACATTATCATAGCTAAAAACTGAATAATATTTAGGGATGTGCGCATTACCAAAATTGTCAAAAGTATATTCATCTTTACCACCATAAATTTTCACACCATCAAAAGGAGATTTAGGTGGATGAAAACGATTACGCACGACAAATGATCCAACAAAATCACTATGCTCTGGATTTTTCCAACTGAGTTTAACTTGCTTATTTTCAATTTCAATATTGATGTCTTTAGGTGCATCTAATGCATATTTGCGTCGCTCGATGTAATTTATAATGAGTTTTGCCTGAAGGGCGTTGTCACAATGCCAATCAACCAAAGCATTTGATGCCTGAGACTCTGCTGTTGCTCTCATTATAAAATAGAAAGGTTTATTTTCATTGTGCAAACGCTCTAATGCCTGGCGACTGTAACTATCAAATATAAAGTGGTGCTGTGACTTTTCCTTTAATTGCTCATTACTGACTTCGTATCCTATATATTCAATTTTATCTCTTTGTTTAACACTTTTATAATCAAGATCTTTTAACTCCACCAGCTCAATGGTAAATCTAATGTCTTTTGCACTTGTTAAATGGTTTTTGTTATGAAGTAATAAATAGGCATGGGTGATCACAGTAGTATCAACTTTAGGCAAGACATCTAAAGCAAAAGCCATTTGACCATAAACCACTTCACCTTTTTCATTAAAGCCACAGGCAAGTTTATTACTTTTAATATATTCGGGATAAATAACATTAAGCGCTGCAGGTAACATTTCAATGCACTTACTTTCCTGAGTGTAAATTAAGTCTAAATATGGACGATAATGTAAACCACTACCAAACGGACCATAACCGATGTCAAATTGCATCATTTGTGAATCGTTACCAAGCGGTAAAGAGATGGGCCCTTTAATTCTTAACAATAATTCTTTACCACAAGTGTGTAATAAACTGCGTTCTACACCATTAAATTGCCATTTACTCCAAATACCTTGTGTCATTTTGTCTGATTCAATGGTCTGGCCTAACGTAAAAATACTGTCAGCTTGCTCTATTTCATTAAAATCATAAATGTCTGTAATTTTGCTGGCATCTAAAATATCAATTGACCATTGCCCGTACTTTTCGATTTTGGCATTAACACGGTTCATAGGATATAAAGAAAACTGTGCACTTGTAATTTGAACTTGCTCTGGTAAATTATTTAAATTAAACCGTATTAAACCGTAGCTTTTACCGCGATTTTTATTAATACCAATAAACATGGAGTTATAACCAAAATGTTCTTTATTTTTAATGATATAGTTTTCAGCTAAATAACCCACATCTTGTTTTGCTGGGTACAACGTTAATGAAAACTCATCATTAGCAAGCAAGGTTTTTAATCTTAACTCAGGGCTAAAAGGAGATTTAACTTTTGTGACCTTATCTACAGCTCTTATATTATAAAAATAGCTTTGACCTGTTTTTAATTGTACATCTTTAAAATAAGACGACTTAGTAATCGCAACTAACGTTTGTTCATTGCACATATTTTTATTTGTTTCGCTACGATAAATTTCAAAATATAAATCATCTTTTATCGGATATAACCACTCTAGTGTAACTGTATCTGATCCTATCTCTTTGATTGTAAAACCTTCCACTCTTTTTGGTGCTAACGCTGAATAATTAATGGCTTCCGATAAGGCATAAATCAATGCGGGTATATTTTCATCTATGCTTTGTGACATATCTTGCATATGATCGGGTATATTTCTTGTGCCAACTTCAACTACAGTTGCTAATATTCCCTTAGAATAATAATACTCTCGGCCGCTGCCTCTAATTAAATTAGCAGGTGGTTTTCCTCGGTGAATACCATATTGGCGACCCGTCACCTTTTTTATTTCATTGTTCATATTGGCACATAAAATATTTAAATCTGTGCCCTCAATTTCAACTTCATGATTAAATTTATGTGCAGGAAAAAAAACATTACCTTGAGAGTGATAATCAAGGGATATCGTAATATTTGCATGTAGGTTAACAAAATCTCGAATGGCACAAGTTTCAGGCTCTGAAAATGCATGAGGGCCTCCATAAGTACTTAAATTACTATCACTGCCCTTTCGAAATTTAGAGTCAAAATTACGATTTAAATCAACACCAAAAGTACCATCACCATTATCTCTTCGATTTTTACGCCAAAATGAAAAGTGGTTACGTGAGTACTCAAATCCATCCGGGTTTAAGCAAGGCACAATATAAAATGTATTACGAGTGAGCGCGCTCATCAGCTTAGGGTTAAATCTATAATTATCAATAATATACTTTATAAAATTTATGGCAAGTTCATTACCAATCCACTCCCTAGCATGGATCGTTCCTGTATATAACAAGCCAGGTTTTTCATCTGCATAAACAACATCGTTTGAAATTGTTGCTAGCATAATAGGCCGCTTTTCCCATGTATCCCCTATGCTTTGCAAACGAATTAAATTAGGGTGTTCACTCATGGCTTGTTTCAAAAATGAAATCGTTTCTTGATAAGATGTATATTGAATTTTCATAAAATTATTAATAGCCCAAAATTAAAAAATCATATAAGCAGCAATATATTTACTACTGCTCAATATTAACTACAAAGTTTGACTAAATTGCTGCCAATGGGATGTGATCATCTCTAACTTCTTTGCCTTAACATTTTTTATTTCACATAATTTATTCGGGTTATTTTGCAAGGCATCAATAACACCTTGCGTACCTAAAGTATTAATAATATCCTGTGCCATTTTATTGCCTATACCTTTGATCCCCGTAAAAAAAGTCATTAAACTCAATTGAGAGATAACAGTGCTATCATCATGCTCTTCAACCACTAATGGTTCACAACTTTCATCTTTACTTATTTCAATAGGATCAGGTTCGCAATATAGATCAGGGTGATTTAATTGAAAGTTATCTTGAAAATTCCAAATACTACTTGGCCATTCTTCATATGGCTTATTTTGCACTTCCATAACAGGAAAACCATATTCATCCAGTTGTTTGAACAATTCATTTGAGTCATAACTGGGTATATGCTTACCAAAAGTGATATGGCGCATAGTACGTAATAATGTCACGTTTATTTTTCCTAACTCTTCCCAGTTCCACATGGGAATATTAGGCAACTTAAATTGACCACTTGAATATTTCCACATCAAATATTGTCCAATCCAATCTCTGATATAGGGAAAAGCTGCAAATGCAGTTGCACACTCTAAAATGTATATTTGACCATTTTTCCCCAGAGCAATATCACAGGCCCAATATTCAGCATTTGCAGCTTTTGAAGTTTCAACTGCCAATTTTAGAATGTTTTTTGGTACATTTTCATAGTCCATGCTGCCACCCTGACTGGTATTTGTAAGCCATTCACCTTCAGGTGGTCTTCGCCAAAATGCACATACGGGTTTATGCCCAATCAGCATTACACGGATATCAGCTTCCATAGGCACAAAATCTTGTACATATACAGGATAGTATTTGCGCTTATTCAATAACATCTTAGCTTGAGTATAGTTATCAACTTTATGAACAAAATAACCGCCATAATTTGAAGGGCCAAAAGAGCGCTTTATTATTTTCGGATAAACCGCATTTTTTAAATATTTATCTGCACGGTCAGGAACATAAAAAATACTTGTATTAGGAGCGGGCAAATTATATTTATTACAAAAGTGAGTCACATTTTCTTTTGATTTATTTGAAAACTGCGCATCGAGTGAAGGTACAAATTCAACTTCAGGCAATGCTTTTGCAATTTCTCGAAAGGTTTCATATGCTGTTGCAGGTATATTTCCTATTAATACATTAATTTTTTTTGCTTTGACTTCATCAATAAAGCGTTGTTTATCTTTTCCCCAACGATAAGTTACTTGGGCAATTTTGTCTGGCCAACCTTTAAAATTAGAATTATCAAAAAAACGTAATACATGATTTAAATATAAAAACCCAAGTTTAGGTAATCCCGGTGTATTTTTCATAAGTTAAGCTACCTTAGCATTAGATTTACAAACTGTTCGGTCAATTAAATTAACAATGGCATCAATTTTTTTATGATTAAAATTTAATCCCAACTTTTCTTGTTCTGGTGTTGCAAATGCTGGGATGCCATTTACTTCAAGTACAACATAACGCTCTTTTTCACGGTCATAAATTAAATCAACACCAGCAATTTCAAGCCCTGTTACCAAAGCTGCTTTTTTTGCTAAATTAATCAATTCATCCGTGGGCTCCCTCACAAAAATACTACCGCCACTGGTGATATTTGTTTTCCAATCATCTTTAGGTGCTTTACGGCCATAACATCCTATATACTGACCATCAACGATATCAATTCTAAAATCCGTATTGTCATAATCTATAAAACGTTCTAAATAAAAATATCTTAAATCTGTTCGACTTAAAAAGGGCAACAGCATATCAAGCGCCTGTTCTCCTTCTATTTTCACTATACCCGCGCCCCCCCAACCATCTGTCGGTTTATAAACTAATTTCCCTCCCCAATCTTTAATCGCTTTTTTTAAACCATCAGTATCATTTTTATGACACAAACGATATTCAGGTGTAATAATCCCGTGATTATTTAACAAATGCGACGTTTTGAATTTGTCTTCAGATAAAGCAAAAGCATTAAAATTATTAATAGTTGGAATGCTTTGGCTAATCGCTTCATAAAGATACAATTGATATTGGGTTTGCTGACCAGCGTTGTAACTCAAAAATAAGTCTAATTCTTCCATTAAAATATTATTACAATGAATATGACCATCTCTTGCATGAGCATCTCTTAGGTTTAAGCCCGTAATGCAATTAATATCTCTTTGCTTTAGTGCATTGACGATTGCATTTTGAATATGTAAACCGCCCCCATTTTCATATAACCACAAACCAACATTTGCTGCCGACATTGCTTATCTCCATTAATACAATTTCAATGAAATTTGCCTTCTCTATATCTAAATCACTTTAAGGAACAAGGAGCCATTAAAGTAAAAAACATCTGAGTTTAGATAAAATTGAAAAGCGTCTCTTTGCTCTATTAAAATCCAGTTTTGTGACAATCTGTTGAAGAAATATAAAACAACAAAATTGTTCATAAAACGGTCATGAGAATGAAACTGAAAATTTAAACTTTTATATTTAAATATTGATAATCAAGGTGCAATGACACTGACTTTATCACTAAGGATGGGCTTTATTTATGAATGTTAATATGAATTTTTCTGAACTGGCAAAAATCATTAATATAAATTCCCACAGTAAAAATAAACGAGGAATAAATCAAAATGCAGATGTTTTTAAATCATGGATGATGCCTCTGGGTTTTAAATGTCAAACCTTTGAAAGAGAAGATATTGGTAACCATATTTTATTTATATCTAACAAGGTGAAAGGGAAGAAAGTTTTATTATTAGGGCATTTAGATACTGTTTTTCCTAAAGGAACATTTGAGACGTTTTCAGAAGATGACAGTTGGATTTATGGCCCAGGTGTATGTGATATGAAAGGCGGTAATTATGTTGCTTTATGTGCACTTAGGAAATTAAAACAAGAATTTAATGAAATTACCAATATAGATATGTTACTGGTAAGTGATGAAGAAACTGGCAGTGATGATAGTAAACATTTATCTGCCCGTTTAGCCAAAAATTATGACTACTGTTTTGTTTTTGAAGCTGCGGGTAAAAATCATGAAATAGTCACAGCCAGAAAAGGTGTCGCAACATTTAATATCAATATTGAAGGTAAATCTGCTCACGCAGGCAATGAATATACATCAGGTATAAATGCCAATTTAGCCGCCGCACATATGATTATCGATTTAACCGCTTTAACCGATTTAGAACAAGCTACAACTGTAAATGTTGGAAAATGCACAGGTGGAATTGGTGCTAATACCATATCACCAAAAGCAAATTTAGTTGTAGAAGCACGTTTTAATTGTTTTAACGAAAAACTTCGAGTTCTTGAAAATATATACCACATAGTTGATCACCCAAAAGTTGAAAATATACAGGTGACTATAGAAGGTGGTGTTCAAAGAGATGTTATGCCGCCAACTCCTAAGCAAGCAGTATTAATCAAAAAAATCAACTCATTATTAGGTTACGAATTAAAAACAGAGCATAGAGGTGGGGTCAGTGATGCAAATATTATGTCAGCTGCAGGCCTTGTTACACTTGATGGTTTTGGTCCTTTTGGAGATGGAGATCACACTATAAATGAAAGAGCAAGTAAAGCGAGTTTTATTATACGCATTAATGAAATGAGCCAAATACTTGCCTATTTTATGAATGAAAATGCCATATTAAATAAAGAAAAAACTCACAATCTGATAAAAATTGCATAAAAACATCAAAATTCCAACTATAAAATTGATTCACTGCATCATGTAAAAATAAATACTTAATTCACTTTACATCTATTTACTAGATCAACTCCTCTTATTTTCTTTAAATTTTTGTTAAACAATTTAAAGAAAATAAAAATTTCAAAATAAACAACCTCCAAAAAAGTAAATGCAAACAAACCACAAAAGAACCAAAAACGGTACGCAAAGATAAACTATAGAGCTTTCTATTTGCCTTTAAATCAAACAAAAACAAATATAAAAGTTAATTTTTTGTAAATTATTTTCTTGCAAAGCGTTATTTGTGTTCTATAAATAGGAACACCACTCAGATTATTTGCTGTTGAGTGAGATAAACAAAAATATAACTATTAAAGGATTCAAATAAATGAAAAATCTATTTAAAGTTGCTCCAGTAGCTGTTGCAGTTGCATTAAGTGTCAATGTCCAAGCCGCACAATGGCAGGATACACAACAAGTTAGCACTAATAACAATATTTCTAACTCAGTAATGCAGCAATCAATCAGTCAGCAACTTAATCTTTCAAACGATTACCAAATGAAAGAAGTTCGCCGTGTAGTATTAGCAAATGGCAAAGTAAAAGCCAAATACCAACAGCATTATAAGGGAGTTCCGGTTTATGCTAGTTCGGTTGTTGCACAGGAAAATAACTTTGGTTTGATGCAATCGAGTGTTGGCTCAATATTGACACAAGTAGAGCAAGATGTGCCTTCCGTAACACCAAAATTATCTGCCGAAGACGCTTTAAAAATACTAATAGCACAAAGCGGAGTGCCTGTAGTTACCGAAAATATAAAAAGCGAACTCTATATTTATATGGACGAACATGAACAAGCTCGCCTTGTTTATCAAGTGTCGTACTTTAATGCTCACCAATCACCAACTCGTCCATTTGGCATATTAGATGCCAATACAGGAGAATTTTTAGCACAATGGGATGGTTTAGCGCATGCGTTAGTTGGTACTGGCCCTGGTGGAAATGAAAAAACTGGACAATACGAATATGGCACTGATTTTGGCTACTTAGATGTAGAACAATCAGGTGATACTTGTACCATGAATAATGCCAATGTTAAAACCGTTAATCTAAATGGTGGTACATCTGGTTCAACAGCTTATAGCTATAATTGTCCGCGTAATACAGTAAAACAGATCAATGGGGCATATGCACCACTTAATGATGCACACTTTTTTGGTGGTGTCGTCTTTAACTTATATAAAGATTGGTACGGCACAGCACCTTTGACATTTCAACTCAGCATGCGCGTTCACTATTCTAGTAATTATGACAATGCATTTTGGGATGGCTCAGCAATGACCTTTGGTGATGGTCAAAATACTTTTTATCCATTAGTAAGTTTAGATGTTTCTGCGCATGAAGTGAGCCATGGTTTTACAGAACAAAATTCAGGCTTAATTTATAGAAACCAATCTGGTGGCATGAATGAAGCATTTTCTGATATGGCCGGTGAAGCCGCAGAATTCTTTATGAATGGTACGAATGATTGGTTAGTTGGCGCACAAATATTGAAAGCCCAAGGTGCATTACGTTACTTTCAAGACCCAACACAAGATGGTCGCTCTATAGGCCATGCTTCTGATTACTATAGTGGCTTAGATGTTCACCTTTCAAGTGGAGTTTTTAACCGTGCTTTTTATTTATTAGCAAATACAGCTGGTTGGGATACAAAAAAAGCATTTGAAGTGATGGTAAGAGCGAATCAGTTATACTGGACTGATAATTCTACCTTTGACGAAGGGGGCTGTGGTGTCAAACGTGCTGCTGCAGATGCAAGTTATAATGTTGACCATGTTATTGCAGCATTTAACACTGTTGGTGTCGATGCTACTTGTGGTGGCGGTACTAAACCAAGCGTTGAACTTCAAAATGGCGTATCAGTAACGGGTTTAAGTGGCGCTAAAGGGAGTCAAACTCTATACCACATCGATGTGCCAACAGGTGCGACTGATTTAAGTGTGCAAACAAGCTCAGGAACAGGTGATGTTGATTTATATCTAAAAGCAGGCAGTACAGCTTCAAAATCAAATTATGATTGTCGCCCTTATAAAGATGGTAATACTGAGTCTTGTGCTGAAGCCAAACCACAAACTGTTCGCTATTCATTTATGCTAGATGGCTACGCTGCATACTCTGGCGTTAGTTTAGTCGCAAGCTATACCGAAGATGGTGATGGCGGCGGTACAGGTAAATTTGAGAACAATCAAAGTTATCCAATTCCTGATAATAATTCAGAGGGTATTACAAGTGACATCAGCGTTAGCAATATAGGTACGTCTGCACAAGTGAGTGTTGAGGTTGATATAAGTCATACCTATAAAGGTGATTTAAAAGTCACTTTAACCAGCCCGACAAATGAAACTTATGTTTTACATGACAATTCAGGCGGTAGTACAAATGATATCAAAAAAACCTACACTGTTACTTTAAATGGCGCTGATACTTCTGGCACTTGGTCACTTAAAGCAGTTGATAATGCTAATTGGGATACAGGCACAATTAATCGCTGGTCTATGACCTTCTAATTCAATTCCCGTTCGTTTCTTCAAACCTATATTGCTTGCAATATAGGTTTTTTAATTTCTCAAATCAACTTGCATTAAACTAAGTTCATGTTATTTTTACCGCATTATTTTTTTCAGGACAAAATATCATGCCAAAGGCCAGTGAAGTAAAAAAAAATACCGCAATAGAATATAACAATAGTGTATATATTATTAGAGACATTGAGCGCTCTGTACCTCAAGGCCGTGCTGGTGGTAGTTTATATCGTATGCGTATGTATGATGTTGTTTCAGGCTTGAAAGTTGATGAAACATTCAAAGATAGCGATATGCTTACATTGGCTGATTTAATACGTCGCCAAGTGATGTTTTCATACCTTGATGGTGATGAACTTGTATTTATGGATAATGAAGATTACACACCATATAACCTGAATAAAGAAAATATCGCCGATGAGATATTATTTATTGATGAAAATACCCAAGGTGTTCAGGTTGTCTTAGTAGATGGCTCACCTGTCGGCATTGATTTACCATCAAGTGTAGAATTAGTTATCACTGAAACAGACCCATCAATTAAAGGTGGTTCTGCAACAGCACGCACTAAACCCGCCATGCTTTCCACCGGTTTAAGTGTTCAAGTACCAGAACATATTTCAACGGGTGATAAAATAAAAGTCAATACTGAAGAACGTAAATTTATGGGCCGTGCAGAGTCCAAATAATTTATAGCTTGTCTCGTTCTAAAATAAATTGACAGTTTCAATTGAAGACCAGTAACTTTTGCTCCTGGTCTTTTTTATGCATTTGGCGCTATAACTTAAAAAGCTTTATCAATTCTTACTGAGCCATTTTCAAGATAAATTAAGCGTATTTTATCATCTTGACTAAAGGTCATTCTGGAATCAAAGTCTTGCACTACCATGTACGCTTTGCCTTGCTCCGTTTCAATCATCATCTCAACCAAACGCAGACTGCGCTCATGATATTGAGGATGACGACTATCAGAAATAGACGCGCCAATTAAAGCGCCTAAAATGGTTGCAGCGACTTGGCCACTGCCATCACCAAATTGATTACCAATAGCACCGCCAATTAAAGCACCACCAAAAACTTTCCAACCTTGGTTTTTATCTCTGACCAGTTCTTGCTCAGTTATATTTCTAACAGACTGCACTTTACCGAATAAAACTTCCTGTACTGGCACAGCTTTATTTCTTTCATAACCAGCATTGACCTGCATGCTAAATATAAGAGTTATAAATAATAAGGAAATTAATTTTTTCATAATTTACCCCCTTTAAAAGTGACTCGCTTACCAACCTAAACTTGCTGTTTCGCGTGTTTTACGAATTTCTGTTTCATCAGCCCACTCAACTAAACCGCTTTGTAAGTCCATCAAACGTAAAGTAAATTTATAATATACATCGGCCTTATCTTTATTGCTTTTCACTATGCTTGAAAGGTTTCCATATAACATATATTGCGCCCCAACCTGTTTACCAAAAGCAATTGCTTTATTTGGATTAACCATACCGCCATTATGTTGAAAATTAAGTTGTTCACGAGCAGCTTCAACACGGCCCATATCAACAAAGCGGAACTTTCCTGAACGTAATAACTTAGTTGATACAGAATCGGTAATGGACTCAGTATCTATATGTTCACTGGTTTTATTTTTAATACGCTCAACAAATACAACCGGACGACTATTCGCAGTTAATGTTCCTACAACAGGTGATAACAATAATGAATCTGTCATTTGAGTTGCTACTTTTTGCAGATCGGTTGATCCAAAGTTTATATCTGTAGTTTCTACGGCAGTTGCATCACCATAGCTCACAACGGCTTTATTTGCACAACCACTTAAAGCTAAGACTGCAACACCAGCGACTGCACTTACTATAATTTTTTTCAAGGGATTTTCCTCTTTCTATCTAATACTATTAATTTAAAACTTTTGCGATTTTGTTGATACTTCGCGAACATATATTTTGAATTTTTCGGCCCTAACTGAAGGAGCTAATGCTGTTAAATTAATAACTCCAAAACCATGTAAGTCTAAAGACTGCCAAGGTGACTTACCCGCTTCTACAGCAAACCCTTGTAAATCAAACCATTCAAAATGGTACTGTAAACTTTGTGATTTTTTATATTGACTGCTTAATTCTAAATTTAATTGTAATAAATCATTATTTTTACGACTTATTACATTTGAAATTTTCAATTTTTTAACCAATTTGGGATTATCTAACTTTAGATGTTGACTAAAATCATCACCTAAAGTTAATTGGCTTGTTCCTATACCTGAAGTAACAGGTTTTGCACATCCAGCTAAAATAAAACAGCTAAAAGTTACTAAAAAAATGGGGTTTATCACCTTAAGCATCTCGTTCTTCCTTTTATAAGTTAATCGTTTTGTAACCAATATGGTTACTCATTGCTGTGATATTCACTAAAGTGATACGGTTTGGTTTTACATCAACTTCAATTTTTTTATGCTTGCCACCAATATTAAGCACTAAATGGTGTTCACCTTCTTTAACATAAGTTCTTAAAATATTGGTTGATTGAGGTAATGTTAACCAACTTCGAGTATCAGCTCGCTCGGATGCTAAGTTATATAAATTCGCTAAAATATTGCCAACATCTCCAGCTTCTTTACTCATTTTTTTGCGCACCTTTTCTTTAGCAATAAGCCTTAAAACTTGACGTGTTATTAAACCCGGTAACTGCGACTTTAATGTTTGAGCAGCTAACGCCTCTACTTTCACTATTTGAGAAAATTTTAATGCTTTTGAATCTAACTGAAAATTAGCAACATGAGATACTTGCTGTTTATTGTTATAAACAGGTAAAGCCAGACTATAAAAGCGCATATCATCTTTACTCGTATAAACAGGAAGACGTAATACCATTTCATCACGCGCTTCAACTAAATCTTGCTCATATACCACAACAATCTGACCGTCATTTTTTACATTTTTTGATGTGTATTTACCAAAACGCTTTTCGAATTTTTGTAAATCATCTGTCATGCCTAATTTTTTTGCTATTTTTAATACATCTTGCTGCAAGTAAGTATTTTCAGGATATATTTCTAAGGCTTTTTTATAATCTATATAAGCATCATTTAACTCACCTGATGCTTCATAAAGTACGCCTGATATATAAAAAGTATATGCATTTTGAAAACCGTTTTTGGCCTTTCCTACTATATTCTCCATTTCAGGATAGGTATCACTAATACTTTGCCAGTCAACTTCAACTTCATTTTCTAAACTATCAATTGCATCATTTATTGCATCAAAATTATTTTCTAAAGCAGCTCTTTGAACTAAGTTTGCCTTCCTGATTTCTACTAACGCAGCTTCAGTATTTTTTTGATAAAGATAATTTAAAGCTTGATAACTATGCATCATGCTTTGTTCATAATCTGGTACTACATAGGTAATTGCACTGTCATTACTTACAATTGCCCCCACATTTTGAAAACCTTTACTCACTTGTAACTTTGCTTTCAACTTTTGCTCATCGATATAATGACTCGCCTGAGAAAACAATTTAATACTTGTCGGATAATCTCCAGACAAATGAGACAGACGACCTTTTTCTAATAAAGCTAAAACATAGTTTGTATCTGACACAGAGCGCTCTGGGGTTGAAGCAATTGCTTGTTTAAATTGACCATTATTAGCTTGAAATTTCACTGGTTCCATTTGCTGAGCATAACCTGAGAACAAGTCTCTGAACTGCATCGTTGCGCAACCAGGCAAAGTTAAAATGATTAATAAATACAAAATTTTTGAATATAAAGGCTTTAACATGAAATATTAATTACTCTTAAACTATGAAATAAATGCTTAGCATAGCATCATGCTAATACGGTCATTTTATATAAAAACATAAACAATAACGTGAGTAATTGTTTTTAAAATGTAAGAAATCGTAAGAGTACTCTTTTTCATTCTTTATTACCCATGTTTTTAAAACTTGATTATAAGCATAAATAAAAATTGATTAACCTAAACTGAATGAAAAACAAACATGCTGGTTACCCATTAAAGAAACATCGTGAATATTGAATATAAATATTAAAAATATCAAACCCTCTTTTTAGTTCCTAGAATAAAAACTCTAAGCCAATTATCGCACAATCCGTTTAGAGTTCATTTAAATAAAAAATAAAAAGAGAACTATTATGATAAAAAAACAAAATAGGAAATATTTATACAAGTTTTTATTTGTATTCACCGTTATTTTTTCAACTAATCAAGTACATGCAAGCTCTTTAATAGACTTATTAAAGGCACTTGTTGGGCACCCAGTATTTAAACAGTCACATTTATATACAAGTAATGACGACATCATTATTACTGCTCAGGATGGTATTAACTTACACGCAAACATTTTCGTACCAACTTCGGGGTTAGATTATTATCCTACAATAATTTTCATTAATAGCTGGGGGCTAGATGAATATGAATACCTTACTGAAGCAGCTAAATTTGCAGAGCAAGGGTATATCGTATTAAGTTATTCGACTAGAGGGTTTGGCAATTCAGGAGGAAAAATTGCGACCGCAGGTGAACAAGATATAAATGATGTCTCTGCAGTGATTGATTATTTATTGGCAAACTATCCTGTGGACGAAAGTAATATTGGCCTTGCTGGTGTTTCATACGGGTCAGGTATAAGTTTATTAAGTGCTGCTCATGAGCCCAGAATTAATGCCGTAGCCGCTATGAGCACTTGGGGAAGCCTGACAGAGTCTCTTTATGGTCACCAGTCTCCAAGATTAATTTGGGGGGCATTATTAACTGGACTAGGATATTTAACAGGAGACCCCAGCGATGAAATTGCAAAAAATTATATTGGTTTACTTAAACAAGAGCGTATTGCTGAAATTACTCAATGGGCTAACCAACGCTCCCCATTAAATTACATAGATAAACTAAATCAAAATGCAGTGCCGATATATTTATCTAATAATTTTGGTGATAACTTATTCCAGCCAAATAGTGTCTTAAAATTATATAAAGCGCTAACAGGGCCTAAATTACTCGATTTAAACCAAGGAACACATGCCGTTGGTGAAGTACTCGGTATGGGTAAAGCACAACACCATGTTTGGAAAAATGTACATGCATGGTTTGATCATTGGTTGAAGGGTGAACAAAACGGTATTACAAATAAGAAACCAGTTGAAATGGAAATCAAATTTGGTGAGTACGAGCAATTTGATAACTGGCCATCAGCCGATATATCTCAAACTACTTTATATCTTCATGAAAAAGAACTTGATGGTGACGGGGATATGAAAACAACACCTTATTCACCTTGGTGGCCTAAAACGGATACAATTTATTCAGGTTTAGATACTTTAGCAAGTACAGGAATTCCATTGATTTCATATATGACAGAGGATTACTTAGACCTGCCGATTATCTCAAGCATGCCTTTGATCAGTACTGTTAATGCTATTAGATGGGAATCAGACTGGTTAGAGGAAAAAATGTACCTTAGAGGCATATCTAAAATTCATTTAAATGTTACACCTAGTAAAAGTGATGCCTTATTAGTTGCATATTTATATGATGTAAACTGGGCTGGTATTGGTACTTTAATCACACATGCACCCTATACAATTTTAAACGCGACCCCCAATGAAACAATTGAGATAGACATCGATTTAGTTGCAACAGCTTATGATGTACCTCAAGGGCATTATTTAGCTTTAGTTATAGATACGGCTGATATTTTATATAGCTCACCAACAACCGATTTATATAAAATAAAAGTAAACTACGAAAATAAAATAAACAATACCTTAACTTTATCTAATAAATAAGAAACTCTTTATGACTGATTTTTTATGTTTAAAAAAGCTTTTTGTATTTTTTTTATCATAGATTTATCAGTCGTTAGACTAAAAGCCATACAAGGTGATTTTTTATTGTAACCTGTTAACTCTATTACTTTTTCGACCTTGCTATATGGCATATTAACTTCTTTTAAACGTTCTAACATTGAATGCTTCGTTTGCACTATAAAATCAACTCTTTTTGCTAAAAACTTTCTAATATTTGCCTTTCCATCCGCCGTTAGGTCTAAATTCTTACCTTCTATAAAGCCATATTTAGTCAAATACTCATGAGAGCTATCAGCACGGTTAATACCAATGCGATATTTTTTAGCCTGATTAAGCTTAGTGATATTGAGATCGTTTCGGCTTGTTAAACGAAACAGATAAGATTTAACAGGTGAAGATAGAGGGCAGATCCATTGAAATTTATTAAGACGATCAGATGTTTGATATATAGAATAAATCATGACATTACCAGGCCCTTGTGCCAATTGCATCGATCTAGCCCATGGATAGCTATGAATTGAATATTCTATATTCGCCTGTTTAAGTATTTTTTTAACGAGAGTCGTTGTAGTACCTACAACCTGATTATCTTCGTTTGTAAAATTGAATGGAGGCCATTCCTCTGTAACAACTTGTAATTTAACATCTGCACTTAAACTATTACTTATAAATAAAAAACATATCAAAAATAGCTGTTTAATCATATTTAGTAGCCTTAATATTTATTACCCTCATAGTGACTAAATATCAATCAAAAAACAACTAAAAAGGATTAGATCTATCTGAATAATAATGGTTATATATTCCTCCTCACTTATACCTGTTTACGACTTACTCTGAATTTTTCGTAAAGCAATTTCTATTTTTTCTATCAAGTTTTTATCCGTAGCTAAGCTAAATGCCATGCAAACCGAATTTCCACTAAAGCCTTTTAGTTCTAGAGCCTTAACTACAATATCAGTAGACATGTTTAAATTTTTTAGTCTTTGCTTCACTGAAAATTCCGTTTCTACAATAAAATCCAATCTTTTAGCTAAGAACTTTCGGGTATTTATCTTACCATCAGCAATTAAATCTAAGTTATCACCTGCTGCAAATCCTTTTTTAACTAAAAACTCATGTGTACTGCTATTTCGGTGGACACCAATTCGATAATTTTTTGCCTGCGAAAGTGAGGAAATATCTAAATCTTTACGACTTTCTAAACGATACAAAAAGGTTTTAACTGGAGGGGATAAGGGACAAATCCATTGAAATTTATTAAATCGTTCGGGTGTTTGGTAAATGGAATATATCATTACATTTCCAGAACCTTGCGCTATCAACATTGAACGAGCCCAAGGATAACTCCGAATACTATATGAAATATTGACTTGTTTTAGCACCTTTTTAACTAGGTCTGTTGTACTTCCAACAATTTGATTATTTTCATTTGTATAATTAAATGGAGGCCATTCTCCAATCACAATGCTTAAATGAGTATTAGCAAATATCGTTATACTTAATGTCAAAAAGTTAAACATTATTAAACTTTTTATCATGTTAGCCATCATTATACCCTCTAAATTAATGATGGCTAAATATCATACAAAATTCAATGTAAATGCTGCCAAATATAATATTTATCTCAATGCAGCTTAAAAGTAGTTACCACATCTAAATTTGGCAACTTACACTAAGCTTATTTAATTTATAAAAGAAATATCACTAACATATTTAACGCCTAATTCATTCATATAATCATTTCGAATACCCGTTACACGAATTTTTTTACCTATATTTTGTGGGTTGATTTGTGGACTAAAAGTGTCTCGGTGATTTGATTCTAATTTAATATAAAGTGTTTCAAATTGATTATCAGCATCAATCAAAGCTAAAGCATATTGACCATTAATTGCGCTTTTAATTTCCCCAATAACTGTCACTAAAGTGCCATTTTGCAAAGCCAGTGCTTGAGAAACCGTTAGCCCTTCTGGTGTGGTTGGAGTGTTATTAGATACAAGCTCTATATTTGAGACTTGTCTTACGCCATCTCCCCCCATATAACTATCACGAACACCTTTTATTAATAATTGTGCATCTAATAGTTCAGGATTCAATTGTGGACTAAACTGACTTCGTTGGTTGCTTTCTAATTTAATATTTATTGTGAGATCTGAATTATTATCAACTAGCACTAAAGCATATATATCATTTAATGCTGATTTTACTTTTCCTGTTAATGTGATTAGCTCTCCTTTTGCACTTGCTAGTGCTTGCTTTACTGATAATGCAGTAGGTGCGAGTGCTATTTTGCTGACATTGCGTATACCTGCTTCATTCATATAGCTATTACGAATACCTGTAACAATGATATGTTGATTTAAAATTTCAGGATTAAGCTGCGGATTAAAGTCTGAACGTTGTGTACTTTCAAGTTTTACAAAAATATGACTTGATATATCATTTATATCACTTAGTTCTAACGCATAAATGCCATTTACCGCGGCAGTCACTTTACCTACCACAGTGACATTACTCCCTTGCGGCATTTTTAATGCTTCTGAAACAGATATATTTGTTGTTGGATCAGGCGTTGGATCCGGTTCACCTTGAATATCGCCAAAAGCAGCATTAAAAGCATTATTTTTATAGCTATCTGTATCCCAAGCATTAAAACCGCTTGCAGGTGTTCCCCAAGGATTTCCATTGTTAGGGTCGGTAAACTCTTGTGTGGCCATCGCATCAGGGGTAACCATTCCTGATATATGACCATCTTCATTATTAAAAGAAGTATAGTTTTCTGTTTTTGCTAACCAATTAATAATATTTACACTCAGTTGTGCCGCATTTCCTGAGTCAGTCCAACCAGGGTACGTTTTTTTTGAATTACCATTATCTTGGCGTTTATATTTAGGCGTAGTATCTTCAATAGGCGATGAGTCACCAATAAATGCAGCCTTTCCTTTACCTGATTTAGCGATTGCGACATAAGGGCCTTCAGCTTCGCCACCAAAATAAAGCCCGGAATCTTTCGCATGTCTCCACTTTGTTGGCTTGTCATTTTCTGAAAAATAAACAAGACCTTTTGCTTTTTGTTCATCAACAATCGCTAAAGTGGCACCACCCGCCATCAAAACAGGCTGCGCACCTTGCGTAATTCCTTCTGTTTCACTTGGAGATTTAATACCACTTATACCTGCTTTATAGTCAATGGCATTAAAACGAAAACGAATACCAAAATTTTCAACTAACCATCCAGAATATGCATCTTTAGGATTTCGCCAATCTCCATATTGTCCACCTAAATTATATTTTTCTAGGTCTGAGCGGTTATAACCATTAAACACTTCGGTGGCATCCCAAGTATTTAAATTGCGATCAGCATCATAATGATCTGCTATAAAAAACAACCCTTTACCTGCATTTACATATTGAATTAATGCTGTTTGTTCAGATAATGTGAAAGGACGATTCGTTTCAGCTAATACAAATACATCTGAATTTTTAATGGCATCATAAGTGATAACCGCTTCATTTTGAGGCGTATTATTAACTCTATCATCATGAAAACGTATTACGCCATCTTGATTATAATCAATACCTCTATACTCTTTTACCGTATATCCTTGGATAACAAGTGCATCTGCAAAATCAGAAAATGCACCGTCAATGACCCAATCAGCATTGCCCTCTACACCACCATGAGACACGTCAAACAAAACGGTTTTTCCATTATTATTTGTACTGCTAGGCGTTTTAACTGGCGCTATATTATTCCAAGCATAAGGGGTAGCTGCATTTGCAAAGTTTAGAGAGAATACAGACGCTAAGCTTAAAGCTTGAGCCGTTTTAAGCAAAGCTTTGTTAAATATCTTGATATTTTTCATTTTTTCATTCCATAGAAAAAAACCTGCTAAAGAACGCAGGTTTTAAAGGGGGGCTATTTTTTTATATTTAAATCTAATGAGTACAGTGCAAAACCTGCATCATTAATTTCACCAGTAGGTAAAATATGGTCGAATTTTTTGCTAAACTCATTTGCTTGTTCACTATTTGAACTGTGAAATTGAATGTTCACATTTTCAACTGGGGAAAACTGCCAGTTCATGTCAGCGGATGGATCAAGTCCAGACTCAGTATTTAACTCTGTTTGTGCTGTTAAATAATCAGCCACCACTTGACGATTTTCATTAGGTGAATCTATCACGACTTTACTAGTATCTATATTTGGGAAGTGCCCACCACCTGAAGCGCGATAGTTATTAGTTGCGACTAAAAACACTTGCTGATCTGTTACTAATTCACCCGAAAAGCGTAAATTTTTAATCCGGTTACCATCACTTATTTTTGTACCTTTAGTATCATATCGTGCGGGCTGTGTTACATCAATTTGATAGGTGACACCGTCTAAAACATCAAAGTTATATGATGGGAAATCTGAATTAATGAGCGCTTGTACTTGATTTGAGTTAGCCGTTATTTGATTAAATTGCCCAGCTGACATTTCTAACCACTCTTTAACTTGTTCACCATTTAATTTGAGTACTTTAAGAATATTTGGATAAATATACAGATCTGCAACATTGCGATATGCAATATCTCCCGCTTCTATTGCGGTATAATCGTCTGCCCCCCCTCGACCAGATCTAAAAGGCGCTCCCGCAGATAAAATTGGTAGCCCTTCAAGTTCAGTTCCTTCTACTATTTTTGCTGTATACCAACTTTGGGCATCTGTCACAATTTGTATTGAAGGGTCATCATTCACCAAAGCAAAATAACTATTGATAGGTCCTGATACTTTCGCAAATGCTTTATTAACCCAAGTTCGTGTTTCATCATGCTCAGTACTTACCGCATCTACAATATCTGTATCACTTGTAACTAAAGGAATAACTTTTTTATTATCATCTATTTCATAAATTGATTGTAATTGAGATTGTGATGAAATAACTTGCCAACCATCTATCGTATATTCTAAGTTTAAATCTATAATGCCTAAATTATTTCCCCAAAAACCTGGCATAACAGCAGCTACACCATTTAATGTTCCTTTCTCATTATCGATTGCAGCTTCAACCAAACCATCATATTTTTCACCAGGAAAATTAGCATGGGCATGACCAAACATGATGGCATCTATATCATCTACTTCTGACAAATAATAACTGGCATTCTCCGCTAATGGTTTTTGTTCACTAACATCAAGTCCTGAGTGAGGTATTGCAATAACAATATCAGCCCCCTGTGCTTTCATTAATGGCACATAATGTTTCGCCATTTTTACAATATCTTTTGCAATCACTTTACCCGCTAGATTTGCTTTATCCCACTGCATTATTTGTGGTGGCACAAAACCAATAAAACCAATTTTTATTTGATGTGTATTACCTGATTTATCAGTAAAAGCTTTTTCCTTGATTAAAAAGGGGGGGAATAAAGTTTCATCGTTGCCTTCATCAGCATCACCATCATCAACAAATACATTAGCTGATATATAAGGAAAATTAGCATCATTAATGGCTTCTTGTAAAAAGTCTAAACCAAAATTAAATTCATGATTACCAATATTTGCTACATCATAATTGAGTGTATTCATTGCTTTATACATTGGATGAATATCACCAGGTTTCAATGTTTTTATTTTTGCAATATAGTCACCTAGCGGATTACCTTGCAATAAATCGCCATTATCAACCAAGATATGATTACTCACTTGCTCTCGTGCTTGATTGATTAATAAAGCCGTTTTAGCCAAACCTACTTTATCATCAGATTTATCGGAAAAATAATTGTAACTCAGCACATTTGCATGTAAATCGGTAGTTTCTAACAGACGAAGCTCTAATTGAGTACCTATTTCAGGCGCAAGACTGGGGTCATCTTTATCTGAATCTGAACATCCAACTATCAATAGTGATGTTGCACATAAAACTGCTACGCTTCGTAATTTTAACTTCATAATCCTTTACTCATTTATTGTATTCAGGCAATACAATAAAGTCTAAATAAGACAAAACGAGTTAAAAAACATGTCTATTTCATGCGAAATTTATGACAGACAGATTACTTTATGGACTTATAACATTGGCATTAATTACCTAAACCTTCTTTTTTATTTCTAATCCTACTTTATCAAAGTCAAAATCAACTAATTGTTCAACAAACTTATAAAGCACTTTACGTTTATTTCTACTGGGCGTAAAAAGACGACAAAAAGGAAGTGTCGCTTGCGAAATAAACTCATGCTTTATATCAGTAAAAGATTTGATGCCAGCAAAGCTAAATAACTCTCCCCAACTCGTTAAATATATTACTCGCACAGTTTCAACATCAGCGACACTTTTATGACTCGAAAAATTAATAACAAGTAAACAGTGCGTGATTTGACATGGCTCAAGTAATTTTTCTCTTGATAATTCTGAAACTCGAATAGGATGAAAGTCCATTAATGCATCATTTATAAGCTCACTAATATCATCAACATTAATAGTCAAATGACTCTGTAATAAGTAAAATCTAGGATGTTTATCTATAATTCGATTGAAAATACACCACAGTACTAAATCAACTGGGTCGCTACTATCCTTTAAAAAACAAGGGTTCTCATGCATAGTATCGGGGTAATTAAGACGCCCTCTAAAAGCCGACCAACGCTGCTTGGTATCAAAGCTTAAATCTAGCTCCATCGTTATCGTTATATCTGATTGAATTAATCCCGTTTCAAATGCCCGTTTTAAATATTGTATTTTCCCAGGTTTAACACTGTAAAATGACACTATTTTTCTACCTATTACGGTCATATCCTCATTATTTACAAGCTGTTCGTGGCCTTGAATCTGTGTAGATAAACGTCGATAACAGCCAATTAAAAATGAATGTATTTGTTGTCCCAGTACACTCACTTTCTGGAACTCCCAATTTTTTACGCTATCATAATTTTCTATTGTGTCTTGTTGCCAGTTCCATGACTGTAAATATTGAAAGATCATATTTTGTTTGAAAGTAGTTAAATTATCCGTAAATTGATTTGATAAAGCACAATCACTTTTTATATATAAACAGATTTTAAATAGCTCATTAAACTTTGGGTTATTTTTCTCATAATAACTGATGATGCTGTCAAACATTAAGGCATAAGGATCTGTATATCGGCTATTTTTTTTAGAATTAACGCCCTTATGCACTCTCCCTTTCAATATATTACACAAAGGGATCCGCTTTTGAGCATTATCAAGAAAAACTTCTAGCTTTGCCATTTTTAAAACTGACTTAAAAGGAGAGTCCATCGCTTTAGTCAGTTGCCAAATAGCCGCACCAAACATTTCATTTTCTTCTAACTTCTCAACATTACCTAAGTCAATAAAATGATTTGGATTCAGTTCATTTCCTTTTTTTAAAGCCAGATATTCTTGTTGATAATATTCTTTCGAGCAGTTACATGGTGTGATCCACCAAAAAGGAACTTTCCCTGAAATCATAACATTCGTACTATAATATTCATTTTTTAAAAATGTAGGCTGAGCCGAACCCGCACTTTCCCCATCAGCGGCACCAAAGTCATTATTACGCACACGTTCAATATCAGACAAAAAAAAGTGTACCTCAAGTTTATGAGTGCTCCAGACCCACAGCTCTATTAAGGTCAACTTTTTTTGTAACAGCTCCCATCTAACATCTTTTACAGTTTCTCCATCAACACATACCCAATAATCTAAGTCAGATTTTTCAGATTGTGCCGCCGTACCTATGCTCCCCATTAAAGACAAAGCTTCTATACAACGTTTTTTCGGCCAAATCTCCCTAGGATCATCTATCAGTTTTTTTTGATTGGGAAATATTTTCAGCAGGGCATGTTGAATTTCTTTTGTATAAGGGTAAAGGACTAAGCCATAAATTATTTCTGGGTCATCTATATAACCAGGAAAGTCTGGATGATTGATCTGAAGTAAAAATGGCACAGCGTAAAAAAGAGGACGTTTCTTGTCATTGAAAAGTGTTAATGCTTTGTCTATTCGATCTCGGTTATAACGTAATACTCTTGCTAACCTTATCATCCTATCTTGTTTATTACTCATAGCCAGCTAAGCAAGACCTCTTTTGGAATTATAGGAGTTAATTACGATTTTTCGTTCATTTTTAATAATTGCGCAATTAACAATTATTAAACTATAGCCTAATAAAAACACATAAAAAATGAAAATCTAAAACCTCTTTGTTTAGCATTAAACTCAACAATAAGACTTATAAGACCTCAGGCTTAGGGAAATTTAAAAATTAAAAATAATTACGAAAATAAGCAGGAAAATTTAGATAGATGAAAACATATTTTTTATTGTTAAATAAGTAAATCGTTATAATTTATCTGAGGTAATCTAATACACTCAAATGATATACATGTTTATTAAACCATCATTTTGAGTTGATTTAAAATAATTGAACATCATGTTAACTGTTTTGATAGTACTAAGACATATCGATAAGAATCTGTCACAAAGACAACTCTTAAGCTTCCATTTAAAAAATTAACTTTAAAATTGTTCAATGTATAGGTATTGTCGAAATATAAACTAAATATGAAGGCGTTTAAATTAAAATCTTATTCTAAGGGAGGTATATCACCAAGGTTATTTATCTATTGGTCTTATCAAAAATAAGGACTGTAATTTAAGAACAGTCCTTTTTTACACTAATGATTAAAGTTTAGCGCCTGGTTTTACAAATTTTAATGTCATACGATCACTTTCACCAATTGCCACATATTTAGCTTTATCTTGTTCTTTTAAAGCAAGTACAGGTGGTAAAGTCCATACTCCTTTCGGATGCATTGCAGTATCTTTTGCATTGGCATTAATTTCACTGCTCGCGGCTAATTTAAACCCAGCTTCTTTGGCAAGTTTCAGTACCATAGTTGTTGGCACATACCCACTTTTTTTATTCTTTTTCCAATCTTGTGATTCTGGCATGCGATGCTCAACAACCCCCATAGCACCACCTGGTTTTAGTGCAACAAAAGCATCTTTAAAAAGCTGTTCAACTCCTTCTTCACCCCAGTTATGTAAATTTCTAAAAGTAAGCACTAAATCCGCACTGCCTTTTGGCGCCAAAACACTTTGTTTTTTTTGTGTAAAATCTGTAAGCATCATCTCACTAAAAATAGCATTACTCGCTAATTTCTTTTCTAATCTTTTACGAGACTTACTATAGTAATTATCTTCACCTGTATCTGGATATTGTGCACCATAAAATTTACCCTGACCTTTTAATGCAGGCGCTAAAATTTCACTATACCAAGCACCACCTGGAGATACCTCAACAACTGTCATGGATGATTTAAAACCAAAAAACTCTAACGTTTCTTTAGGATTACGGTACATATCACGTTTTTTATTTTTATCTGAGCGATGTTCACCTGCAATCGCTTTATCTAGCGCACTTAGTGTATGAGACGTTTTATGATGTGACTCATGAGCACTAACCATGCCTGTACATAAAAGACTAGCTGCGATAAGTGAACCTTTAAAGAGTGATTTTAAATGTGTCATTATTATTATTCCATTAGGGTTAAATTTAATCAGGCTTAGTTATAACAGAATTTATTCACCTTTAAAGCTAAATTGAGATGTAATACCTGTATTTTTATATGAATTATTCGTAACAAAATATGAACTTTGCTGCATATAGTTATATTATAATCGTCATATGCAGCATAAACATTAACTAGTTTTCTTGAGGCACAATAGAATCATACCAATTAACTTTTCGCGTAAGCACCATCAATAAACTTAAAATAATAAAGATTAAAATACTGCCCATAAGCAAGGCAAAATTTTCAGCACTCAGTAAAGCAAATAACAAAATATATAAAACAACAACAGCAATACTAAAATATCCCCCTTCCTTTTTACTTTTAAAAATACCACCAACATACACACCTAACACACTTGAACATGATAAGGCTGAAATAGCATAAGCAAAATTAAAACCTATATGTTCGCTCAGAGATAATAATAATAAATAAAAGACGGCTAAAGCTAAACCAACAAATCCATATTGCACAGGATGAATAGGTATTGCTTTAAAAATCTCTAATAATAAA
Organism: Pseudoalteromonas denitrificans DSM 6059; assembly: GCF_900112265.1. Taxonomy (GTDB): domain Bacteria; phylum Pseudomonadota; class Gammaproteobacteria; order Enterobacterales; family Alteromonadaceae; genus Pseudoalteromonas; species Pseudoalteromonas denitrificans. Next base: position 3,480 of record NZ_FOLO01000013.1, on the reverse strand, counting down.
AAGCTAGAAAAAGTCAGTACTATGAATAATAAAGCATAATTAATAGCGCGATAACTCTTCAAATATTGATCTACTGAATCAATCATATTGACACCAAAAGAGCGCTGATAAAGTGCTCCACATTGATCACGCTCCATGCAACTGGCTACAATATCTTGCATATTGGTTGCAAAATAATTTGTTTGCCAATGAGCACTAAACCCTTCATCTGTGATATTTGAGTTTATTGGTAAATATTCACCATAAAAACTAGGATGTTGCCAATTTGCTTGCAGATTTAATTGTGTTGTTTTTCCAAGTGGCGAAAAAGCAATATTTTTCATACCTTGAATCGATAGGTTGATATTAAAATTCAATTTATTCTTATTTAAAATTGCCTCAACGGGTAATTTGACATGTATTCCGTCAGATATAAAAGGTAAATCTGTTCCGGGCTCAAGGCTATAATTTTTACCGTTTATACTAATATGTGATGTATTTTGGATCCCTCTAATATCTGATATGGCAAAAGCCAAACTAATAGATTCAATCGTTTCAAATTCTACATTCTCAACCTGACTTAATAAAAACTCACCTAAAAATTCATTTTTTGACTGATATAATAGTGCTTTATAAATTCCACGATATTTTTCATAAGTATCTAAACTAGAAGAAATCTTGAGTTGCTCAGGCAAAAAAACCTTATTGAAAATTACAAATTTAATGTCATCTTTGGTCGCAACTGCCTTTTTAAAATTAATTTTCAACAGGGGCCCTATTATTTTTTGCTCTGCACTACTACTGCGAGCAATCTCCTGCTGTACTTGTTGTTGTAACGCTATTCTGTCATCAACAATACCCTCTATTAAAATAAGCGGGATCATTAAAAAAACGATTAAACCCAATACAATTAATGCTTTCATTCCCAATTTTTGCTGCATAACATTCTCCGACTAATTTTGAATCAGTATGAAAAAAGATTATGGGTTTTATGTGCATTTAATATGTTAAATATATGGAGTTTATTATTTTAACTGAGTCGATATAGATAAACTTACTTTCACACCTTCCTCTGTATTTTCAACAATTAATAAACCTTGATGTAATTTAGCAACTTGCTCTACAAAATTTAAACCTAACCCTGTACTTTTTTTGCCATTATTTGGCCGTGGCAGTGAATAAAATCGCTCGCATACGCGGTTAAGAGCATATTCAGGTATAGGCTTTCCTTGATTAATAATCACAAAAGCAACTTGCCCTTGAGTATTTTGTAAACTGATACTGATAGACCCATTTATTGGTGTAAAGTCTAATGCGTTTTCTAAAATATTGAGTAATGCTTGGTGTAATAAAAAAACATCTGCTTTGATGCTCATGTCATTGCATTTTGGTTTTATTACTTGAATACATTTTTGATCAGATCTCAGTGAAATAGCATCAACAATATCACTCAATAACTGTTCAATTAAAATAATATTAATATCTGATAATTGCTGCTGCTGTTCGACTTTGCTTAAACTCAATAAACGTTCGATTAAGTTTTGCATTCGCTCTGAGCTATGTTCAACATTCATCGCAAAACGTACTTTTTGATTTTCAGTAAGTTGCGTTTGTAAAATTTCACTTGCTCCTTTTATCGCAGCTAAAGGACTTTTAAGCTCATGTGTTAAGGTTTTAACATATTGTTCAACATAATTTTTACCATCTAGTTGTTTACGCATTTTTTCTAATGCATTGCTTAATTGATTAAACTCATAAAACACACGAAATTTAGGTTTCGCCACTTTCTCGCCAAGACCAATTTTATCAGCAAAATTACCAAGCTTATTTAATGCACTGTTTATACGCCAAGCGATCAATGCCCCAACAAATAAGACCAATACAGACATAACCACAAGCCATTGGATCACACGTTTTTTAGCAATTTCAATATAAGGTTGTAAACTTCGGTTTGGCTTAGCAACAGTTACAACGCCTATTATTTTATTTCCATTATAAATAGGTGCAGCAACATGCATTATTGTGGATAAGGGGTCATTAATATCAAGTGCAGTTGAACGAGCACCATACTGTCCTTTCAGAGTAAGATATACATCATTCCATTTAGAGAAATCTTTACCTAGATCTGTATTCTCAGAATCTAAAATGACAATCCCCTTATGATCAGTAATATAAATACGGTGATTGACATGTTTTTTATCATAACCCCAAATTTTTGCTTGTGGTCTTCTCTGCCCGTAATGCTTAAGTAATTGTGCCGAACGACTGTGAGATAAGGTTTTATTTTTTACATCTTCAGCCACTAATACCGCTAATAAATTAGCCATATCAACTAAGGTTTCTTCTGTTGTTTGTCTAACTGTAGGCTTTATTTCTCGCATTATCGTACTGCTAACAACATAAGTAGTCAGTATTACTAGTACAAAATAAAGTAAAAAGAGCCTAACCCCTAAAGGGATTTTAGGCCAATAGTTCATGAGGGTGTTTGCTCATAAAAGTAACCAAAACCTCTTTTAGTTTTGATCACATCTAAAGAGTGATCTTTACGCTTTATTTTTTGTCTTAGGGTTTTGATATGACTATCAATATTACGTTCGTAACCGACATCATTAGCCACACCACAAGTATTAAGCAATTGTTCACGAGAAAATACCTGCTTAGGCTGATTAAATAACTTAGCTAAAACTTTGTATTCTATTGCCGTTAGACCCAAAGAATGCCCATGACATTTAAAGTCAAAATCGGCTGTTGATTCAATTAGAACTTGCTGTACCTGAGGCTCAATATTGACAGGTTGCAGATGACGTTTTAAACGTATTTTCACCCTTGCTAACATTTCTCTTGGGCTAAATGGTTTTGTAACATAATCATCAGCACCAATTTCAAGCCCAACAACTCTATCTATTTCATCACTTCGTGCAGTTAAAAATATAATAGGTAAATCAGAGAATAAACGTATCTGTTTACAAAGTTCAAAACCATTTATATCTGGTAAACCAACATCAAGGATCACTAAATCAATATTATCTTGCTTTAAAATATTTAACCCTGTAACGTGGTTTAATGGATTCGACTACTCCAGTTAAGAGATAATAAACTTAATAGGAGATCCAAAATGACGAAACGTAAAAAATATTCAAAAGAATTTAAACTTGATGCTATCGCCTTAGTTGTTGAACAAAATTATTCGCAGGCAGAAGCCGCTAGAAATCTGGGCGTTAATCCCAATATGCTTGGTCGTTGGATAAAAGAATCTGAAAATGAGGATGGTCATGCTTTTCGTGGTAATGGGAAATTAACACCTGAGCAAGAAGAGATCCGTAACTTAAAAGCTCAAGTGAAACGTCTCGAAATGGAGCGCGAGATATTAAAAAAAGCGACGGTCTTCTTTGCCAAAGAAACGAAGTAAAGTATTCGTTTATTGCCCAACATAAGAAGATCTGGCCTGTGGTTTTAATGTGCCATGTACTGGGTGTGAAAAGTAACAATTATTATAGTTAT
>NZ_FOLO01000097.1 GCF_900112265.1 Pseudoalteromonas denitrificans DSM 6059 | reverse complement strand
AATAATCAGGGTCATAATTTCGCTTGGATTCATACGTCCTTTACGACGTCTCTTTCGGCTTCCATCTTCAATTAAAGTTTGTTCCCATTGAGGAAAAATAGTTTGCAAAAATCATCGACATTACAAAACGTTTCAACTAAATTATCCATGCCTGTTCCTTTTTGTGTCTAATTTTTATCGTCAAAAGATCGGATCTTGGAACTGGCAATTAGTTCCATAAATATCTAAATTTTTATCCCGAGCTAAGGTTAATTAAAAATAATCTATTTGTAATACACTGACAGAGAGGTTCATTAATTATTTCAGAGTCTAAGTTTGTTTATTAGAAAAAGGTAATTATCATGTGCCAATAATAGCTGTTACTGCAAGTACCTCTGTTGATATTGATAGCTTATGTAAAGAGGCGGGTATGGATGATGTTATGCTAAAGCCTTTTGATTTTGATGATTTAATTTCTAAGTTGGTTCATTATTTTTAATCCTTTGCTCACTTTGTCGTATTTATTTTATAAATCAAATAAAAAAAGCCAACCTAACTAGGTTGGCTAAAGCATTAACTATTTATGCTAAAAGGGAATATATTACACTAGGGAGTAATCGTTCCAGGGAATAAAGCTATCATAGCAAGTATTAACTGAACTCAAACTTAACCAAATTCAGATACAATCAATTAGCGGCGATTTTTTCTGGCTCTTGAGCGGCGAGCGAGTTTTTCTTGTGCTTTTGCTTCAAGTTGTGCTTCTTTTTTAGCTCTAAGTTCTGCAACCATGACTTCTTCTTCGTCACGCATGACTGGTGTTTCCATGGTTACTCGGCCAATGATGCCATCACGTAATTCATTGATTAAGATCTCTGACATTTTATGGGTGTCAACTTGATTTCCTGAGCGAATACAGCCACGTTTTTTACCTGCCATTTCAACAAATTCCCAATCATTTTCAGGCAAATTTTCAATTTTATAACGTTTCGTTAGTAGCTCTGGATAAGCTAATAATAAATATTCTGCAGTATAACTGGCAACTTCTTCATAATCATGGGCTGTATCTTTTATTGCACCTGTTGCAGCTAAGCGAAAGCCTGAGTTTTCATTTTCGACTTTAGGCCATAGCATTCCAGGTGTATCGTATAGCATGATACCTTCGTCAATTTTAATGCGCTGTTGTGCTTTGGTTACTGCAGGTTCATTGCCTGTTTTAGCAACTATTCTACCAGCTAGTGTATTTATTAATGTTGATTTTCCAACATTTGGTATACCCATAATCATGGCTTTTATTTGTTTATCATTACCCACTTTTAATGGCACTAATTTTTTACATAAATCTGTTATGCGCTTTACTTCATTGGCCTTATTGGTATCTAACGCTAAAGATTTAACGCCACTTTCTTGTTCTAAATAGCTCATCCACTGAGTTGTTAGCTTAGGGTCTGCCAAATCTGCTTTATTTAAAATTTTGATCACTGGTTTATCACCGCGTAACTCACTGATCATTGGGTTTTCACTGCTGTAAGGAATACGTGCATCCAGTACTTCAATGATCACATCCATTTGTGGCATGATCTCTTTTATCTCATTGCGAGCCTTATTCATATGCCCTGGGAACCACTGGATAGCCATTTATTTTCTCCTCACTTTAAAATCAGTACGCATTTTAACTGGCGTTGATGCCTTGAGTCATCATAAATACTGTATACTTGCGCAAATTTTTGACAATTTCATTTATAAAGGTAATTGAAGTGGCACTTAAAGCAACAATTCTCAAAGTAAAATTATCCCTAAGCGATATGGATAGACATGTTTATCAAGATTTCAGCTTTACTGTGGCGCAACACCCATCTGAAACCGACCAACGATTAATGATACGTATTTTAGCTTTTGCTTTAAATGCGTGTGAGGGGTTAGAGTTTACAAAAGGCTTATGTGAAGAAGATGAGCCAGAACTGTGGCATGTTAATTACTCTGAAGAAATAGAGCTTTGGATTGATTTAGGCTTACCAGATGAAAAGCGTGTTAAAAAAGCTTGTAATCGAGCCAAAAAAGTACGTTTATATACTTATGGTGAAGGTGCTCAAGAGACTTGGTGGCAAAAAAATTCACAAAAATTAAATAAAATGAATGTATTAGAAGTATTCAGTTTGCCATTTGAAGCAACGCAACAGTTAGCAACTATGATCAGCCGTGGCATGCAATTATCGGTAACAATTCAAGATGGTCAAGTATGGTTTTCTGATGAAAGTCATAGTATTTTAATCGAATCTACACAATTAAAATAAAGGTTTGTCATAAATTAATAAGTCATTAATGCCACTTATTCAGTTTTGATTCAGTGCAGATCCGCTTTTATGTATATAAGAAAACATAAAAGTGGAATAGCACAATGCGTATATTTAGTTTATTTATAGCACTGGTATTTAGTTTCTCTTTAGCTGCACAAACTAAAGCCACCCCAAATTTTAAAGTTCAACAAGTACAAAATAGTTTTAAAAAAGTAGCGTTAACTAAAAAGTTGAATATAAATCATGATGATTCAATTTGGTTTTATGATACTAAAACAATTTTGTTCCAAGATTTAGATCAAGATGGCTACTTTCAAAACCTTAAATTAAGTATTGATATCGATACGCAGTATGAAGCGTTAGATGTGTATGTTGATATTACTTTTATTAATCAAAATGGTCTAGCTGAACTCGTATATACTTCAGATCTATTCACTTTAACGGGGGACTCTGAAAATGATGAGCAAGAGCTTGATTTCCAATTTTTTGACGAGTGGCCAAGTAATTATTATCAAATACATATTAGGGTAAAGGATGCTTATTCTTCGGAGGTTTTAGCTCAATCAAGTCAATATGATTTTCCAGCTTTACAAAACTTACCCCTAGAGGGAAAATTATTTGATCAAGATAATGTTTTGTCAGTTTACTCTGTTGCCATTCAATATCATCAAGATGCCGATAATGATCAGTTCTATGAGAGTTTTACTTTAGCAATTGATGCAGACACAAGTTATGGTTCACAAAATGTTATTGCAGATATCTTTATTGATGGTCAGTTATTTTATACCAGTAACGCTTTTACTATTTATGCTGATTCAGCAGCAGACAAGCAGTATTTCGATGTTAGTTTACAATCTGGTTTTGTAACAGGTAATTATGACTTAGAAGTGATTTTACGTGAAGCCGAGTTTGGATATGAATTACATTATCTCAATGCGCAAACTTGGGTTAATTTAGGGCTGGTATCATTAGAGTCTCAAGAATATGTTCAAACCCTCTACGTTGAAGATACTTATGTAGAGGTTGAGCACAGCTCTGGTTCAATGTTCTATATATTAATTGCCTTAACAGGTTTATGTTTTTATCGTCGTAAAATTAATTAGGGCTTTAACAATTTAAGGGTGACACGTATTTGATCACCTCCTAAACTTTAATTGATTATTTATAAGGATAACTAAAATTAAGTTGAATATTCAAAAAACAGTAAAACATGAGGTTGATAAGGCTTCAGAAATACAAGTGATTGTATTGCATGGTCTGTATATGTCTGGATTTGTGATGAAGCCTTTATGTCACCGCCTTGCAAAATCGGGCGTGAATATACTCAATCTAACTTATAAAAGCACAGAGCCTGATAGCAAAAAAATATTTAGTCAGTTAGATGAATTTATAGCGGATAGACCGACCGTATTAGTATGCCATTCGCTAGGAGGCTTAATTGCCAGAGCCTATTTAGAACATAATTCCAAAAATGCGCAATTTATTACTAAAGTGATCACGCTTGGCACACCGCATAAAGGCAGTAGTATTGCAAAACAAATGCACGATAAAGGTTTAGATAAATTATTGAAAAATAGTGTTGAATATTTATTATCTTCCAATAATGACTGGCCTTTTAAAGCTAAGTTATACAGTATTGCGGGTGATTTACCGCTAGGCTTAATGCCTATACTTGAACGTGGAAGCCAATCTGACGGGACGGTTTTATTAGATGAAACTAAACTAACGGGTATGGCTGAACATAAGGTTTTTCATTTAAGCCATACCAGTTTAATTTATTCCCGTCAGGTGGTGAGTTATATCCAAGGCGTATTATTTTCAGAATAAATCCAGTAAAAACTCGGTCAAGTAAGTTAATATTTATTTAGTTGAGTTACTATGAAAAACATTTTACTACATCAAAAAGCCATATTTACTTTATTATTAACCTCATTCATTTTAATGGGGTTAAGTACATACCTAATTGGCGAACACAAATCTATCAGCTTTACTTTGAATTTTTATGGCGTTTCAGGCTTATTTTCTAATACCGTATTTGTTTTGTTTGCTACGATAGCTTTTCTACTTTGTGCAGCTTTATCTTTTGGGGGTCTTAATAAACAAAAAGTAGCTAAAGGGTTTGGATACTTATTAGTTTTTATAAGCTTAGTACCTTTATTTACCTTGTTCAGTGAAAAAGTATGGATCTCTTCTTTAGGTGGTTTTCCGGCAATTGGATCAGGGCAAGGAATTATTAAGTACTTTGCATTATTTTCAATAGGTTGTTACTTCATTAAACCTGAATTTTTATCTAACCGACAGCTAATCTGGCTTAACTTTTTTCCTGTTGCTTTAGTATATATTTGGATTGGTGGTATGAAATTCACTTTAGTCGAAGCGCAAGGTATTGAGGCTTTGGTTAAAAGCTCCTTTTTAATGTCTTGGTTATATAATTTCTTTGATGTGCAAATGACATCAAACTTAATTGGCTTCTATGATTTAGTTATCACTTTAGTATTGGCTATTAGCATGTATACAAAGCGTTACCTTATTATTGCATTACTACTGGCAAGTACGGTCTTTATAGTGACTCAAAGTTTTTTATTTACTTTTAGTGGCTCTCTATCTGTGAATACGCTTTTAACTGGTACAGGGCAGTTTATCATTAAAGATCTGTGGTTTATTGTAAATTTAGTTGTTATTCATCAATTAACCATTCAATTTCAAGATGTAAAATAACATTTTATTTAATGGCTTTAATCAATCATAATTACAGCCACGATATATCGCGTATTGGAAGAAATAAAGTGGCTCATGCAATTAAACAATTTTTAGCTGATTCAGAATTACTCTTAAATGCTGTAGGTGAAGGTATATACGGCTTTGATCTTGAAGGCAATGCTGTATTTGTAAATCCTGCTGCTGAAAGAATGACAGGATGGCAAGCAAAACATCTATTAGGTAAAAATATACATAAATATCATCATCATAGCCATGCTGATGGCAGTGAGTATCCTGCTGAACAATGCCAAATTTATAATACAATGCGTGATGGGATAGAAAGAAAAGTAACAAGTGAAGTCTTTTGGCGTAAAGACGGGAGTCATTTTCCGGTGGAGTACACTTCAACTCCGGTATTTAAGCAAGGAAAGTTAATTGGCGCTGTGGCTGTATTTCGTGATGTAAGCCAGCAAAAAGAAACAGATCAGGCATTACGAGAAGCACTTAAGACAGTGCAAAAGTTGACTGAAAAACTCCAAGCAGAAAATACTTACCTAAAAGACGAAATAAATGAAAATTGGGCTAATTCAGGATTAGTTGGCACCAGTCCTTTATTTATACAAATGCTTAAGCAAATCAAACTTGTTAGTAAAACCGATAGCACAGTTTTGATTTTAGGTGAAAATGGCACAGGAAAAGAAGTGGTTGCGCGTAATTTGCATCAATTGGGTCATCGTTGTAATTCACCTTTGGTTAAAGTTAATTGTGCTGCTTTCACTGCTACTTTGTTAGAATCTGAATTATTTGGCCATGAAAAAGGTGCATTTACAGGAGCGAATGAAAGGCGTAAAGGGCGGTTTGAGCTCGCTGATAGAGGGACGTTGTTTTTAGATGAAATAGGGGAGTTAACACTTGAAGCGCAAAGTACATTACTAAGAGTATTACAAGAACAAGAGTTTGAACGTGTTGGTGGAAATAAAACTATCAAAGTTGATATAAGAGTGATAGCTGCAACAAATAGAGACTTATTAAAAATGGTAGAGCAAGGTAAGTTTCGTATGGATTTATATTACAGATTAAATGTATTTCCAATCGAAGTACCATCACTTCGTCAACGTATTGAAGATATGCCTGCATTATGTCAAAACATTTTAAAGCGTTTAAATCACAAGTTAAATAAACAAGTTGAGGGTATTAGTAATCGTAGCTTAGAAAAGCTGATGCGCTATAACTGGCCTGGTAATATTCGAGAGTTACAGAATATTCTTGAAAGAGAAATGATTTTATCAAACACTAGAATTTTAAATATTACACAAAACTTTAATTTTAATTCAAATTTATCAAACATGACAAAAGAGCCATTATCGACAATTGAAAAACGTTACATTTTAGAAGTTTTAAATGATTGTCATTGGCGAATTGGTGGGGAGTCTGGAGCAGCTAAGTTACTTGGTATGCCTGATAGCACCTTAAGGTCACGTATGAAAAAGTTATGCATTTCTCGAAATTAACATGAAAGCCACGATATATCGCTCATCTGTTATATATCGCGGCTTTGATTTTATCTATAAAAAATAAAAGATATTAAATTCAATTGGTTATTGTTTTTTATGTTTGGTCTGATTCTTGTTATAGCTGAATGAATCCGTCATTGAGTTGTAGCAAAAATGAAATTTGATATTAAAGAAGAAGACATGATCATCAAGCCCTATAAAACCGAAGGGCCTATCTATGTTAGAGAACAAAAAGGTTATTTTCAAAATATACGTCGTTTAATGAGTTGGGCACTGATGCTTGCTTTTATTGTAGTGCCCTTTATTCAGTATAATGGTCAGCAAGCTGTATTATTTGATGTTGCGAATCAACAGTTTCGTATTTTTTCGGTCACATTTTGGCCACAAGATTTTATGTTGCTAGCATGGATATTTATGGCTGGGGCATTTGCACTATTCTTTGTAACAACTTGGTTGGGTAGAGTCTGGTGTGGTTATATTTGTCCACAAACAGTGTGGACTTTAGCCTATATTTGGGTGGAGCATAAAATTGAAGGTAAACGAAATCAGCGCATAAAGCTTGATAAAATGCCTTGGTCTGCAAGTAAAATTCAAAAAAAGCTATTAAAACACAGTATTTGGTTATTAATGTCGTTATTAACCGCAACTACTTTTATGTCTTATTTTATTCCTGCAATTGATTTATATACGGATATGGTGCTTTTTCAATGGTCTGGCATCGTTGGTTTTTGGGTGTTTTTATTTGCTTTATGTACATATGGTAATGCAGGTTGGTTACGTGAAAAAATGTGTATATATATGTGCCCATATTCTCGGTTTCAGGCTGTGATGTTTGATAAAGATACTTTATTAGTTGCTTATGATAAAACGCGAGGTGAATCTAGAGGTCGCCGTAAACGTAAAGATGATCCTAAATCTCTAGGCTTAGGTGATTGTGTTGATTGTAATTTATGTGTTGAAGTATGTCCTGCAGGTATAGATATACGTAATGGGTTGCAGTATGAATGTATAAACTGTGCTCTTTGTATTGATGCGTGTGATGAAACTATGGATAAATTTGGTTATGAAAAAGGGTTAATCAAATACACCAGCGAACATGCTATGTCAGGTAAGAAAATTAGTAAGTTTAGACTTAAGCTTTTGGGTTACGGTATATTTACAGTGATCATTTTTATTGTAATGGGTATTTGGGCCTTCAATCGTATACCGTTAGAAACTTCTATTCTAAGAGATCGAAATGCTCTTTATAGAGTGAATTATGAAGGCTTAGTTGAAAATTCTTATACACTGAGGATGATAAATAAAACTCAGACTGCAATGCATTATAATATCTCAGTTTCTGGTATTGAAACTGTAAAATTAAAGGCGCCTCAAAAGCTATTAATTGAACCTGGAGTTATGAAACAAATAGCTGTCACACTTATAGCTGATGGCTATGATTTAAAGAAAAAAATCACCAATGTCACTTTTACCATTCAAGCTATGGAAGAGCCTGATATTAAGCTTGAAAAAACCTCTCGCTTTTATCGAAATTAACTTCTAAGACAGTAACTTTCATCCGTAGTAATAGCCCATTTATACTTTGTATGGTGGGCTATTTTTGTTGGAATTAATATTAAAACGAGATAGATATATTTGTATGCAAAGTTTATTTTTGTTTATATTTACCAGATAAATAACCGTGGAATTAAGGAGAAGTTATTTTGAAAAAATATATTTGGTTGTTTAATGTAGTATTAACCGCATTTTTTACACAGCTCAATGCACATGAAAAGTATAGTGATGGTCCATATTTAATAAATGGTAAAGATGCGTTAATGGAGTATCAAATAACAGATAATCAGCTAACTATATCTGAATATAGCGAAGCTTTACTTATACCTCAAAAATTTAATATTGATGGAAAAGATAACTATACCAAGGTAGAGAAAATAGCTGCGATTAGTGATGTTCACGGACAAGTTGGAATTTTTTCTCAATTACTTGAAAAGAATGGAGTGATTGATGCTCTGCATAATTGGAGTTGGGGTAAAGGACATTTAGTGATCACGGGTGATATTTTTGATCGGGGTGACACAGTAACAGAAGCTTTATGGTTAGTTTATAAATTAGAGCAACAGGCATTAAAAGCGGGTGGTAAGTTACATTATTTATTAGGGAATCATGAGTACATGGTACTCAGAGGTGACGATCGTTATTTACATAATAAATATATAAAAACATTAAACTTAGTAAATAGAGATTTAAAATCCTTGTTTTCAATTAATACTGTGCTTGGCCGTTGGTTACGTAGTAAGGCAACTGTGATTAAAATTAATGATTTTGTATTTTTACATGGTGGTATCCATCAAGATTTTTTGGATTTAAATTTAAGCTTAGAGCAAACAAATGAGCAATTTAGACAAAGCATAGGTTTGAGCAAAGAAGACATAAAACAAAATGATATTTTTAATATATTACAAGGAGCAACAGGACCAGTTTGGTACCGTGGATTTTTTACTGATACAAACCTTAATCAAGTGGACATTGAAAAAATATTAAAGCAGATCAAAGCCAAACATATTATTGTTGGTCATACATCGATGGATCAACTTGAAACACGTTTTGATAATCGTATTTTGGCAATAGATTCGTCAATAAAAAATGCAGAAAAAGGCGAACTACTTATATGGCGTAAAAAACAATTTATGCGTGGAAACATGCAAGGGGTGCAAACAAGGTTATTTTAATAGCCAAGAAATACTGCTAGGCTAACCCTTTATTATTGATAGTGATTTGAGCAGTATGGAACCAAAAGAATTTAAAGAACTTCATCTATCAACCGAAGAAACCAGAGAGATCATTACACCTTATGCATTTAAAATTAATAAGGCATTGTTAGGGTTGCCATTAGCAAGTCCTAATCGACGAGGTATTGCTATTTTAATCGATGTTTTTTTTATTTTTGTAGCTGCAAAACTCAGTGCTGCTTTGATCTCGGTTGTGGCTGCCTTGGCTTTTTATAGAGGGATGAATGACAAATATCTACCACAAACAAAATCTTGGTTACGTAAGTTATTAAAATTTATATCTGCGTTTGTATTATTTATTGCTATTTCCTCATTACTTGCTGAATCGATAGATTACTTCGATACAAATGACGGACTGATTAAAATTTCTACTGAGACAGAACTTACAGATAAGCAAAAGAAAGATATACAAATTTACTTAAAAGCCACTAAAGCAAAAGAATGTGAAATCAAATGTCAGCAACTGGCTTTAGATAAATTAAAAAACAAACATCCAGATATTTTTGATGATGGTTTTTTTGAAAATGATATTACAGGTGTCACAGAACCTAAAATTGTCAGATCTATTCTTTGGGGAATATATGAAGGTGTAAAAGCGGATGAAAAAAAAGAAAATATAACATCAACAAAAAAAGCATTGAACTCTCCTTTGGAAACGGATCATAGTTTAGTGGAATGGCTTAAGGTACTAGTAACTGATTTAGGGTTAGGTTTTGGCTGGGCTGCTGTATATTTCACTTTATTTACTTTACTCTGGCGGGGGCAAACTTTAGGTAAAAAAATGATGGGCATACGCGTTATCACACTCTCAGGTGAGTATTTAAATGCTTGGGATGCTTTTGGGCGTTATGGTGGTTATGGTGCTGGTTTTGCAACTGGTTTATTGGGTTTCATGCAAATTTATTGGGATCCAAATAGGCAGGCTATTCAAGATAAAATTAGTGCAACTGTTGTGATCAAAGGAGATTTACCAAAAAATGATGAAACAAATATTAAAAGTGACTAATGATGAGGCTTGCTAAATACATAGGGCGGGGGAACTGTTCTTGTGATTTTCTTGCTCTACATATCGTAAATTAAAGATTATTAAGCAAGGTAAAATAAAGTGCAAAATTTAATATGATGCGACTAGCAAAATATATAGGGCACAGTGGGTATTGTTCTCGTAAACAAGCATCTCGACATATTGATAATGGAGATGTATTGGTTAATGGGCAAGCTGCAAATCATATTGATCATGTAAATGAACAAGATGATATTACAATTTTAGGGCAAAAAATCACTGTAGATATAAATCGCGTTTATTATGCTTATCACAAACCTGTTGGCGTAGATTGTAAACTGAATATTGATGATCCTGCCAGTTTGCTTCATCATCTCCCTAAGGTTCAGCGTGTTTACCCTATAGGCCGTTTAGATAAAGACTCCAGAGGTCTACTAATTTTAACGAATGATGGTGAGTTTTGTAATCAAATGACGCATCCAGATTTTGAACATGAAAAAGAATATGAGGTAAAGGTTCAACTAAAACCTTAAGGATCCCCACAAATTTTTGAAGTGATGCCTGTGATCTGTTAAATATACTTTCGCCAAAAAACAAACCTAACAGATACAGACATCAAATGACATTATCCACACTAAATATGATAGATCCAATTAAATTTGATAAACGAATTAAACAGTCATTAATGGAAGCTGTTGATGCAGTTAAACATGGCGCAAGACTGAGTTTAACTTCTATCGGTAGAGCGTTAGCACAGTCAAATAGCTCAATTGAAAAATACGGTATTAAACGCATTGACAGGTTACTGGGTAACCAAACACTACATCAAAATAGAAT